>CANQPP010000008.1 GCA_947625765.1 uncultured Clostridia bacterium
CCCCACGACACGCCCATGCCCGTGGGCTACTGCCTGGAAGCCTTCGGCCGCAAGGTATCCTTTGCCACGGACCTTGGGCATACTACGCCCGAGATCCTTGGGCGGGCGGCGCGCTCGGACGTGCTGCTGCTGGAATCCAACCACGACGTGGAGCTGCTGAAAAACGGGCCCTATCCCTACGCCCTGAAGAAGCGCATTTTGGGGCGCTACGGCCACCTCTCCAACGAGGCCTGCGCCCGCGCCTTGCAGGCCCTGCTGCAGACGGGCGTCAAGCGCGTGTTCCTAGGCCACTTGAGCCAGGAGAACAACCGGCCGGAGCTGGCGCTCAAGAGCGCCGAGGACGCCGCCGTCGCGCTGGGCGCGCAGCTGGACGGGGACGTGTTTCTGCGCCTGACGCACCAGGACCGCGCCGCGGAGCTCGTGCGCCTGTAAGAAAAAAGCCCCACTTCAAAAAAGCCGCCTCCCTCCCCAAGGCCAAGTCTTTGGAGGGAGGTCTCTTTTTATGTTCGGCAAAGGGAAACACGGGCTTTTATGCCTGCTAACGTGCCTGCTCATCCTGACCGGCTGCGCGGGCGGCGGGGACCAAAGAGGCGACGCGCCGCCGCTGACCAAGCTGCTTGCGGAAAACGAGGCGCAGGCGGACGATCTGCAGGCCGTGGCGGAGGCGCTCTCGCCCTGCGTGGTGGGCATCGCCGTGCGCGAGAAGGGGCAGCTCACCGGCATCGGCTCCGGCGTCATCGCCCACGAGGACGGCTATGTGCTCACCAACTGCCACGTGGCCCGGCTGGGCACGGAGCTGACCCTCGTCTTTCAGGACGGCACGCGGGGACAGGCGGAGCTGCTCTGGGGCGACGGCGCGCTGGACCTGGCGGTCCTAAAGACAGAGGGCAAGTACCCGGCGGCGGAGCTGGGCAGCGCCCGGGACGCCCGCGTGGGGGAGACGGTGCTCTGCATCGGCACGCCGCTCACGCTCCAGTTCCAGCACACGGTGACCCACGGCATCGTCAGCGCCCTGGACCGCTCCCTGCAGGTGCCCGCTTTGAGCGACGAGGGGGAGAGCTCCTTTCTGGAGGGGCTCATCCAGACGGACGCCTCCATCAACCCCGGCAACTCCGGCGGGCCGCTTCTGGACCTGCAGGGCAGGGTGCTCGGGATCATCACCATGAAGGTGGACGAGGCGGCGGGCATCGGCTTTGCCATCCCCATCGACATCGCCCGGCCCATACTCGACCACTTCGTGAAGGACGGTTCCTATGAAACACCCTACCTCGGACTGTACGCCTTCGACGCGGAGATCGCCCGCTTTCTGGAGGAAAACGTGGACATGGAGCAGGGGCTGTATGTGACCAAGGTCAGCCCCGGCGGTCCGGCGGAGAAGGCGGGCCTGCTGCCCGGCGACATACTGCTCTACGCCGACGGGCGGGAGCTCGCGGTGATGCTGGATCTGCGCTACGCCATCTATTCCCACGTGGCGGGGGAAACGCTGCGCCTGGAGGTGCTGCGCGAGGGGCGCAGGCTGGAGCTGCTGCCGGTGCTGGAAAGGGCCTAAGGAAAGGCGCGGACCCCGCAAGTCCCCATGATCTTTAACAGAACATTCGCCATATTCGACCAAACAGAGGGGCGCGTCTCTGGTATACTGAAGGGGAAGGACGCGCCCCGCCTGCCGTTGGCTCAAAAAATATGCGGGGATACGGGAAAGGGGACTTGGAAAGATGCTGGAACTTGACACCGTTTACAGAGAAGACCCGGAACTGGCTCAGGCGATGGCCGGAGAGCTTCGCCGCCAGAGGGACCACATCGAGCTGATCGCCTCGGAGAACTTCGTCTCCCCCGCGGTGATGGCGGCCATGGGCAGCCATTTGACCAACAAGTACGCCGAGGGCTACCCCGGCAAGCGCTATTACGGCGGCTGCCAGTACGTGGACGTGGTGGAGGAGCTGGCCCGGGAACGCGCCAAGGCATTGTTCGGCGCGGAGCACGCCAACGTGCAGCCCCACTCCGGCGCGCAGGCGAACATCGCCGTGTATTTTGGACTGCTAAAGCCCGGCGACACCATCCTGGGCATGAACCTGTCCCACGGCGGGCACCTGACCCACGGCAGCCCCGTGAACCTCTCCGGCAAGTACTTCAACATCGTGCCCTACGGCGTTTCCGAAAAGGACGAGACCATCGACTACGACGAGCTGCGCCGCCTGGCGCTGGAGCACAAGCCCCAGCTGCTGCTGGCGGGCGCCTCCGCCTACCCGCGCATCATCGACTTTGCCCGCATGGCCGACATCGCCCACGAGGCGGGCTGCCTGTTCATGGTGGATATGGCCCACATCGCGGGCCTGGTGGCGGCGGGCCTGCATCCCAGCCCCGTGCCCTACGCGGACGTGGTGACCACCACCACCCACAAGACCCTGCGCGGCCCCCGCGGCGGGCTCATCCTGTGCAAGAAGAAGTACGCCAAGAAGATCGACTCCGCCATCTTCCCCGGCACCCAGGGCGGCCCGCTGATGCACGTGATCGCGGCCAAGGCCGTGTGCTTAAAGGAAGCCATGGGCGAGGACTTCCGCGCCTACCAGGGCCGCATCGTGGAAAACGCAAAGGCGCTGGCCGAGACGCTCCTCTCCGAGGGGCTGCGGCTGGTCTCCGGCGGCACCGACAACCACCTGATGCTGCTGGACGTCAGCCCCTTGGGGATCACCGGCAAGGACCTGGAGCAGCGCCTGGACGCGGCCCACATCACCGCCAACAAGAACACCATCCCCTTTGAGACGCTCTCCCCCTTCGTCACCAGCGGCGTGCGGCTGGGCACCCCGGCCGTCACCACCCGCGGCATGGGCGTGGAGGAGATGAAGCAGATCGGCCGCTTCATCGCCTGCCTGGCGAAGGAGGGCGACGGGGCCGTGGAGGAAGTCAAGCAGCAGGTGCTCTCCCTCTGCGCCCGCTTCCCGCTGTACCCGGACGTGCAGATTTAAAAGGGGGGCGCCCCTAAACCTAAGCGTATATACAAAGAGAAGGCTTCCGGCCGCGCGCCGGGAGCCTTCCTTTTAAGTTAAGATCACAGACCGATCCGACGGCCGCTTTAGGAGAACCACCAGCCAAAAAGCGGGGACAGCGGCATCATGAAGGCCGAAAAGAGCATGGAGGAGACGGAGATGAGCGTTGCCCGCTGGGCGGACGGGAAGCGGTCGTTCAGCCTCTTGTCGCTGACCAGCTGGAGGCTGTCGTCCAGAAGCCCCGCCAGCAGGCCGGAGGCCATCAGCACCGGCAGGCAGGCTCTCCGCGCCGCCAGGGCGCAGAGCAGGACGCCCGCGCCGGTGACGGCCGCTGCCTTGGGATAGGACAGGCGGTCCAGCCTGCCCGTCAGCAATCCCGCCAGGCCGCCGCCCAAGCTCAGCGCGAACAGCGCCGGACCCAGCAGCGCGGGGACCGTTACCGCCGCCTCCACCTTTTCCTGCAGGTAAAAACCCGTCAGCGTTGCGCAGGCCCCCACCAGGGCGTTGAGCGCCATGATCCGAACGGCCGTGCCGTCCGACTTGAGGAGCGCCCAGGCTTCATGGACCGTCCTGGCCAAGGCGGCGGGCAGCGTCCGCAGCGTGGCCCCGGGGGCGTCCCGCTTAGGTTCGGTCAGGGTCAGCGCGGCCGCCAAGCCGATAAGGGTAATGCCCACGTCCAGCAGATAGGCCCTCCGCCAGCCCAGGAGCACCGTGGCCCCCGCCAGCAGCATGGCGCCGCCGACGCTCAAGCGGTCCACCCCGTTTTGCAGGGAGGAGAATTTCAGATACCCCCTCTCTTTTCCCGCCTGCAGCATGGACTCATAGGTGATGGCCTCCCGCGTGCCGGACTTTAGGTTATATCCAAGGGCCGTAACCGCCAGGGACAGGCAGACCCCGGCCATTCCCCGGGAGAGCACCATCAGCAGGGCGGAGAGCAAGAACATCACGTGGCTGGCGATCAGTGTCCGCTTTCGTCCCAGCACATCCGCCAGAAGCCCCGAGGGCAGTTCACAGCAGAAGCTCACCGCGTGGAACACCGCCTCCGCAAAGCCGATCTCCACCAGGGAGAAGCCCCGCAGGGCCAGCAGCAGGACCCACAAACTTCCCGCCGGACGGAAGCCTTCCGACCATTCCAGGATCAAAAGGGCCGCCTTTTGCCTGAATAGAGAAAACCCTTTGTCGTTTTTGGGCATAAAAATAGCGCCATCCTTTCTTTTTCCTCACAAGAAAAGGATCGGCGCGACCGTTTATCGCGACCCAAAGGTCAGCTAAAAAAGGGCGCACTGATCCCGTGGATGGCCCTGTTGCAGCCAAGACAACGCAGGATCAAGCCGTTCTGCATCCACCGCATCGCCGCGCCCTCCTTTCACAAACTTCAGGTACTATACCATGCGCGAACAGGAACTGTCAAGGGGATCGGGCAGCGTCTATCGCAGTTTGGGACCCCTTAAGTCCTAGAATACGACTTTCATTTTATATCGCTGCACGACTTTTCCGTTTGCCATTCTTTCCCGCGCGGGCATATCCGTCCAAAGCGCGGGCCGCCCCCGCAAAGGCGTCGGGGGCGGCCCGGTTCCGTTTACTTAGAATGGGAGAGGCGGGGCTCAAAGCTCCATGCCCATGTTGGGGTTCATGCGGATGCGCACGGCCTGCCCGGCGTGGACGTAGAGCATGAAGTTGGACTCGTCGCCGTTGCGGATGTAGTCGACCACCCAGCGGCCATCCTCATCGAAGTGGCCCTCCTCCACGGAGAGGAAGTTGAGCTGCGTGGACTGGCGGGAATTCAGGTGGGCGAAGCGGTTCGGGTCCGCCGGGTCGGGCCTGCGGATGATGTCCACGGCCACGCCGGTGCCCGCCAGGAAGAACTCGTCCTCCCCGGCCTCGATGAACAGGCCCCGGCCGCGCTCTTCGGTCAGGTGGCGGTTCTTCTCCGTGCGCAGGTTCACGCGGGAGCCGCGGCCGTGGTAGCGGGGATTGCCCCGGGAGAAGCTGGCCAAAACGTGGTACTTCTCCAGCCGCAGGTACTGGTCGGTGCTGAACTCGTCCTGCACGAAGGCGTGGACGCGGCCCGTCTTGCGGTAGCGGATGAGCAGGGGCTCCAGGGCGCGGATGGCGCGCATGGTGTAGGCCATGGTGCGGGCGTCGGGCAGCAGCTCGCCGTCGTCGTCCAGCGTGGACTCCGCACCGAAGCCGCACAGGCCGATGCAGCCGTAGTCCGCGAAGGCGAGCATGGCGTTCATGGCGAAGGCCTCGCCCATGGGCGAAGTCTCGGGGATGAACAGCGCGTTGTCCGGCCGGTCGTAGCGGGCGGCGATGCGGGTATAGCAGCGCTTGGCGGGCAGGTAGATGTCCGGGCACATCAGGTCCAGCGACGGGGCGACGCGCTTCCAGATGTCGATCACGCGGCCCACGCCCGCGCCCGCGTTGTAGCTGTATCCCGGCTCCTCGATGCCCGTCTCTCCTATGAACATGTTGAGGATGGTGGGGATCGGGTGCACCTTCTTGCCCGCGGCGGCCATTTCATCTATGTAGAGTGCGTGGTAATAGGCGGAGAAGGCCTCGTGGCCGTGGCGGCCGAAGCGGCCGTACCAGCCGGGCCCGCCGTCGTGCTCGCCCATGTCCTCAAGCTCTATGTCCGCGATCAAAGCGGGCACGCCCTTGTCGAAATCCGCCTGGGCCAGGTCGGAATAGTCCCTGTCGGTGTTGGCGTAGCCGAACTCGTTCTCGATCTGGATGGCGATGACGGTGCCCTCCGGGTCGTACTCGTGCAGAAACTCCATCACGCGCACATACGCCGCCTTGTCCCGCTCCAGCGTGGCGCGGCAGTGGGGCGAGAGGGAGGCAACCGGCACCTTGCCGGGGCCCTGGGCGATGCGGTAGGTCTCCGGGTGCAGCTTCACATAATCCGGCGCGTAGTTGGGGTGGGAGTTCTTGCTGGCCCCGAACCAGAGGATCACCAGCTTGAGCCCCGCCTGCCGCGTCTGGTCGATGAGCCCCTTGACCAAAGAGAGGTCGTAGCGGTCCTTCTCGGGCTCCACCGCGTACCAGTACACCGGCGCCTCCAGCACGTTACCGCCGTAGAGCTTGACGGCGCGGATGGCCTTTTCGATCATCTCCGTGCCCGTGGAGGAATTGTGGGCCTGCAGCCCCAGTGCCAGGAAGGGGCGGCCCTGCTTGTCGCGGAAAAAGTCGTTCATCTTCTGTTTCTCCTTTCGCCGCCCGTCCGGCCGTGTGTGGAAAGGATGCGGGACGGGTCCATCTATCTAAACGATACCATGCGGGCCCGTTTCTTGCAAGCAGCTTTTTCCTTGACGGATGCGCCCCCGCCGGCCTACAATAGGCAAAAGAGGGGGATAACAAGTTAAAGCCCCCACAGAAGAAGGAGCGTGCAAACCTCAAATGCTGCAACATAAGGACCTGACCCTGCTCTATCCCGACAAGACACAGGCGGAGATCACGACGCTCTCGCCCCTGGTGGAGCGCATATCCCTGCGCTGGCAGGGGGAAAGCGTCTCCCCCGGCAGTTTGGAGCTGCGCTGGACCGTTCCCCTGATCGACACCCAGTTCGAGTGGCACCCTTCATGCGGTTTTGACCGTTCCCTGCGCGTGGACTGGCAGGCGCCCGTTTCCTTCAAAATTTCCTCCTCCGCGCCGGTGTTCTGCTTCTACAACGCCGCGGGACGGAGCCGCTTCACCATGGCCCTGAGCGATGTCAAGACACTGCTTCACTGTTCCTTAGGCGTGCACGAGGAGGACGGCACGCTCTTGTGCCGCGTGGAGGTGCCCCTAAAGGCCGGCGAGGGAGAGCAGGCCTACGAGCTGCTCCTCTACCGCAGCTTTGAGGACCTCTCCTTCGCCGAGGCCCTGCGCCGCGTGACCGCCTGGTGGGAGAAGGACTGCGGCCTTGCCCCAAGCCCCGTGCCCACCGCCGCCAAGGAGCCCTTCTACTCCTGCTGGTACAGCTTCCACCAGGAGACCATCGCACAGGAGATCGAGGAGGAGAGCCGCCGCGCCGCGGCCCTTGGGATGAAGACTCTGATCGTGGACGACGGCTGGCAGACCGCCGACAGCCACCGGGGCTACGCCTACTGCGGCGACTGGCAGCCCGCCAAGGAAAAGATCCCCGACATGGCCGCGCACGTGCGCAAGGTGCATGAGAACGGTGTCAAGTACATGCTCTGGTACTCGGTGCCCTTCGTGGGCTACCGCTCCCGCCACTTCGTGGAGTTCCGCGACAAGCTGCTGACCATGAACGACGCGGCCCAGGCTGCCGTGCTGGACCCCCGCTACCCGGAGGTGCGCGCCTACCTCATCGGCGTTTACGAAAAGGCCCTGCTCGACTGGGACCTGGACGGCTTTAAGCTGGACTTCATCGACTCCTTTACGCCCGAGCGCGGAAAGCCCCTGCCGCCCAGGACACCGGGCATGGACTTCGACCTGGTCGAGGACGCCGTGGACTGCTTAATGACCGAGGTACTTGGTCGTCTGCGCTCCATCAAGCCCGACATACTGATCGAGTTCCGCCAAAGCTACATCGGCCCCTGTATGCGGGGTTACGGCAACCTGTTCCGCGTCAGCGACTGCCCCAACGACGCCATCTCCAACCGCGTGGGCATCGTGGACCTGCGTATGACCAGCGGCAATACCGCCGTGCATTCCGACATGCTCATGTGGCACAGGGACGACACCCCGCAGGCCGTGGCGCTGCAGCTGCAGGGCGTGGTCTTCGGCGTGCCGCAGGTTTCCGTCCGTCTGGACAAATTGAGCGAGGAACAGGCCCGAACGCTCCGCTTCTGGCTAACCTTTATGCAGGAGGAAAAGGAGCTGCTTTTGGAGACCCCGCTGGAGGTGGAATCGCCCCAGGAGCTCTATCCGCTGGTCAGCGCCCGGCGGGACGGCCGCGCCCTGCTGGCCGTGTACGCGGGCGGTCACGCGGCGCCCATCGAGCAGGGAGACCGGGAGGTCCTCGTGCTCAACGCCTCCCTGGCCGACGCGCTGGTCCTCATCTCCAAAACGCCCCGCCGCTTCCGCGCGGAGCTTCTGGACCACAAGGGAGACAGGGTAGAAACGCGCGAGCTGCTGGTGGACGGCGCATACCTGCTGCCCGCGCCGCCCTGCGGCCTGGCCCGTCTGACCGCTTTGGACTAACAAAAAAGACATACCGCCCCGCTGCATATCCTTTTGCAGCGGGGCGGCGTCCGTTTTGGCGTCTGTTTATATTCTGCGGGCCTTGCCGGTCAGGCTTTCCACCTGCAATTTGAACACGCAGGTACGCGGCAGGGCGGCCTCGTTGAGGGGGAAGTCCTCCCGGTGGTAGTGGGCCAGCAGGCAGGCAAGGGCCCGCAGCCGCTCGGCCTCGTCCTCCACAAAGGACAGCCTTCCCCGCCCGATCACGGACTCGTAGGCCATGGTGCACATCTTTTTCTCCACATCTGCCGAGAGCTCATGTCCTCTGTCCATCTCGAAGCAGGCCCGCCCGTCCCGGCGCATGAGCTCGTACTTCTTCCCCTCCAAAGCGCCGTGGAAGTAGAGGGTCAGCTCCCCGTTTTCTCCCTGATACAGGCCGAAGTTCAGCGGCAGAAGATAGGGCCAGCCGTCCAGATCGTTGAGCGCCAGGCGGCACACGTCGCATGCCTCCATGACCCGTATGATCTCGTCTTTTTCCCTGATCTCCCTGTCCTTCCTGCGCATGAAAATACGCCTCCCGTTTTGTTTTCTCTCCTGAAAGCCAGCATACCACAGAGGCGGCCATCCTTCAAGGGCGGTTTTGTTTGGCCGCCTTTTCATTGACAACTTTACGCAAAAAGGCTAAACTAAAGGCAAATTGCCGAGGGCCTGGCTCAAGCCGTCGGCAAAAAGCAAATAGAAAATACAAACAAAAGGTGGAGAAATACTCTATGGAACAGAAGGACTACGATTTTACCTCGGTGCTCGACCGCCGGGGCACCAACAGCGTCAAGTGGGACGCCGTCTCCGGGGACATGCTCCCCTTATGGGTCGCGGACATGGATTTTGCCTGCGCCCCTGCCATCGTGGAGGCCATCCAGCGCCGGGCGCAGCACCCTGCCTTCGGCTACACCCACATGGGCGAGGAGGACTATCGGGCGCTGATCGGCTTCTACCAGCGCCGCCATGGCTGGACCATCCAGAAGGAACAGCTGCTCTTTACCCCCGGCGTGGTGGACGCGCTGCTGCTCTGCGTGCAGGCGCTGACGGAGCCGGGCGACAAGGTGTGCATACAGACGCCCGTGTACGGCCCCTTCTTCTCCGTGGTCAAGCGCAGCGGCGGCCGGGAGCTGGTGGAGAACCCGCTCCTCTTTACCGGCGACGACTGGCACATGGACTTAAACGACCTGGACAAGAAGCTCGAGGGCTGCAGGCTCATGCTGCTCTGTTCGCCCCACAACCCCAGCGGCCGCGTCTGGCCCCGCGAGGTACTGGAACAGGTGATCGCCCTCTGCAAAAAGCACGGCGCGTATCTGGTGACCGATGAGATCCACTGCGACTTCGTGTATTCCGGCTTTCACCACACGCCCATTTTGACCCTTCCCGGGACGGAAACGGGCGTGGCGGCGGCGGTGTCCGCCTCCAAGACGTTCAACATCGCCGGGCTTTCCCATTCCAGCGTCGTGATCCCGGACGAGAACATGCGCGAGCTTGTCAAGGCGCAGGCCTCCCGCATGGGCATGAGCGGCGGCAACGTGATGGCCGTGACCGCCACCACCGCGGCCTATTCACAGGGCGACGGCTGGCTGGACGCCCTTTTGCAGGTGCTGGAGCGCAACCGCGACAAGGCCGTGGAAACGCTGAACCGCTTAGGCTTCCCGACCTTAAAGCCCCAGGGCAGCTACCTTATCTACACCGATATGCGCGCGCTTTTCCCCACGAGCCAACAGATCGACGCCTTCCTAAAGGAAAAGGCCCATGTGATGCTCAACAAGGGCACGGATTACGGCGCATTGGGCGAGGGCTTTATGCGTTTGAACCTGGCCTGCCCGCCCTGCGTGCTGGACGAGGCTCTTTCCCGCATCGAGAAGGCCGTCAAGGGGGCGTAAAGGGTAAATGGAGACGATCATCCGCTATGAGCCCCACGCGCACACCTCCCCGGTGAGCCGCTGCGCCAGGATGACGGCGGCGCAGATGGTCCACGAGGTGCGGCAGGCGGGCTACGACGCCGTGGTGACCACGGACCACTTCGACCCGGAGTTCTTCGCGGGAGCGGAGTCGGGCGCGGCCTACAAGGCGCGGCTGCATGACTTCTTCTCCGGCTACCGGGCCGCGGCTGAGGCGGGCCAGAAGGAGGGCCTGCTGGTGCTGCCCGCGCTGGAGATGCGCAACATCTTCGGCATGGAGGACTACCTCATCTACGGCGTGACGGAGGACGACTTAAAGGAAATGGGCTGCCTGGCCTATCTGCCCTTAAAGACCAGCCTGGCCCTGGTGCATCAGGCGGGCGGGCTGCTGTTCCAGGCGCACCCCTTTCGGGGGTACCTAAACTGCATGCCCGCGGACTGCATGGACGGCGTGGAGGTGGTCAACGCCAACCCCCGCCACGACAGCCACAACGACCGGGTCCTGCGCTTTGGGCGGGAGCACGGTCTGCTGTTCGTGGCCGGGTCGGACGTGCACCAGTTCGGGGACGCGGGCACGGCGGGCCTGCTGGCCCCGCGGGCGGAGGATATACGTCAGTTTTGCGGCATACTGCGTGCGGGGAAGCAGCGCTGCTTTGTGCGCGAGGACGGCCGCGACCGCTTCGTGGAGGCGCTATGATCGACGCCGTGCTGTCCTCCTTGCGCGCCTCTCTGGAAAAGGCGCTGGGCGGCGGGTTTTCCCTGTACCTGTACGGTTCCGCCGCCCGGGGCGACTATCGGCCCCCGTGGAGCGACATCGACGTGCTGGCCCTGACGGAGGCCCCGCTGACGAGGGAACAGGCCGAGGGGCTTTTGTGCTTAAGGCAGACGCTGGGGCAAGGGGAGCCGGGCCTTCCCTTCCGCGCGCTGGAGGGCGGCATACTGCCCGCGGACGCCTTCCTAAACGGAGAGGCGGCGCTCTGCGTGTACTGGGGCACCAGCGGGGAGAGGCTGACGGAGGGGTATGCGCTCAATTCCTTGAGCCGCCTGGACCTGCTGAATCATGGCAGGCTCCTCTGCGGACGGGAGATGCGGGCCTACCTTGCGCGCCCCTCTTTTGACGAGCTGCGCGCGGACGTTCGGCGGCACTATGAGAGCATACGCGCCTACGCGGGCCGCACCGCGCCGGGCTACTACGCCTACGGCTGGCTGCTGGACATCGCACGGGGGCTGTACACGCTTAAAACGGGAGGCATCCTGCCCAAGACGGAGGCGGGAAAATGGGCGCTGGAAAGGGGCTTGTGCCCGGAGGGAGAAGCGCGGGCGGTGCTGAAGGCGGCGCTGCGGCTGCGGGAGGACCCCTCGCTCCTGCAAAAGGAGCCAGAGTTCCTGCGGGAGGCGGAAAAGCTCAATGGGCCCATCCAGGCCTTCGCGGACGTGCTGGAAGAAGCGCTTCAAGAAAGCGGTGGATAAGGGGCTTCAAACCTTAAAAGGAGAAGGGAAGCAGGACATGCAGGCAGCGGACAAGCCCATCGCGGCCATCGCCACGGCGCCGGGGCTTTCGGGCATCGCCATCGTGCGTGTGTCCGGGCCGGGGGCGCTGGAGGCGGCGCGGCGGGTGTTCCACAAGAAGGCAAAGGGGCCCTATGAGAGCCACCGGCTCTATTACGGCCGGGCCATGGAGGAGAACACGCCCATCGACGAAGCCATGGGCGTATATTTTCGCGCCCCGCGCAGCTACACCGGCGAGGACGTGTTCGAGGTGCAGTGCCACGGGGGCGGCGTGGCGGCGCGCTCGGTGCTGGCCGCCCTGCTCAAGGCGGGCTGCCGCCTGGCCGAGCCGGGGGAGTTCACCAAGCGGGCCTTCCTGAACGGACGGCTGCGCCTGGACGAGGCCGAGGCCGTGATGGACCTGATCGCGGCGTCCAGCGAGGCCGCGGCCCGCAGCGCCTATGCCCGGATGAACGGGGCGCTGACCCGGCAGCTGGGGCCGCTGGAGGAGGAGCTGCTGGACATGGCGGCCTCCCTGGAGGCGCTGCTGGAATACCCGGACGAGGACGTGGAGGAAAAAACCGTCCGCGAAACGCTGGGCGGGCTGGAGCCCGCGATCCAAAAGCTGGAAAATGCCATACGCGGCGCGCGGGCGGCGGAGAAGCTGCGGCAGGGCGTGCGGGTGGTGCTGTTCGGGGAGCCGAACGCGGGCAAGTCCTCGCTGCTGAACGCGCTGCTGTTGCGGGAGCGGGCCATCGTGACCGAGCTGCCCGGCACCACGCGGGACGTTTTGCGGGAGGAGATGAGCATCCGCGGCCTGCCGGTGGTGCTCTCGGACACCGCGGGGCTGCGGGAAGCGCGGGACCGGGCCGAGGAAATGGGCGTTAAGCTGAGCCGGACGGAGCTTATGCAGGCGGACGTCGCCCTGCTGGTGCTGGATGCCTCGACGGAAAGCCTGCCGGGATTGCCGCCCTTTACCTGCCCGCTGCTCGTGTGCATGAACAAGAGCGACCTAAAACAGGCGCTGGATGAGAAAGAAGTGCTCAAGGCCTACAAGCCGGCGGCGCTCCTGCACACGAGCGCCGTAAGCGGCGAGGGGCTGGAGAAACTCAAGGATGCCCTGTACCGGCAGGCGGTGCGCCTGACGGACGGGGAGGCCGCGGGCCTGGCCGGGGAACGGCAAGAGGAGCTGGCCAAGGAGGCGCTCGCCGCCCTGACGGACGCGCGGGAGGCCCTCGGCCAAGGCACGCTGGACATGGCGGCCATCGCCATCAGGCAGGGCTATGCCTCCCTTTGCGCCATCTTCGGCAAAGATGCGGACGAGAGCGTGATCGACCGCATCTTCCAGAAGTTCTGTTTGGGAAAGTAGCCGACCCGCTTATAAGGCAGCGTGACCACTGCGGGGGGGAAACCGGGAGGGAAGGAGGGAGAGGCTCCCCCCTCCTTCCCTCCCGGACCCTCCTTTTCTCCTCCCGCGCTCCCAAGGGGCGTTTCTTCTAATATAGAGGGGCTGGCTTTTCCCTTCTTCCGCCTGCGGAGATCGCAGGCGGCATCTGACCTTCAAGGAAATGATCAGCGGAGGTTTAACAGAATGAGAGCGCCATTTGAGATCTTGGCAATCCCTTTCAGAAAAATATCTTCGCAAGAGATGGAGTTTTGTGTTTTTCATCGCGCGGACTTCGACCAGTGGCAGTTTGTTTCCGGCGGCGGCGAGGATGAGGAAACGCCGACAGAGGCGGCGAAAAGAGAAATTTGGGAAGAAACGGGGATAAAGACAAACAGCATTATAAAGCTGACATCCATGACATATATCCCCGCAAATATTTTCCTGGAGCGATACCGAAAATATTGGGCAAAAAACACCTATGTTATTCCCGAATACCACTTCGCGTTTGAATGTGTTTCAGACATAAAGTTATCCGATGAACACATCGGCTGCGAGTGGCTGCGTTATGAAGACGCTCTGGCGCGCCTTACTTGGGATTCCAACAAAACAGCTTTGTATGAATTGCGCTGCCGATTGCTTGAAAGAGCTTAAAACCGGTAAAGAAAGATGGTTTGCTTGTATTAAAGTCAACAAAAGACCCATCATTTTTATGGAGGATACAGGAAACGGATATGGACCAGAGCTTTGCGGCAAGGGAATACGACGCGGTGGTGATCGGCGCGGGGCACGCGGGCTGCGAGGCAGCCCTGGCGCTGGCCCGGATGGGGCTGGAGACGCTGCTGCTGACGCTGAACCTGGACGCCGTGGCCATGATGCCCTGCAACCCGTCCATCGGCGGCACGGCCAAGGGGCACCTGGTGCGGGAGGTGGACGCGCTGGGCGGCGAGATGGGCCGCGCCATCGACGATACCTACCTGCAGAGCCGGATGCTGAACACGGGCAAGGGGCCGGCGGTGCACTCCCTGCGCGCCCAGGCGGACAAGAAGGCGTATCAAAAGCGGATGCTGCGCGCGCTGCTGGAGCAGGAGAGACTGACACTGCGCCAGGGAGAGGCCAGCCGGATCCTTTTGGACGGACAGGGCCGCGTGCGGGCGGTGCGCACCCGCACGGGCGGGGAATACGCCTGCCGGGCTGTGGTGGCGACCACGGGCGTGTACCTAAAGTCGCGGGTCATCATCGGGGAAACGATGCTGGAGCAGGGGCCCTCGGGCCTGTTCCCGGCCACGGAGCTGAGCCGGGACCTGACGGAGCTGGGCTTTAGCCTGCGCCGCTTTAAGACCGGCACCCCGGCGCGGGTGGACATACGCACCGTGGACCTTTCCAAGTTGGAGCGACAGGACGGCGACGTGCCGCCCACGCCCTTCTCCTTCCTGAGCGGGGACATCTCCCGGCCGCAGCTGCCCTGCTATCTGGGCTACACCAACGAGCGCACCCACGAGATCATACGCCGCAACCTGCACCGGGCGCCCATGTATTCCGGCGCGCTGCACTCCACGGGCACGCGCTACTGCCCTTCCATCGAGGACAAGGTGGTGCGCTTCCCGGACAGGGACCGGCACCCACTGTTCCTGGAGCCGGAGGGGGAGAACAGCCCCGAATGGTACGTGCAGGGCATGTCCACCTCCATGCCGGAGGAGGTGCAGTACGAGATCTACTGCTCCATGGCGGGGTTCGAGCGCGTGGAGTTCCTGCGTCTCGCCTACGCCATCGAGTACGACTGCATCGACCCGCTGGAGCTGGACGGGTGCTTAAGCTCCCGGCGCATCCCGGGGCTGTACTTTGCCGGGCAGATCAACGGCACCTCCGGCTACGAGGAGGCCGCCGCGCAGGGCATCTACGCGGGGATCAACGCGGCGCTGTTCCTAAAAGGGCAGGAGCCGCTGCGCCTGACGCGGGCGGACGCCTACATAGGCGTTTTGGTGGATGACCTTACGAGCAAGGGCACCAACGAGCCCTACCGCATGATGACCGCGCGGGCGGAGTACCGCCTGCTGCTGCGCCAGGACAACGCCGACCTCCGGCTGACGGAGCGCGCCTACCGGGCGGGATTGGCCTCACGGGAGCGGTACGAGAAGATGTTGAAGAAGCGGCAGGAGACGGAGGCGCTCATGGAGGCGCTCAAAAACACGCGCCTGCCCGCGGAGGCGGCCGCAAGGCTCACCGGGCAGGAGGAAAAGGGGCCCTCCAGCGCGTACATGCTGCTAAAGCGCGACAATATACACGTTTCCGACCTGCGGCGGGAGGCGGAGCTGCCCATCTCCTCCCCGGAGGCGGAGGAGCAGGCGGAGATCGAGGCGCGGTACGAGGGGTACCTAACGCGCCAGAACGCGCAGGTGGAGCAGTTCCGCCGCTCGGAGGCGCTGCGGCTGCCGCCGGACCTTGACTTTATGGCCATGACGAACCTTAGGATCGAGGCGCGGCAGAAGCTGACCGCCCTCCGGCCGGAAACGCTAGGCGCGGCCTCGCGCATCTCCGGCGTGTCGCCTGGGGACATCGCCGTGCTGCTGGTGGAATTGGAGCGGCGGCGCAGAAGGGAGGCCGGGGAATGACGACGTTCACGGAGGCGCTTCTGGAAGGCGCAAAGCGGATGGAGATTGAGCTGGACCCCGCCGCCGCTGAGCGGATGGAGGCCTTCCACAGGCTTTTGCAGGAGAAAAACAGGGTGATGAACCTGACCGCCGTGACCGAGGACGGCGAGGCCCTGCGCGTCCACTACCTGGACAGCCTAGCCCCGCTGGGCCTGGGGCTTGTGCGCGGGGATGAGCGCCTGGCCGACGTGGGCACGGGCGCGGGCTTTCCGGGGATGCCGCTTTTGATCGCGCGGCCCACTTTGCAAGTCTGCTTCGTGGACAGCCTGCAGAAGCGGCTGAACTTCATCCAAGAGGCGCTGGAGGCGCTGGGCTTGCGGGCGGACTGCGTCCACCTGCGGGCGGAGGACTTTGGCCGCGAGCAAACACACAAGGAGCGCTACGACCTGGCCACGGCGCGGGCGGTGGCGTCCCTGCCGGTGCTGATGGAATACCTGCTGCCCTGCGTGCGCGTGGGCGGCGCGGCCCTCTGCTGGAAGGGGCCGGGCGTGGAGGAGGAAAAGGCCGACCGGGCCGCCGCGCTGCTGGGCGGCGGGAGGATCGACCTTAAGCCCTACGAGCTGCCGGGCGGGGAGTTCCACCACCTGCTGGCGCGTGTAGAGAAGACGCGGCCCACGCCGCCCGCCTACCCGCGGAAGGCGGGCGTCCCGGCGAAAAAGCCCCTTTAATAAAGAAGGAGAGGTTTTATGGGCCAGGTAAGCAGCGACCAAAGCCGCCCTGCGCGATGTGATCTTAAACAGCCAGCACCTGCTGCACAGGAGCGAGAAAAGCGTCGAGCGCATCGTGTCCGACCTCTGCGGCCTGCAGTACGACCCGAACCCTACGATCCAGTTAAACCAGTACATCATGCTTTTTGCCCGCAAGCGGGACTTTAAGCCGAGCAGCTGGACCGGGCGGCCTACGAGGAGTTCCGCGTCACGGAGACCTGGACCTTCAAGCGGAACATGTTCTTCGTCCCGCGGGAGGAATACGCCCTATACAGGCACGCGACGAAGCGCTGGGCGTATCCTTTGAATGGCACAAGTACCGGCGGGAGCACGACCAAAATTACAATTTGCCCATCTTCCGCGCCTTTTACAGGCTGTGCCGCCGGGGCGACCTTTTGACCTGCGGCCGGAACCCCGGCGCGTTCCGGGAGCCCGTCTACATATTGCGGGAAAAGGCGGGCTTCCCCGACTGGACGCAGGCGCCCATCGACGAAAAGCGGGCCGTCCGCTGGGCGGTGGAGAAGCTCATAAAGTCCTTCGGGATCAGCGACCCCGTCCATATTTCCCACATATCCGGGTACAGGACCGCCGACCTTCTGCCCATCTTCGCCAGCTGGAGGAGGAAGGACAAATCGAAAGGCTGCTCGGAAAGGTCAGCCGCAGGAGCTACTACATCCATGTCTCGAAAGCACCTTATCTGAACGGGCAGGCGCGGGAAGAGACGCCGGAGTTCAAGCTCCTCTCGCCCATGGACACGCTCGTGCGGGACAAGGCGTGGCTGGAGGCCTTCTTCGACTACTCCTTCTCCTTTGAGTATTTCAAGAAAAAGGGGATGAAGTGGCCCCTTTCCATCCTCGTGGGGAACCGCTTCGTCGGCTTCCTCGGCTGCCGGATGGACTGGAAAAAAGGGAAATTCTTCATCAAGGAGAGGAACTACCTCGACCCCGCCTTCGCCGGCCACCCGGGGATCAAGCAGGCCATCCGGGACTTGGCGCCTTCCACAACGCCAGGGAGATCGTGGAGGCGCGGTAAACACACATATACATAAAATTTTAAGCGGCCTTCGATCAGGAAGGCCGCTTGGCGTTTTTTTGCGGGGCTTTCCGCTTACTCCGACAGGAGCATGCGGTCGTTTTCGATGTTGAACTTTTCCAGCAGGTCGCGGACGGTGAGGTTCTGCTTTTCCTCGCCGCGGATGTCGACCACCACGCGGCCAGCGTCCATCATGATGAGGCGGTTGCCGTAGCGGATGGCGTTGCGCATGTTGTGGGTGACCATCAGCGTGGTCAGGTGGCTGCCGGAGACGATCTCCTCGGTGAGCTGCAGCACCTTGTCCGCGGTCTTGGGGTCCAGGGCGGCGGTGTGCTCGTCCAGCAGAAGGAGCTCGGGCTGCTTGAGGGTGGCCATCAGCAGGGTGAGCGCCTGGCGCTGGCCGCCGGAGAGCAGGCCCACGCGGCTGGTGAGGCGGTCCTCCAGCCCCAGGCCCAGGCTGGCCAGCTTCTCGCGGTACAGCTCCCTTTCCGCGTTGGAGATGCCGCGGCCCAGGCCGCGCCTCTTTCCGCGGCGGTAGGCGAGGGCCAGGTTCTCCTCGATGCCCATGGTGGCGGCGGTGCCGGTCATGGGGTCCTGGAACACGCGGCCCAGATACTTGGCACGCTTGTGCTCGGGCAGGTTGTTAAGGCGCACGCCGTTTAAGATGATGTCGCCCTGGTCGGCGGGGAAGACGCCGGCGATGAGGTTGAGCATCGTGGACTTGCCCGCGCCGTTGCCGCCGATGACGGTGACGAAGTCGCCGTCCTGCAGCGTCAGGTCCAGGCCGTCGATGGCGCGCTTCTCGTTGACGGTGCCGGGGTTGAAGGTCTTATAGAGGTGTTTGAGTTCAAGCATGGGGATCGACCTCCTTCGCGCCGGACTTGCCGGCGGGGCGCAGGTAGCGGCTCTTCCAATAGGGCACGGCCAGGAACACGGCCACGACCACGGAGGAGAGGAGCTTGAGCAGGTTGGCGTCGATGCCCAGCTGGATGACCACCTGGATGACGATGTAATAGATGATGGCGCCCAGGGAGACGGACAGCAGCTTTAAAGCGAAGTTGCGGAAGATGCGGCTGAACACCGCCTCGCCGATGATGACCGCGGCCAGGCCTATGACGATGGCGCCGCGGCCCATGCTCACGTCCGCAAAGCCCTGGTACTGGCTGAGCAGCGCGCCGGAGAAGGCCACGATGCCGTTGGAGAGCATAAGGCCGATGATCTTGTTGAACTCGATGTTGACGCCCTGGGCCCGGCTCATGTTGGGGTTGGCGCCGGTGGCACGGATGGAGCAGCCCAGCTCCGTGCCGAAGAACCAGTACAGCACCGCGATGAGCACCGCCGTGACCAGCAGGCCGGTCACCAGCGGGTTGTGCAGGGCGATCTCCTTGACCCAGCGCAGGGAGGTGAACAGCTCGTACTTATCCACGTTGATGGCCTGGTTGGCCTTGCCCATGATCTTAAGGTTCACCGAATATAAGGACAGCTGCGTTAAGATACCGGCCAAAATCGCGGGGATGCCCATGAACGTGTGGAACACGCCGGTCACGAGGCCCGCGAGCACGCCCGCGGCGAAGGCGCCCAGCATGGCGACCCAGACGTTGCAGCCCATGAGCATCAGCATGATGCAGACGGCGCCGCCGGTGGCCATGGAGCCGTCCACGGTCAGGTCCGCGATGTCCAGCACGCGGAAGGTGATGTAGACGCCGATGGCCATCACGCCCCAGATGAGGCCCTGCGACACGGCGCCGGGCAGCGTTCCCGGTACGGTGGCCAGGCGGCCGAGCAAAACAGCAAGCACGAAAAACGTCCTCCCCTTCGTATGAAGAAATGTATGGGAAAATATGGGTGAGCACCGTCCTTTCCGCGGCCCTAAGCGAAAAAGAAACGCGGAAGGAGGAAGGGCATAAAGATGCACCTTCCTACATTATAACAAAAATCGCCGGGAAAGTAAGGCCTTTCCCGACGATTTTGTCCTGTTTTTTCGTGAGAGTTTTTGTAAAGCCCGGTTTTTACTCGGCCTCGATGGCTTCATAGCCGTCGGGAACGGTCAGGCCCAGGTCCTCGCAGATGGTGGGGTTGTACTTCTTGGTCGCGGGCGCGTACTGGATGGGCATGGTGGAGATGTCAGCCTCGCCCTTCAGGATCTTGGCGGCCATCTCGCCGGTGGCGCAGCCCAGCTCATAGTAGCTGATGGACAGGGCGGCCACGCCGCAGCCGGAGGCGATGCCTTCCTCGCCGGCGATGACGGGCTTCTTCAGGGGACGGCAGATGTTATCCACGATGCCGGTGTTGCTGGCAACGGTGTTGTCGGTGGGCACGTACAGCACGTCGCTGGCCTCGGCCGCGGTGGTGCAGACGGCGGACAGATCGTTGGAATCCGCGAAGGCGTACAGGGTGCAGGTGTAGCCCAGCTTCTCAAGCTCGGCCTTCACCACGTCCACCTGGTACTGGGAGTTTGGCTCGGCGGAGCAGTACAGCAGGCCGACGTTCACCGCGTCGGGGAACCACTCCTTGACCATGGCGGCCTGCTCGGCCAGAGGGGCCAGGTCGGAGGTGCCGGAGATGTTGCCGCCCACGACGCCGTCAAAGTCGCTCAGCTCCAGGGCCACGCCGTACTCGGTGATGGAGGTGCCCAGGATGGGGATCTCGTCGGTGGCGGCGGCGGCGGACTGCAGGGCCGTGGTCGCGTTGGCCATGATCAGGTCCACGCCGTTGGAAACGAAGCTGTTGGCGATGGTGGCGCAGGTGGCGGGGTCATTCTGGGCGTTCTGCAGATCGATGCTCACGGCATCCTCGCCCAGTTCCGCAGTCAGAGTGTCGATGAAGCCCTGGGTCGCCTGATCCAGAGCGGGGTGCTCCAGCTGCTGGCAGATGCCTACGGTGTAGGTCTCGGGAGCGGGAGCGCTGCACGCGGCCAGACCGAAGATCATGACGCAGGCGAGCAGCAGGGCGAACAGCTTTTTGCTCATTGGGGGATCCTTCTTTCCTTGAAAAATGTATAGTGTGGGTCGATGCTGGGCGGAGAACAGGCTCCGTCCCGGACGGCGGGAGGCCGCAGCTGCCCGGCCGTCTTTTTTGCTGACCCTATCTTAGCACCGGGAGGAAAAGAGGTCAAGAAAAAAGCATGTTGCATATACTTGCATATAAAACTTTAAGTTTATACAACAAGGCGCCCGGCCGCGTCTCTTAAGGCAGCGGCCGGGCGCTTTTTGCGGTTTTTGTTCGTTAGAGGCTTACAGCACGCGGACCTCGCCGTCCACCTCCACCCACAGCGGGGTGTTGCAGGGGTTGACGAGCTTGCCGCCCTGCACCTTCAGCTCGCGCATGGCAAGCAGGTAGCGGCAGATCTGCTGGTTGGTGGCGTACCAGACGTCCTCCTTGCCGGAGACCAAAGTGAGCAGGTCCTCCATGTTGTCCCAGTTGTCCTCCACGTCGAACTCGTAGCTGTGGCCCCAGACGTAGAACAGCGCCAGCTCCTGGTCGGTGGAGAGGAACTCCTGGGCCAGGGGCAGCAGGCC
Organism: uncultured Clostridia bacterium; assembly: GCA_947625765.1. GTDB lineage: Bacteria > Bacillota > Clostridia > Christensenellales > UBA1750 > CALWRM01. The sequence goes on from CANQPP010000008.1 coordinate 20,838, forward strand.
CGCGTAGTTGTGGTGGCAGCTGGGGTCCCAGGTGAGGAAGTCGTCCGGGACGGCAAAGTCGTGGGTCTCCTTGACGGTGCGGGCGTAGAGTATGCCCTCCTTCTCCAGGATGGGCGGGATGCGGCTGTCGAAGGTGCCGAAGGGATAGGCCATGCCCTCCACCGCGCTGCCGAAGCGGTCCTCCAGCGTCAGGCGGTCCTGGCGCACCTCGCTGATGATCTCCGCGGGGGTCAGGGACTCCAGATGGGGATGGTTCACGGTGTGCACGGCCACCTCGTGCCCGGCGTAGAGGGAGACGATCTCCTCTGCGGGCAGGTGGCGGATCTCCAGCCCGCAGGGATGGGTCCAGCCGTTGGCGTAGGACTGGCGGCCGCTGTTGAGGTTGAAGGTGGCCTTGACCTTGTATTGGTTAAACATGGCGACGAGCCTACGATCCTGGCAGACGCCGTCGTCGTAGCTCAGGGTGAACGCCTTGCGCTTCGCGCCGGGGTAAAGGCATTGAATATCCATCCTAGATCCTCATCCTTTCGCCTTAAAATTTCTTATGTGGGAAGCCAAAGTCTTTTCAGCTTCCGTAGAACCAGCGCATCTCGTCAAAGGGGAACACGGCCCCCATCACGAAGCCCATGAGATCGTCTCGTTTGATCGGGCCCACCATCCGGCTGTCCATGGAAACGGCGCGGTTATCACCCATGACGAAGAGCTCGTCCTCTGCTAAGGTAAAGGGAGCCACCGTTTCTTCAGAGGGATGCACCACATAGGGTTCCTCCAGCGGCTCGCCGTTTATGGAGACCTTTCCTTCCTCGATGGAGATCGTGTCCCCCGGCAGGCCGATGACGCGCTTTACGAAGAGCTTGCTGCCCTCGTTCGGGAAATAACAGGTCACGATGTCGCCGCGGTCCGGCTCCACCAGGCGGTAATGCAGGCGGGAGACCGCCATCCATTGGCCGTCGTGCAGCGTCTCCAGCATGGAGGTCTCCTGGACGGTGACGAATGTGAAGATGTATTCATGCAGGAGCAGCACGGCCGCCACCGGCACGATCACGGCCAGCGCCCATTCCAGTATCTCGCGTCCCACGCTCTTTTTTCCCTGATTCCCCTTTTCCCGGGGCTTCTCGTTTGGTTCCATGTGCCGTCGCTTCCCTTAAAGTTTCCAGCCGGTATCCCTTTTTCCCCGGCTAATCCCCGGCCGCCTGCTGGGCGGCGCCGTTGACCATGTGCATCTGGTCCAGGGGATAGAGCACCGCGAACACCTTTCCCTCCAGCAGCGATAGGGGCAGCGGCCCTTCCGCGCGGGAATCGTGGGAATTGGCGCGGTTGTCGCCCATGACGAACACCTCGTCCTTACCAACGACGATGGGGCCGAAATCGTTCCAGGCGGGGTAGGCGATGTATTCCTCCGGCAGCAGCTCGCCGTTCAGGTAGGTGCGCCCGCCGCGGATCTCCAGCGTGTCGCCCTCCACGGCCACCACGCGCTTGACGAAGTTGCGCTCGTCCTGCGGGTAGTGACAGATCACGATGTCGCCGCGCTGCGGCCCGCTCAGGCGGTAGCTCAGCTTATCCACGGCCACGATCTGGTTGTCGTGCAGCGTCTCCTCCATGGACTGGCCGGAGACCAGGGTCAGCATGAACAGATAGTGGCGGATGAGGACGGCCAGGAGCACCACCAGGGCCAGCTCCGCCAGCAGGCGCAGGTTCTCCACGCGGCGCTTTTGCTTCATGCGCCGCCTGTCCTGCGCGCGGGAGCCCTCCCTTTCCTCCGTGGGTCCTTCCCTGCGCTCATCCATCGGCCGAACCTTCTTCTTCCGGGCCGCGCTCCAGGATCTTGCGGACGCGCTTTTCAAACTCCGGCCTCTCCAGCATGACCACGCGGCCGCAGCCCTGGCAGCGGATCTTGATGTCCGCGCCCACGCGGGTCACGGTCCAGCGGTCGCAGCCGCAGGGGTGCTTTTTCTTCATCTGCACCAGATCGCCCAGCCGAAGCAGCACGTGCGCGCCCCCTTTCCCCGATGCGCGTGAAACGGAATAGCATCTAACATTATATCATGACCCGCCAGTTATCTCAACCGCTAAAGGACAGAAAAGCGGGGCGGGACGGGAAGATTTTTTCCCGGTAAAGTTTTATGGAAAAAGTCCCTCTCTTTGGGAACGAACGGGATCAGGGCAAAAACGAAAGCCTTTTCTTTCGGCGGCCGCCGCCCACTCTTTCCTTCCGTTAAATTTTATGGTTCATAAAAAACCCGCTCCCCCGGTCCTGTTCCGGGAGAGCGGGCGGACGCCTTCCTTATTATAAGGCCCTGCGTTTGGCCGATCAGAACACCGGCACCACGCTGGAGTGGAAGGTGGTCTCGATGTAGTCGCGCACCTCGTCGGAGGTCAGGGCCTTGACCAGCGCCTGGATGTCCTCGCGGTCCTCGTCGCCGCTGCGGACCACCAGCACGTTGGCGTAGGTCTGCGCGCCGTCGGACTCGGGGCTCTCGGTCACCAGCTGCTTATCCAGTATGCCGGCATCCAGTGCGTAGTTGCCGTTGCAGACGGCGAACTCCACGTCAGGCAGCGTGCGGGGCACCTGCGCGGCCTCGATCTCCACGATCTCCACGTTGTGGGGGTTTTCCTCGATGTCCAGGGCCGTGGCCTCCAGGCCGGCGCCCTCCTTCAGGGTGAGGATGCCCACAGACTCAAGCAGCTGCAGGGCGCGGGCCTCGTTGGTGGTGTCGTTGGGCACGGCGATCTGCGCGCCGTCGGGGATGGCGGCAATGTCGGAGCACTTGCCAGCGTAGATGGCCAGGGGCTCAAAGTGCACAGCCACCACGGGCACCAGGTCCGTGCCGTTCTGGGCATTGAAGTCGTTCAGATAAGGCGTGTGCTGGAAGTAGTTGGCGTCCAGCTCGCCCTCGTCCAGGGCGGTGTTGGGCAGCACGTAGTCGGTGAACTCCTTGACCTCCAGGGTGATGCCTTGCTCCGCCAAAAGGTCCTTGACCACGTCGTTTAGGATCTGGGCGTGGGGAGCGGGGGACGCGCCCACCACCAACGTGCCGCCCTGGGCGGCGCCTGCGGGCGCGGACTGGCAGGCGGTGAAGCACAGCGCCAGCAGCAGGGACAGGATGAGTGCGGTCAGCTTTTTCATGGGAAATACCTCCTTGCGTTTTTTGGGGATGGGGTTTTGATCTATCTCAACGGTTGCGCTTGTCGATCCAACGGGCGCAAAGGTTGAAGACGCTTTGGATGATCTGCACGATCAGGATCATCAGGATCACGGTGATGAACATCATGTCCATCTGGTAGCGGTGGTAGCCATAGCGGATGGCCACGTCCCCCAGCCCGCCCGCGCCTACCGCACCGGCCATGGCCGAGTAGCCCACCAGCGTGATCACCGTGATGGACGCCCCGCGCACCAGGGAGGGCACGGACTCCGGCAGCAGGACCTTACAAATGATCTGCCAGTCGGTTGCGCCCATGGAGCGGGCAGCCTCCATCACACCGCGGTCGATCTCGTTGAGGGAGCTTTCCACCAGGCGGGCGATGAAGGGCGCGGCAGCCACGGTCAGGGAGACCACGGCGGCCTTGGGGCCGATCATGGTGCCAACCAATGCGCGGGAGACGGGGATCAGGGCCAGCATCAGGATGACGAAGGGGATGGAGCGGCCGATGTTGACCAGCCAGCCCACCACCGACTGCACGGCCCGGTTGGGCCGCAGCCCGCCCGGCGCGGTCACGGTGAGCCAGACGCCCAGCGGCAAGCCGATCAAATAGGCCATGACCGCGGAGCCGAAGGTCATGAACAGCGTGCCCGCCGTGCTTTCCAGCAGCATCTGCCGGCTTTCGATCAGCGTTTCAAGCATTGTCTTCTCCTCCTTCCTCCATGCCCACCAGCAGGCGGGTGGCCGCGTGTTTGGGATGCAGCAGCACCTCCTGGGCGCTGCCCGTCTCCACGAAGCGGCCCTCGTTGATCACGGCCACCTTGTTGCAGACGGCGCGCACCACACCGATCTCGTGGGTGATGATGACGATGGTGACGCCCAGCTCCCGGTTGATGCGCTTAAGGAGCGTCAGGATCGACTTGGTAGTGAAGGAGTCCAGCGCCGAGGTGGGCTCGTCGCAGAGCAGCACCTTGGGGCCGTTGGCCAGCGCCCGGGCGATGGCCACGCGCTGCTTCTGGCCGCCGGAGAGCTGGGAGGGGTAGCTCTGCGCCTTGTCCGTCAGGCCCACAAGCTCCAGCATCTGCGCGGCGCGTTCCCTTCTCTGCTCCTTCTTCATGCCGGACAGCTCCAGCGGGAAGGCTACGTTGTCGAACACGCTGCGCTGCATGAGCAGGTTGTAGCCCTGGAAGATCACGCCCACGCGCTTGCGGTGCTCGATCAGCTCCCTGCCGCGCAGCCGGGCGATGTCCTTGCCGTCCACCTCCACGCTGCCCTGGGTGGGCGTCTCCAGCAGGGCGATGCAGCGCAGAAGCGTGGACTTGCCCGCGCCCGACATGCCGATGATGCCGAAGATGTCGCCCTCCTCCACGTCCAGGTCGATGCCGTTTAAGGCCACGACCTCGCTTCCGGCCTGGAACACCTTGGTCAATCCCTTTACATGGATCATTTTCCTCTCCCCCGATCCTGCTCTTTGGATAAAAAGCCAAATAAAAAAGCCTCCGCCCCACATGTTCTGTGAGGACGAAGACCTGCGCGGCCCACGTTGTACCACCTCAGCGTTTCGCGCGCTCCCTCGCGGAAACGCGCCTCATCGGGTACGCCCCGCGTAAAATACGGCTGATACCCTATCGCTGTAACGGGCGACCCCGTCGCGGCCTGAAGCTCGTCCCTGCTGGACGGCCCTCGACCGCGCGGCTCCGAAACCATGTTCGCGCGCCCCATCCGCTCCCGCTTGCACCAAAACGCGGGCTCTCTGCGCCGGACCTGACGCCTACTCTTTTCATCCAAGCCTTCTTGTGCGGAAGAAAATCCTCCGCTTGACTGCCTCCCATTATAGCCGCCCGCCCCGCCGCTTGTCAAGCGAAAATTCTTCTTCTCTCGACAGGTCTCGCTCTAAAGGGGTCTTCTGGGCTTCCGGCAGCGGAAAGCCCGTTCCCGCCGCCCACCGCTCCCCCGCTTGTCGGGCGAAAATTCTTCTGCCCTTTAGCAAAAGGCGCTTCAAAGGGGTTTTCAAGAGATAACGGCGGATAACGCTTCTGGATCTGCCGCTCGTCAAGCGAAACTTCTTCCCATGGACAAAGGGCGGGAAACGCTTCTTTTCCCGCCTTTTGCCAAAATCCGCAAGAGCTGAAAGTCCTATCCCTTATTTCTTCCCGCCGCGCTTTTTGTAGTCCTCGTCGATGCGCTTTTTCCAGCCCGCGCCCAGGGGCACGTTCCCGCGCACGGCGCTGATGGCCGAGCCCACGACCTCATAGTTGAGCCGCGTGCCCACGGAGTCCGAGCGGTAGTTGACGGCGCGGTCTGCCCCGATGCCGAAGGCGCGGGCGGTCTTGACCGCGTCGATGTTCGCCCCCAGGAACAGGAACTCCCAGCCGTACTTCTCCTTCTGCCGCGCGATCATCCCATGCACCTGCTCGCTTGAATAGCGGTGGCTGGCGTTCTCCATGCCGTCGGTGGTGATGACGAACAGCGTGTGCTCCGGCACGTCCTCCTCGCGGGCGTACTTGTGCACGTTGCCGATGTGGTGGATCGCCCCGCCGATGGCGTCGATGAGCGCGGTGCCGCCGCCCACGAAGTATTCCTCGCCCGTCAGGGGCCGGATCTCCTTCACGTCCACCCGGTCGTGGATAACTTTGCTCTCGTTGTCGAAGAGCACGGTGGAAACAAGCGCCTCGCTCTCCGCCTTCCTCTGCTTTTCGATCATGGCGTTGAAGCCGCCGATGGTGTCCTTTTCCAAGCCCTCCATGGAACCGCTGCGGTCCAGGATAAAGACCAGCTCCGTAAGACCCTTTTTCATTTCTTTCTACCTCCGCTAAAAAAGAATGGCCGCACGGCCGCGCTTACTTTGCGCTTTCCCGACCGTGCAGCCACAGTATAGCGGAAATATGTTCCTCGTTGGTCGCCTGGCAGGCGACAAATGCGGAAACGCTTAAAAACCTAAATGGAGCGGGGCGTCACTTCAGCTCGTAGAGCACGCCATCGATGGACACGGCTGTCACGGCGAACTCCCCGTTTTCCTCGTGGTACCAGACCTTGGAAAAGACCCAGTCCTTGGTGCCGAAGCCGTTCTGCGCATGGGCCTCACACTGCACGGCGTACTCGTCGTCCTCCCGTCCGACCGCCCAGGCGTCGTAGTAGGGCGGGAACTTAAAGTAGCTGTCCAAGACCGTCTCACATCTTTCCTGAAGCGCAAACCAGGTCTGCGGGTCCACCTTCGTTTCCGGCACATGGACGTCCGCGTAGGTCTTTAGGAAGCCGCCGTTTTCGGCGTCGTAGAGGTCCTCATCCCGGAAACCGACGTAGAAGACGACGCCGTCCTCGGTCGTAAAGTACAGGCGGCGGTTTTCCTCCGTGTAGCCGTTCGGATAGGCGACCACGCTGTAAAGCCCGTGCTCCGGGTCCTGCCCGGAGCCGTCGGCCCCGTCCACTGCCAGCGTTTCGATGCCGACCGTCCGCAGGATCGTCTCGATCTGCGCGGCGTGGTCGTAGCTGTACCCGATCTCGGTAAGCGCGTTGGTGATCGAACCGTCGATCGAGAGGAGCCCGCTTTCGTCGGCGTCTAAAAGCGCTTCTCCCTCGATGTCGTTTGGCTCATCCTGCTCCGGCGCGCGCGTATCTGGCGGGGCGGAAGCGCGAAGCTCGGTGCTTGCTTCTTCCGCGTTCGCGGTCCCTGCGGCCTTTTCCGCGGGCTCTTTGGAGGGGGTGAGGAAGATGCAGACGACGAACCCGGCCGCCAGGCAGAGGAGCGCGATCCCCCACGCGGCCTTGTTTTTCTTTTTTCTTATGGTCTGGACGAGCCAGCCGACGAAGCAGACTGGGACGCCAACCATGCACAAAAAAGCAGTCACAGAAATGAGAACGATCATGAGATTTCCTCCTTTACAAAGGAATTTTCAAAAAAGCGGTCCATGGGCCGTAAAAATACGATTTGTCTTATGCGCCCAGTAGGCTCTGGTCGAAGGCGAACAGCGCCTCGTTGATCTCGAAGACGTTGTAGTTGCCGTGCTCGATGAAGTATTCGATGATGATGTCGAACTTGCTGCTGTGCGAGAGGGCGAAGCCCGCGGTCCTGAGCAGCGCCTGCGTTTCGTCCAGGGAAAGCTCCAGCGCGATGGCGAAGGCGAGGGCCGTCGGCTTGGACGGCTTGTAAAACGTGTCGCTGCGAATTTTGGAGAACAGCTTGCGGTCGATGTTGGCCTTCTTGTAGCACTGCACATCCGTCAGGCCGCGCTCATCGATCTTGCGCAGGAGCATCTGGGAGAAGCTCTCGTCCAGCTTCCGCAGGGCCTCGTCCAGCGAGACGCTCTTGGGCAGCTCGCCGTATTTTTCCTCCTGCTTATTTCTCTTCCGGCCGCGCCGCAGCCTCTCCGCGATCTTCTTGGGCAGCGTCTTGGGCGTTGCTGCCTCTTCCGGCAGGGAAGCCTCGGACAGGGAAGGCGCGCCGTAGACCTTTGGGGAGAAGAGCTCCTGCGCCTGCCCCTGCCTGCGGAGGCGGACGGAGAGCGGCTCCTCGTGCTCCTCGGCGTAGCGGTCGTCGATGTAGGCCTCGATGTCCGCAAACAGCGCCTTGCCGATGTTGTAGGCGGCCTTGTCGAAGATCACCACATAGACCGTCATCTCGTTTTCGGAAAGGAAGTCCCCGATGGCCCTGACCGCCACGGACAGCGCCTCGTCCTTCGGATAGCCATAGGCGCCGGCGGAGATGAGCGGGAAGGCCACGGTCTCGCAGCCGGACTTTCTCGCAAGCTCCAGGGAATTGCGGTAACAGGCGGCCAGCTGCTCCCGCTCGCCGCGCTTTCCGTCCTGCCAGATCGGGCCGACGGTGTGGATGACGTATTTGCAGGGCAGCTCGTACCCGCCGGTGAGCTTGGCCTCCCCAGTCTCGCAGCCGCCCAGCGTCCGGCACTCGGCCAGCAGTCCCGGACCCGCGGCCCTGTGGATCGCGCCGTCCACGCCCCCGCCGCCCAAAAGGGTGCTGTTCGCGGCGTTGACGATGGCATCGACCCGCATCTTCGTGATGTCGTTTCGGACGATCTGCATGGGCATGGCGGCTCATTCCCCCTTCTGTCGCATTATATCCACCAACCAGCTGCTTACACGATACAACGCCGCTTTTCGTCTGTCAAGGACGGGTCTTTTTTCTCCAGAGAAAGCAAAGGGCCGCCGGTCCCGCTTAAGGACCGGCGGCCATGAATGCCCTTTTTTCTCTTTATCCCGTCGCCAGCACCCTTCCCTCGTCGTTCAGGGGCGCGTTCGTTTCTATGATCGCCGTTTCCATCGTCGCGGCGTCCGACAGGAGGACGTTTTCCTCGTCGTAGTCCAGCCAGACGGCCTCCCGCTCGGCGGCGTAGTCCTCCGTCCCGAAGAAGCCCTGCCTCTGCTGCAGGACGTAATACCGGGCCAGGCCGTCTTCACCGACGGAAACGGCGCTGCGGGGCAGCACATAGCCGCTGCCGGAGCTGAACTCCAGCTCCAGCACCGCGCCCGCGCCGTAGAACAACGGGCCGCCCGGCGCGGCCGCCTGCAGGGACTGCTTCCCGCCCTCCGCGCAGAGCATCGGCGGTTCGATGGGAAAGCGCGCGGCCCCCAAACGCAGGTCGCAGCGGGCGACGCCCTCGGCCATTTGGTAGTAGGCCGCCTGCTCGGCCGTCAGCGGGAACGACAGGCGGACCTCCTCCTCGGAGACGATCTTCGCTGCGGGCTGCGTCAGCGAAAATTCCTCGCCCACCCGTCCCGCGAGCATGAGCACCGTGCCCGCCCGCGGAGCGCGGACGGAGGAAAGGGCGTCGTACAGGCCTTGCAGATGCAAAACGCTTTCCTCATAAGCTTTCAGCCGCCTGTGCTTTTCCCGCAGCCGATCCAATTTTCCCTGCGACCCGTCCCCCTCGCACAGCTTCTCCAGCGCCGCCTTCTTTGCCCTGCAGTTTTCACGCAGACGCTCATCCTCCGGGGCGGCAAGGCAGGCGTCCTCGGCCTGCGTCCAGGCTTCATACGCCAAATACAGTTCCTCGTCTTCCTCCTGCAAAAGGGCGTACCGCGCGTCCTCCAGGGAGCGGCGCGCCGAGGCCAGGTCGTTTGTCAGCTCCCTGCAGGGACTTAAGCGCATGAGCTCCTGCCCTTCCTCCACGCTCTCGCCCACGGAAACGCAGAGCTGTTCGACGCGGGCCGAATACCGGCTGTCCGCTTCCAGCACGACCAAAGTCTCCTCGTCCGCCCGGACCGAGCCGCTGAGCGTAAAGCGCTTGACGATGGAGCCCTTTTGAAAGCTGCCCGTTTTCACCTGCGGCAGGCCCGCCAGCGCCCAGGAGCGGCCCAAAAACAGGCAGACCGCAGCGGATAGCAGAAAGACGGTCAGCAGGCACAGGCAGAGCGGTTTCTTCATCTTCTTTCTCCTTCTAAGGTGGGAGCGTTCACAGCTCCATCCGGTCGATGCCGTCCATCGTCTCGTCGCTGAAGGCCAGAAACAAAAGCAGGATGGGCACGAGCGCCAGCACGCAGACGGCGAACAGGCCGAACTGCCGCGCGTCCATCATCTCGTGGATATACAGCGAGAGCGGATACAGCCGCCGGGTCTGCAGGAGCAGCAGCGGCTGCTCGATCAGGTTCCACATCTTCGCCGACACGAGCACGCAGGCCGCCGCCAGGGCGGGCCTGCACAGGGGCAGCACGACGCTGCCATAGCAGCGCAGCCAGCCCGCGCCGTCGATGCGGGCGGCCTCCAGAACGGAGGCGGGGATGCCCTTCATGAACTGCCGCAGGAAGAACACCGGCAGGGGCGAAAAGACCTCCGGCAGTATGAGCGCCCAGGGCGTATCCAAGAGACGAAGGGCGTCCATGGAGAGGTACACGGGCACGCAGAGCACCTGAAAGGGCAGCAGCAGGACGAAGACGTACACAAGGAACAGCGCGTCGCGCCCCTTGAACTTCAGAAGCGCAAAGGCGAAGGCGGCGGCGGGCGCGGCCAGCAGCATCCCCAAAAGCGCCAGGAACACATACCCCGCGGAGTTGAGCAGGGTCGCAGGTACCTGCGGTCTCTCCAGCAGCAGCTCGCGGTATTGTTCCAGCGTCGCCTCCATGGGCGGCAGGGGCGAAGGCAGGAAGCCCTCGTCCGTGTAGCGGCCCATCCCCGCAAAGAGCCTGTCCGTCTCCCAGCGGCTCAAGAAGGAGGCGCCGAAGATAAAGAGCACGGGCAGGAGGAACAACAGCGCCGCAAAGACCGCCAGAACGCGCAGCCAAAGCCCCCGCTTACACATGCTTCTCACCACGGAACAGGAGCCACAGCAGGAGCAGAAGGAGGAGCAGCGGCAGATAACCCGCCGTCACCACGCCGGCGTAGTCCCCCGCGTGGAAGCGGTTGTAAAGGAAGTGCTGCAGGGTATAGATCTCCGGCGTGGGATAATTCCCCGCCAGCAGATAGGTCTCGCGAAAGATGTCCTGCGCCAGCACGAAGGCGAAGACCAATGCAAAGAGGAGCGTCGGGAGCAGGTGCGGCAGGTACACAAAGCGCACGCAGCCCCGCCAGTTGGCGCCGTTCAAACGGGCTTCCTCCAGCTGTTCCTTGGGCGTGCCCGCAAGGCGGGCGGTCAGGAAGGCGACGAAGAAACCCGCGTTCTTCCACAAGAACACCGTGAGCACGGACAGCAGCGCCGCGGGGCCGGAGAGCAGGAAGGGCCGCGCAAGCCCGAACGCGGCGGCCAGGCGGCCGACAGGGCCGCGGTAGTCGAGCGCCCAGCGGAAGGCAAAGACCACCGCCACCGTGGGCAAAACATAGGGCAGGAAGAACAGGCTCCGCAGCCAATGGGAGGCGCGCCCCACCTCGTGGAGCAGGAAGCTCAGGGAAAGGGAAAGGAGCAGCAGCAGGGGCACGCCCAGCAGGCAGAGAAGCGCCGTGTTGCCAAGGCCCAGCCGGAACATGCCGCTGGCAAGTGTCGAGCGCAGGGCGGTAGTCCCTAAAAAACCCTCGCCGGGCGACCAGACCAGGAAGCGCAGGCCGAACAGGAAAGGCAGCAGGCAAAAGGCCGACAGCCCCAAAAGGCTGGGCAGCAGAAACAGGTACGCCTGCCAGCTCCGAACGCGCACGGCCCTTCCCTCCCTTTATCCGCCCTGCTCCATGCGGTACATCTCATATCTCTGCTGCGTCAGGGCGGCGCACTGTGCAGCGTCGATCGCGCCGTCCAGATACATGGGGAATATCTCGTTGTGGAAGGCGGTGAGGAAGCCCGCAGACGAGGGGACCGCGAGCCGCTCGGTCAGGGCCAGCCAGCGCGCCTGGGCTTCCGGCTCCTCCCCCACGACCTCGACCAAATGCGCATTGTCCGCATAGCAGGCTGCGGAATATAGGCTGCCGTAGCGCATGGCCCCGTGGAGGACCGGGTCGTAATCGGGCCTTCCGTTTAGACCCACGTCCGCGGCCGCGGACAGGAAGCGGAAGGCGGCCTTCTTCCTCGTAGAAAAGGCGTTCACCGCAAGCTCGGTCACGGACGCGGCCAGGCGTCCCTTCTCGTCCACGGTCGGCGGCGCGAACACCTCCCGGTTCCTCTCCCGCACAGCCGTGGGCGGGGAAACGCTGCGGTCGATGAAATAGGTGGAGAAGCTGTTAAAATCGACCCGCAGGGGCGGCGCGGTCCCGTCCAGCGCGCCCGTCTCCGTTTCGCTGAAGCAGGCCTTCTTAAGCTCCAGAACGGAAACAAAGCCTTCCGTGTCGAAGGAAAAGCCTTCTTCGTCCATGCCCAGCACGTACTGTTCCAGCAGGGCGCTGGCGATCGCATCGCCGCTTACGTGCAGAAGGCGGAAACCGTCGTTGGAGAATGCGCCCATGAGTTCCTGCCAGGTATCGTATGGGCGTTTTTCCATCTCGTCCAATAACCGCGCGTCCGCATCGGTCACGACCGTAAAGTGCTCACGGCCATAGGTATCCAGCGAACCTGTCTGCCAGGCCTCGTAGAGCGCCCCGTCAAAGCTGAGCGTCTTTGTGCGCAGCTCGGTGGGCAGGGCGAAACAGCGCCCGTCCCGGCTCACGTGCGCCTGCAGCACCGGCAGCATCGCCTGGACCGCTTCCCGCACGCCTTCAACGTCCGTGATGTCCGCATAGAAGCCCTTGTCCACAAAGCCATCCGCGGAATAGTAGACGCCCATGCCCGAAAAGAGCTCCAGCACGTCGTAGGAGGCGCGCCCGGCCGCGAAGTCGGCGATCATGCGCTCGTCCGTTTCGTTGGATGTCTGGACCAGCTCCACGTCCGTCCCCAGCGCAGCGCCCATGGCCTCGGCATAAACGTTCGTGATCTCGCTCATCCCGACCACCACCAACGGGCCCGGGGCGTCCGCTTCCTCTATTTGTGCTTCCTGCGGCGCGGAGGCCGCGCTGCCCTGCGCTGAAGGCCCCGCGCAGGCGGTCAGGGAAAACAGCCACCACAGGGCGGCGGCCATCGATAGGCCGCGAAGGAATGGTCCGCGCATGGCGTTTCGCTCCTTTTTCGTCGGGCCGAAAGGGGGAAAGCGGGCAAATACGGAAATATCGCTATCTTTATTAATGATGGTATCATATTCAAAATGGCCTGTCAATTCCAATTATCTGCGATTTTCCATGAAAACCGCCATTACAATATATATATATAGGAAAATGATATTTTTAAATTCCATCCAAATATTTTATATGCTCTATCCAGATTTTCGGCATCTATTCTTTCATTTCCATTTTAGGGCAAAAAAGGACCGGGCAGGGATCCTTCCCCGCCCGGATGTTCGTTCCTGCCTTCTTTATTCGATCTCGCCGCCCAGGGCTTCGTAGAGGCGCTGCAGTTCCTCGGCGCTGTTGTAGTGCAATATCAGCTTGCCGCGCGTCGGCCCGCCGATGGCCTCGGCCTTCACGCCCAGGCTGCGCCGCGCCGCACGCTCCAGCAGCTCCAGCTCCGGCAGGCGCTTGGAGGGTTTGTCGGCAGGCTTGTCCCCGCCTTCCCTGCGGGCGCGCACGATGGCCTCCGTCTGCCGCACGCTCAGGCCCTGGGCGCGCACGCGCTCCGCCAGGGCGATCTGCTCCTTCTCGTCCTCCAGGCCCAGGATCGCGCGGCCGTGGCCCTCGCTGACGGAGCCGTCCTCCAGCAGCTCCAGCACCGCCTGCGGCAGGGATAGCAGGCGCAGCAGGTTCGCCACCGCCGGGCGGCTCTTGCCCACGCGGGCGGCGGCCTCCTCCTGGGTGATGGCGCACTCCGTGATCAGCTCCCGCAGGCCCATCGCCGTCTCCACCGGGTTGAGGTCGTCCCGCTGCAGGTTCTCGATCAGCGCGATCTCCATCCGCTGTATCTTCTCCGCCTCGCGCACGATGCAGGGCGCGGTCTCCAATCCCGCCAGCCGCGCCGCCCTCCAGCGGCGCTCGCCCGCGATGATCTGGTACCGGCTCCCCTTCTGCGCCACCACCAGCGGCTGCAAAATGCCCACCTGCCGGATCGACTGGGCCAGCTGCTCCAGCTTCTCCTGGTCGAAGCGCTTGCGGGGCTGCTCGCGGTTGGGGTCGATCTCGTCCAAGCGGATCTGCTCCACGCGCCCCTCCTCCGCGGCCGCCTCCTCCTTGTATTCCGTAAACAGCACGTCGATGCCCCGTCCCAGGGCCGGCCGCTTCTTCATCTGCCACCCTCCTCATTCCTGCGTAAAAATTCGTCGCACAGCTTCTCGTACGCCACCGCGCCCGTGCTCTTTGGGTCGTATACGCAGATCGGTTCCCCAAAGCTGGGCGCCTCGCCCAGGCGCACGTTGCGGGGAATGATCGTCTTGTACACCTTCGCGCCGAACACCTTGCGCACCTCCTCCACCACCTGCACGCCCAGGTTCGTCCGGCCGTCCAGCATCGTCAGCGCGACGCCCTCCACCTCCAGGGCCCGGTTCAGCCTGCGCTTGACCAGGCGCACCGTGTTCATCAGCTGCGTCAGGCCCTCCAGGGCGTAATACTCGCACTGGATCGGGATGAGCACGCTGTCCGCCGCCGTCAGCGCGTTGAGCGTCAATAACCCCAAGGACGGCGGGCAGTCGATGAACAGATAGTCGTACAGCGGCAGCACGCCCTGCAGCCTCTGCCGCAGCAGCCGCTCCCGCCCCTGCACGTTCACCAGCTCCAGCTCCGCGCCCGCCAGCGAGATGTTCGACGTCAGGGCGTACAGCCCCTTCACCGCCGTGGGCGCGACCGCCTCCTGGGCCTCCAATGCGCCGGAGAGCACCTCGTACACCGAGCCCGCCGCCTGCGCCTTGTCCACGCCTGCGCCGGAGCTGGCGTTCCCCTGGGGATCCAGGTCGATCAACAGCACCTGCTTCCCCCGCCGCGCCACGCTCGCCGCCAGGTTCACCGCCGTGGTGGTCTTGCCCACCCCGCCCTTCTGGTTCGATACCGCTACGATCTTGGACAAAAAAAGGCCCGCCTTTCCAAACGATGTAATGCCGGTGCGCCCATCCAAAAAGGGCGTCCATGGCTATTATACCGTTTCTTGGCGGGAAAGAGAAGGGGGATGGCTCAATTCCCGGAACCAAAATCTGCCCGGGCGCAGAGAGATGTGCGGAAGTTACCGCCCGCGCGTTTCACGTGCAACGGCGCGGGGCCTGCGGGAACGCGCCTTGTTTCACGTGGAACGCCGCGGGATCACCAAGCGGATCTCCAGCCCGCGGTCGGTCTCGGTGGCGGCGTAATCGGGCTTTAGGCCCGCGGACTGCATCTGCTGGACCACGGTGCGGATGGAGTTCAAATAAAGCCTCGCGTCGCGCACCACGGGGGACATCTTCTTCTGGGGCTTGTCCTCCTTTTCGATGCCGTACATGCGGGCGATGGTGCGCTCGACCAGCTCCTCGGTGGCCTTGACGTTTAAGGAATTCTCCACGATGACGTTGGCGATCTGGATCTGCATGCGCTCGTCGTGCAGGCGCAAAAGGGCGCGGGCGTGGCGCTCGGTGAGGTTGTACTTGAGCAGCAGTGCCTTGACGGAATCGGGGAGCTTCAGTATGCGCATCTTGTTGGCGATGGTGGACTGGTTCTTGCCCAGGCGGCGGGCCAGCTCCTCCTGGGAGAGGCTGTGGTCGCGGATGAGGTTCTGGTAGCCCTCGGCCTCCTCCATGTAGTGCAGGTTCTCCCTTTGCAGATTCTCCATCATGGCAATGACGGCGCTGTCCTGCTCGTAGGCGGAAAAGACGATGGCGTCGATGGAGGTCATGCCGGCCATGCGGCAGGCGCGCAGGCGGCGCTCCCCGGCGATGAGCTCGTAGCTTTCGCCGCCGGCGGCCTTGCGCACGGAGATGGGCTGCAGCAGGCCGTACTGCCGGATGGACTGGCACAGCTCCTCCAGGCCGCTCTCGGAGAAGACGCGGCGCGGCTGGTAGGGATTGGGCCGGATGAGGTCGATGGGGATGCGCGCCACCTCCCTTTGCCTCATGCGGATGTTTCTCCTCGCGGTGGGAACCTGGTTCTGCAGCATCATGGTATTTCGCCCCTTTGGTCTCTTTTTGGAAGTCTTTTTTTGAGATGCTGGGCATAGATTCTTTGTTCCGCGCGGGAAATCCTTTCGCGCGGGCTGCCAAAAAAAGCCCCTTCTTCCGGCCTTTTTCGGCAGGAAGGAGGGGCTTTTGGCAGGATGTTCTTCTTTCCGAGCGGATATTTGCGCGAACGGGGTCGAAGGGCGTCGCATCTTGGGGAAAAGTTTTTCTTTTCTTTCTCGGAAGGTTCTTTTCTTTTTTATCCGCGCGCGCTTAAGATGTCTTTTTCATAGGCGCGCACCTCGTCCAGCCAGTCATCTCCCGGCAGGCCCTTGCACTCTAAGTACATGTTCCAGACCTCGGCAAAGGGCAGCGTGCGGAACTGCTCGCCATAAGCCAGGCGGGCGGTGAGATCGCCCTCGCTCTCCACCTGTTTCAGGGTCTGGTAGGGCTCCAACAGGGCCTTGAGCAGGGCCTTCTTGGCGTTGCGGGAGCCGATGACCCAGGCGGCGACGCGGTTGATGGAGGCGTCGAAGTAGTCCAGGGCCACGGCCACGCGCTGGGCATAGCCGCCGCGCACGATCTCCTGGGCGATGCGTTCCAGCTCGTTGTCCAGCGCGACCACGTGGTCGGAGTCCCAGCGCACGCCGCGGGAGACGTGCAAAAGGATCTTGGGGCAGTACTGCAGGCAGGCGGAGATCTTGTCGGAGATGTACTCCAGAGGATGGAAGTGCCCGGCGTCCAGGCAGTAGAGCTTGCCCCTGGTCAGCGCATAGCCGTAGAGCAGCTCGTGGGAGCCCACGGTGTAGCTCTCCACGCCGATGCCGAACAGCTTGGACTCCACGGCATCCAGCACGCGCGGGGAGATGGTCCTGTCGCTGAAGATCTCGTCCAGGCTGCGCACCATGCGCTCCCTTGGCGCGGTGAGGTCGGCGGGGGTGTCCTTGTAGCCGTCGGGCATCCAGAAGTTGACCACGCAGTCCTCGTTGAGCTCCTTCACAAAGTAATCCGCGATCTCGCGGCAGCGCTTGCCGTGCTCCACCCAAAACCTGCGAATGTTCTCGTCCGCGGAGGCGATCGTGAAGCCCTCGGCGGCCTTCGGGTGGGAGAAGAAGCTGGGGTTAAAGTCGAGGCCCACGCCCTGCGCCTTGGCCCAGTCGACCCAGCCGCGGAAGTTGTCAGGGCCGATGGCGTCGCGGTCCACGCGGGGGCCGCTCAGCTCGGCGTACATGGCGTGCAGGTTCAGCTTCTTGGGGCCGGGGATCAGGGAGAACGCCTTTTCGATATCGGCCTTCAGCTCCTCGGCGTTGCGGGCGCGGCCGGGATAGTTGCCGGTGGCCGCGATGCCGCCGGAGAGCGCCTCGTCGCTGTCGAAGCCGCGCACGTCGTCGCCCTGCCAGCAGTGGATGGAAAGGGGGATGCGGTCGAGCTCCTCCATGGCCTTCTCCACATCCACGCCCAGGGCCGCGTAGCGCTCCTTTGCGTACTCAAAGCCCTTCTGTGTGATCGACATTTTTAGATGACCTCCTTTTCATGGGTCTCCTGTCGCACTATTTTAACATAAAAAACAGGGCCGCGAAAGCCCTGTTTTTTCTCTATTTGTAGAGACCTTCGAGCGCCTCCAGCGCCCCGTCCCGGTCGGCCGTCTCCAGCAGCCCCTGCGCCATGTCCGCCCGGCCGCCGCCCTTGCCGGGAAAACGGGCCTTGAGCGCCTTGAACGCCGCTCCCGCGTCGAAGGGCGGCCGAGCGGCGACCACGGCCTGCACGCCCTTTTCGCCTTCTGACAAAAGGCACGCGATCCCCGCGCCCTGCTTGACCAGCTCCGCGGCCAGCTCCTGCAGCTGCCTGCCGTCCAGCCCGTCCAGCCGCTCGACCACCGCGTTCCCTTCCTTGAGCTTGACGGGCCGCGCCTCGCGGATCTTCTGCAGGGCCAGCTCCTTCTTTGCCAGGTTCAGCGCATGCTGGCTCTCCTGCAGCTCGCTTTTCAGCTTCTCCACCTGGTTTTCCAGGTTCGGCACTCCGCAGGAGAGCGTCTTGGCCGCGTTTTCCGCCGCGTCCGCAGCGGTGCGCAGGTACTTGACCGCCCGATCCCCGGCCAGGAAGAAGATGCGCAGGTTCCCGTGGCTCCGCGCGCAGCCGGTGATGCGTACCAGCCGCGCTTCCGCCGTGTTGTTCAGGTGCGTGCCGCAGCAGGCCACCGCCTCCTGCCCCGCGTGCACGATGCGCAGGTGCGCGTGGTAGGGCGGCTTCTTGCGCAGGGGCAGCGCGGCCAGCTCCTCCTCCGTGGGGAAGAATTGATGGATCGGCAGCCCCGCGGTGATGAGCGCGTCCGCGTCCCGCTCCAATCTTTCGATAGTCGCGCGGTCCAGGTCCAGATGTGTTTCGTCTGTCCGCACGTCCACGTAGGCGTCCTGCTCCCCCACGTGCAGGCCTAAGGAATAGCCGCCGAACAGCTCGTACACCGCGTGGGACAAAAGATGCTGTCCAGTGTGCTGCTGCATGTGGTCGTACCTGCGCGCCCAGTCGATCTGCCCCGCTACCTCCCCGCAAAGGGGCACATCGGACAGCACCGTGTGCACGATGGGCCCGTCCTCTTCTGTCTGGCTCACGTCCGTTACCTTGTGGCCGTCCAGCGTCCCCAGGTCGCAGGGTTGCCCGCCGCCCGTGGGGTAAAAGCAGGTGTTTTCCAGCGTCAAGGCGTACACGCCCGGCTTTATAAGCTCGCAGGAGACCACGCGGCTCCTGAAAGACTTCATATAGGGGTCCAAATGATACAGCGCCGTCATCTTGCGCCCTCCTTTTCTTAACAGAAGCACATCCGCCCGCCGCAGCAGCCGGAACAGGCCATGCACTGCAGGATCGTGCAGAGCATCTGGTTCCAGTCCCCGCCCATGAAGGAGCGGCCCTGCGTCCGCTGGAACACCGCCTCGATCTGCTCGAGCGCCGCGCGGTACTCCCCGTTGTTCGGGTCCATCGCGCAGGCGGTCTCGAAGCTCTGCTTGGCCCTGTCGTACCAGCCGCGCCGCATGCACACAACGCCATATAAGTAGTGCCACTCGGCGTCGCGCACGCTGCGGTTAAGGAGCGCCTGCTCGGCCTGGGCCACCAGACCGCGCGCCAGCAGCTCACGGATATCCGCGTACTGACCGCCGCCCGTATACCCGCCGCCGTAGCTGCCGTAACCGTCGTAGCCCCCGCCATATCCGCCGTAGCCCCCGGCGTTCCCGTAGCCTCCGTATCCGCCCGCGCTTCCATAGCCGCCCGCGCTCTGCTTGCCGCTGCGCTGGTTCTGTATGGCCTCGTAGGCCGCGTTGATCTCCTTGGCCTTCTCGGAGGCCTGCTTCTGCACCTCCGCCGGGGCCTGAGCGTAGCGGTCCGGGTGGTACTTCTTCACCAGCGCGCGGTAGGCCTTTTTGATCTCCTCGTCGCTGGCGTTGGGGGATACGCCCAATACCTTATAAGGGTCCATCTGTGTTTCGCCTTTCTTGTATCACCTGGGCCGCCGCGCGGGGCAGGCCCAGCTCCAGCACGTTGCGCACGATGCCGTCGTTGCGTTCCACCTGCAGGCTATCCCAGGCGGCCAGCGCCTGGTCCTGGCAGAGGGCCAGCAGCGGCTGCAGCCGCTCCGCCGCCTGCTCGCGGGAAAGCCCCATCTGGATCAGCACGTTGTACTTGCCCTGTTCCCTGTCCTTGCGATGATCGTCCAGCGCGTCCATCCAGCTGATCCAGCGGCCCAGGTTCCGGCCCATCCAGGCAAGGGCCGGCGCGTCCTCTTGACGCGCTCCATAGGCGAACAGGCCGCCCAGCAGCGCCGAGAAGGGTTCCGCGCTCTCGTCCAGGTCCGCGCAGCCTTCTTTCTCAAGCCTTACCTGCTCCCTGTCCATCCGCAGGATCATCTCCTCCGCCTCGCCGAAGCCGGAAGATATTACCTTCTGCGCGGGCAGGGCCAGCAGCGGCGAAAGCAGGCGCCCCGCGCCGCCGTCGCGCCGGTCGTCCCGGCACTTTTCCTGGGCCAGGAGCACGTGCAGCGCCGCCAGATACGCCGCGTCCGGCCCCTCGACGGAGGCGACCGTCCGGCATTTCCAGGGGCAAAGGCGGCGGCAAAGGACGGGCTCCGTCTCCGTCAGCGCGCAGCGCACCGCATACAGGAAGGTGAGGTCGTACCTGAGCAGCGCCCGGCAGGGGAGCCCGTAGGCGGACAGCGCCCGGCACAGCCCGCAGTAATGGGCCTTGAACAGCATATCTTCCCGCAGCTTGAGCTCCGGCCGATAGGGCCGCACATAGCCGAACATCGCCTCGCCTCCCTTCCTGCTCCATTGTAACAAGAGCGGGCCCGCTTGACCAGATACGAGTTGAAAACCTTTTGTGAATTATCAAACTTTCCCCCAAGAAGAAGTCACGCCGAACACGCGCGGGGGAATTGCCAAGGGGGGCGACGAGCCCCTCTTGGCCGGCCCCGGCCCGGCAAGGCCGGGGAACCGCCGCCTCAAACGCTTAAAAATCAAAAAGTGCCAACAAAAACAAGCAAGGCCGGAGAAGCGCCTCTGCAAACGCCTAAGAAGAAAAAGAGCCACCACACAGCAGACCAACGCCGAACCAACGCAGGCAGGGGAATTGCTAAGGGGGGCGGCAGCCCTTCTTAGCCCGCTCCCCCCGCCGTAAGGCCTAGAGAAGAAAAGGGGGCGGCGGGCCCTTGTCCGGCCCGCTGCCCCGCTCTGCTCAATGCTTATATCGTTGTAAGATTACTCGCCGTCCGCAGGCTCCGGCGCCTCGGGATTCTCCACGCCTTCCTGCACGTTTATCTCCTCCTCGTCGGAGGGCTCCTCGTGCTCGGCCACGGTCAGCGCCACCACCTTCGCGTTTTCGCCCAGCCGCATGAGCCTCACGCCCTGGGTGGAGCGTCCCTGCTCCCGCACGCTCTCGATGGGCGTGCGGATCACGGTGCCGTCGTCGGTGATGAGCAGCATATCCATGTCCGCGCGCACCATGCGCAGCGCCACCAAATCGCCGGTCTTCGCGCTCAGCTGCATGGCCTTGATGCCCTTTCCGGCCCTGGACTGCAGGCGGTACTCCTCCAAGGGGCTCCGCTTGCCGTAGCCGTTCTCGGTCACGGCCAGCAGCTCGTATTCCTCCTCCTCGGGAGAGGCCAGGCACAGGGAGACCACGCAGTCCCCTTCGTCCAGCTCGATGGACTTAACGCCCATGGCGCCGCGGCCCGTGGCGCGGATGCCGTCCTCCCGGAAGCGGATGGACTGCCCCTTGCGGGTGGCGACCAGCACGTCGTTTTCCCCGGTGGACAGGGCCACGCCGATCAGCTCGTCCTCCTCGCGCAGGGAGATGGCGATCAGCCCGCTTGCGCGCACGTTGTCGAACTCCGAGAACTCCGTGCGCTTGATGAGGCCATTCCTGGTGGCCAGGATCAGGTGGGAGCTGCCGCCCTCGGGCACGGGGATCACGGCCTGCACCTTCTCGCCGCCGTCCAGCTGTAGCAGGTTCACGATGGCCGTTCCCTTTGCGGTGCGCCCGGCCTCGGGGATCTCGTAGCACATCTTGACGAAGACCCTGCCGCGGGAGGTAAAGAACATGAGCTTGGAATGGGTGGAGGTGACGAACAGGTCCTCCACGAAGTCCTCCTCGCGGGTGGTGAGGCCCGCGATGCCCTTGCCGCCCCTGCGCTGGGCCCGGTAGGTGTCGGCGGATACGCGCTTGATGTAGCCAAAGTGGGTCAGCGTCACCGCCATGTCCTCTTCCTGGATCATGTCGGCCAACACGATCTCGTCCTCCACCGGCTCTATGCCCGTGCGGCGGGGATCGGCGTACTTGTTCTTAAGGGCCGTGATCTCGGTCTTGATGATGCCGCGCACCATTTCGTCGGACTCAAGCACCGCACGGAAATACGCGATCTGCTCCATCAGCTCGTCGTATTCGGCCTGCAGCCTCTCGCGTTCCAAGCCCGTCAGCCTTTGCAGGCGCATATCCAAAATGGCCTGCGCCTGCTTTTCGGAAAAGGCAAACTCCTCCATCAGGGCGTCCTTGGCCTCCTGGCCGGTGCGGGAGGAGCGGATCAGCTGTATGATGCGGTCGATGTGGTCCAGGGCCTTGAGCAGGCCTTCCAGTATGTGGGCGCGGGCCTCGGCCTTGCTCAGGTCGTACTTGGTGCGCCGGACGATCACGTCCTTCTGGTGCTCGATGTAGTAATAGAGCATCTGCTGCAGGTTCAGCACGCGAGGCTCGCCGTTGACCAGGGCCAGCATGATGACGCCGAAGGTATCCTGCAGCTGGGTGTGCTTAAAGAGCGTGTTGAGCACGATGTTGGCGTTCACGTCGCGCTTAAGTTCGATCACGATGCGCATGCCCTTGCGGTCGGACTCGTCGCGCAGGTCGGAGATGCCCTCCACGCGCTTTTCGTGCACAAGCTCCGCGATCTTCTCCACCAGTCGCGCCTTGTTGACCTGGTAGGGGATCTCGGTCACGACGATGCGGGAGCGGTTAGGGCCCATCTGCTCGATCTCGGTGCGGGCGCGGGTCACGATCCTTCCCTTGCCGGTCATGTAGGCCTGGCGGATGCCGGAGAGGCCCATGATGACGCCGCCGGTGGGGAAGTCCGGGCCGGGGATATACTCCATCAGCTCGGGCACGGTGATGTCGGGCTTGTCCAGCATGGCGACCACGCCGTCGATCACCTCGCCCAGGTTGTGGGGCGGTATGTTGGTGGCCATGCCCACGGCGATGCCGCCGGAGCCGTTGACCAGCAGGTTCGGGAAGCGGGAGGGCAGCACCTCCGGCTGCATCAGGGACTCGTCGAAGTTGGGATAGAAATCGACGGTCTCCTTGTCGATGTCCGCGACCATCTCCATGGCCATCTTGGAAAGCCGCGCCTCGGTGTATCGCATGGCGGCGGCGCCGTCGCCGTCCACGGAGCCGAAGTTTCCCTGTCCCTCCACCAGCAGGCAGCGGGTGGAAAAGTCCTGCGCTAAACGCACCATGGCGTCGTAGACCGCGGTGTCCCCGTGGGGATGGTACTTACCCAGGACCTCGCCCACGATGCGGGCGGACTTCTTAAACGGCTTATCGGGGGTCATGCCCAGCTCGTTCATGGCGTACAGTATACGCCGATGCACGGGCTTTAGGCCGTCGCGCACGTCCGGCAGGGCGCGGTTGATGATCACGGCCATAGCGTAGGAGATAAAGGAGTGTTTGAGCTCCTCCTCCAGATCTATGGGTTTCAGCCTGTCCATGTTGGCCTCCTTCAACTCTCAAGCAAAAAGACTTCTTTGTTTGGTGTTAGATATCCAGCTCGTCGCGGTCCACCAGGCTCGCGTTCTCCTGGATGAAGTCGCGCCGGGGCTCCACCTTGTCGCCCATCAGCAGGGACATCATCTCGTCGGCGGTGACGGCGTCCTCGGTGCGCACGCGCATCATGATGCGGCGTTCCGGGTCCATGGTGGTCTCCCAGAGCTGCTCGGAGCTCATCTCGCCCAGGCCCTTGTAGCGCTGTATGGTCACGTCATTGCCGCGGCCGATCTCGTTTAAATACCTTTCCAGCTCCGCGTCGTCGTAGACGTACTTTTCCTTCTTGTTCTTGGTCACCTTGTAGAGCGGCGGCATGGCGATGTAGACGTAGCCCTGCTCGACCAGGGGCCGCATGTAGCGGTAAAAGAAGGTGAGCAGCAGGATGCGGATGTGGGAGCCGTCCACGTCGGCATCGGTCATGCAGACGATGCGGTGGTAGCGCAGCTTCTCCGGGTTGAACTCATCGCCCACGCCCGCGCCGAAGGCGGTGATCATGGCCTTGATCTCGGCGTTGGCCAAAATCTTATCCAGCCTCGTCTTTTCCACGTTCAAAATTTTGCCGCGCAGGGGCAGGATCGCCTGGAAGTTCCGGTCTCTGCCCTGCTTGGCACTGCCGCCTGCGGAATCGCCCTCCACGATGAAAATTTCACATTTCGAGGGGTCGCGCTCAGTACAGTCGGCCAGCTTGCCCGGCAGGGAGGTGGACTCAAGAAGCGTCTTTCTGCGGGTGAGCTCCCGGGCCTTGCGGGCCGCTTCCCTGGCGCGGTTGGCCATCATGCACTTATCCAGTATGAGCTTGCCCACGGCTGGGTTTTCCTCCAGATAGGTGGACAGCCCGTCGGACAAAATGGAATCCACGTAGCCGCGCACCTCGGAGTTGCCCAGCTTCATCTTGGTCTGCCCCTCGAACTGGGGCTCGGTGAGCTTGACGGAGATGACCGCGGTCAGGCCCTCGCGGATGTCCTCGCCGGAAAGGTTCTGGTCGGAGTCCTTCAAGATTTTCATCTTGCGGCCGTAGTCGTTCACCACGCGGGTCATCGCCCTGCGGAAGCCTTCCAGATGGGTGCCGCCCTCGTGGGTGTTGATGTTGTTGGCGAAGGTGAAGATCTGCTCCTGGTACCCGTCGTTGTACTGCAGGGCCACCTCGATGGTGGTATCCTCCTTGAGCCCGGCAAAGTACATGGGCTTTTCGGTGAGAGTTTCCTTGTTCTTGTTCAGGTACTCGATGAAGCTGCGGATGCCGCCCTCGTAGTGGTACACGCCGTGCAGGGGCTCCTCCGGCCGCTCGTCGGTGAGCTCTATGCGGATGCCCGCATTCAGGAAGGCCAACTCGCGCAGTCTGATCTTCAGCGTCTCGAAGGAGAGGGCGGTCACGTCCTCGAACACCTGGTCGTCGGGCATGAAGCGCACGATGCTGCCGTGCTTGTCGGTGTCCCCGTCTATATACAGCTCGCAGGTCGGCTTGCCGCGCTCGTACCTCTGGCGGTGGATCTTGCCGTCCTGGTGGATCTCCACCTCCAGATAGGAGGACAGGGCGTTGACCACGGACAGGCCCACGCCGTGCAGGCCGCCGGAGACCTTGTACCCCCCGCCGCCGAACTTGCCGCCCGCGTGCAGCATCGTCAAGCAGACCTCCACGGCGGGCTTGCCCACCTTGGGGTGGATGCCGCAGGGGATGCCGCGGCCGTCGTCGCTCACGCGCACGTAGCCTTCCTTTTCGATGGTCACACAGATGTTGTGGCAGACCCCGGCCAGCGCCTCATCGATGGCGTTGTCCACGATCTCGTACACCAGGTGGTGCAATCCCCGCTCGTCCGTGGAGCCGATGTACATGCCCGGCCTGCGGCGCACGGCCTCCAGGCCTTCCAAGACCTGTATGTCGTTTTCGTTGTAATGGCTGTTGTTCTCAGGCATATTTCTCTTTTTGTCCTCCAGAAACTTTGGGTCGGTCCTAAAAGTCGGCTTTCTTTATTTCTCGTTTTTATTTCTCGTCCGCCTTGAAGGGCGCCTCGGCCCGCTCCAGGAGCGTGGCCGACGAGACGGGCGACCAATAGACCTTTGCGCGCTTATCCCTTTTGCCCTTGCACAGGACCGCGGACTTGACGCCTCCCTCCGGCCCCTCGCCGCCCGCCAGCTGCAAAAAGCGCTGGGTGTCGGGGCTTAAGGCCGTGGACAGGTCCAGGATCATCAGGATGTCCCGGGAAAGGACGGAAACGTCGCCGCCGATGTGGAGCAGCATCCTTTTCTCCCCTTTCCGCCTTTTTCCTACTTATATTATATTATACCATTTTTGCCTCCCTTTTAAAAGGGGCATAAAGACCTGAAAATCAAAAGGACAGACCATCAAAAAAGCCCAAAATAAAGGGATTTTTGGCCTTTCAATTTGATAACGAAAATTTAATTGAAGAAACTCCTTTTTCCCGCCGGAAAGGGAAGCGGACAAAGAGCCGTTTTCGCGTCCATTTTTCGTTTTTTCTGCGGTTTCAAACCGAAAAAGAGAAGGGGCTTCCCTCGATCATTTCCCGGAAAGCCCCGTATCCGATCCCTTGCAGACTGTGACGATTTAAGATAAAGTAGCCGTAATAGTAGTAGTACGGTGGAAAGAGTGGAAAAGTGGAAAAAACCCGAGAAGGGAGCCGTGTTTTCGACCACAGGGGGTTGTGGAAAACGTGGGAGGTTTATCCACAGCCGCGCTTGTTTATCCACAACGGCCAAATGCAAGTGCCGATTTTCAAGTGCAGTTTTCAAGTGCTGTCGATGGGGTGAGGACCCATCTTGTAAAAGGCTGTTTGCAAAGTGCATGGGCTTTTCCACTTATCCACTCACAAGGGGAAGGACCCCCTGTGGACAAAATGTGGGGTGTTTACCGCAGGATGCGGTGGACGGTGTACGTCCCCTCCAGCTGGTAGCCGAGCTTCTGGCTCAGGTGCAGGGAGAGCTCGTTGGCGGCGTCCCAGTTGGCCAGCTTGCCCCGGCGCTTGACCTCCAAGACCAGACGGGCCGCCGCGGCCGCGGCAAGGCCCCTGCGGCGATAGGCGGGGTTCGTGGCGATGCCGACCTCGATGCCGCCGTCGAACACGCTGAAGGCCGGCGCGATGGCGGCCAGTTTCTCACCCTTCAACACAACGAAGCCGAAGCCCTGCCTCTCAAAGTCCTCCCTGGAGGCGTACTGCTCCACGTATTCGTAGGCCCAGGGCAGGGAGCGGGCCGTGAGGTAATGCTCGCCCGTCATGGCCGAAAGCGTGAATCCCTCCGGCAGTTCGGCAAAAAGGGACATTAAATGATTCTCGTTCAAGGCCTCCATATCCTTCTTCAGCATGAACCGCGTAAGGACGGCCGACCTTTCTCCCACCGCGCGGTCGAATAAGGCCTTCCACCTTTCCTCAAAGGAGACGAGGTAGGCGCCGACGGGAAGGCCCTCGATCAGCTTCTCCGCCTCCGGGTCGGTCTCGTCGCCGCCGAAGTAGTGGTACTCGCCGCACCAGGCGTGTACAAAGCGCAGGGGGGTCGTATCCCCCGTTTCCGCCCCGCCCATGTAGCCCTGCAGGGCCGAGCAGAGAGCGGTATCCTGTATGCCCGGAAACAGGTATAGGAGCGAGCGGGAAACTTCCGTTGTCAGTGGCTGCATGTCTCTTTACTCCCTTGCCTCGAACATGGACTTGGGCACGCCGCAGACCGGGCAGGTCCAGTCGTCGGGCAGATCCTCAAAGGGTATATCGCCGCTGTACTCATAGCCGCAGATGGCGCAGACGTATTTTTTGCCGGAAGGAGCCGCCTCCGCGCTTTTTGCGGGGGCCGCTTCTTGGCTCCTGCTCTCCTCGGGGACATAGGTGGGCGCCAGCGCCGGGCTCTTGCCCTTGCGCTCCGTCTGGTAGTAGGCGTAGGACATCGGGCGGCCGGCAGAGACCGTCTCGCCGCTTATCAGGCGCGCAAAGAACACGTCGTGGGTGCCCATATGCAGCTGCTCACACACGGCGAACTCCATGTAGGCGCACAGGCCTTCTTTCAGGCGCGGCAGGCCGTTTTGTGTCAGGACCATGCCGGAAGACTTATCAGTGTCGCGGGACGACTTAAAGCCGTACAGGCCGATGGTCTCGCTCGGGCAGTCCTCCGTCAAAACGCTGGCCGTGAACAGCCCCGCCTTTTCGATCATCCCGCAGGTGTTGTTCTGGGTGTTCACGCACACGGCGAACACCGCGGGCTCCGACGTCACCTGGAACAGCGTGTTCACCACGCAGCCGCCTACCTGCTCCCTCGTCTTGACCCCCAGCACATACAGGCCGTAGGTCATGGAATGAAAGACCTTCGCATCCATAAAAGCATCCTCCTTAAAGGGTCTGAACTTTCGCTGATCCTATCATAACACGAAACCGGCGCGAAAAAAACTGCCTGGCACGTGGAAAAACTCCCCCTGCCGCGTTAAGCCTTCATAAAGAATCTGCCCGCCTTTGAATTTTTCAGAATACACCCGAAAGAGCTTCCATTTTTTCTTGAACCGTTCTTTATATACAGAAACAATATTATAATATAAAAATGAGAGAAAGGAGCGACCCCAAGGCCGCTCCTTTCCAGTGTCAGTTTGTTTTATTCCGTGATCTCCAAATAGGGCAGGTAGGGCAGCAGGTTTTCCTGCGCGCAGTCCAGATACATCGCGCTGACCCAGGCCGGGCGGCCCTTCCAGTCGATTTGCACCCAGCCGTCCTCCGGCGCGGAGGCGTACACCCATTCCCCGCGCTTGAGCGTCCCCAGCCGCCGATCCTCCGTCCCCGGCCCGCTGCGCACGTTCAGCGTCCGCGCGATCACGCACAGGCAGTCGGACAGGGGCGCGATGTACTCCATCGAGACATAGCCCGTCCGCCCATCGGGCAGGAGCACGAAGCCCCAGCGCTCGGCGCCGCTTCCCGTCTCCGTTTCGCTTTTTTCGATGAGCAGCAGCCTCTGCCCTTTCTTGAGGCTCCCGCTCTTTTCATACCCGGTCCCCGGGCCGGAACGCAGGTTGAGCTTCTCGCACAGCACCACGTGCTCCCGGATGGGCTCTTCCTCCTCCTCTTCCTCGCTCCATAGGAGGATGCCGGCGACGGGCTGCAGGGGGATCTCCTCAAAGACCGCGCCGATGACCATATCGTGGGCGGGCATGTCGAAGCCGTAGCCCGTCTTGCCCTCGGACAGTGTAACATAGGTATTTTCCCGATCGGCCGGGTCGTAGGCGTAGACCTCCTTCACCCGCCAGCCCATGTCGGCCTGGGGCGTTACGCGCACCCACAGCCCTTCCTCGGCCTGCGTGAGGCTCGGGAGCAGGCTCCCGTGCCGGATATCTTCCTCCAGCGTGACCGCATACGTTTTCGCGGGCAGGGGGCCGTTGGTCACGCAGATTACGCCGCCGGTCGAGCTTGTCCCGCCGGACTTCGCCGCATAGGGTTCTATCGGGAGGGTGAAGCCCTCCGTGTCGGCCAGCTCCCAGCGGAAGCGGTTCACCGCCCCCGCCTCGGCGGAGAAGCTCCCCTCCAGCGTCCAGAGAACGGGCAGCTCCACGGCCTCCTCCCGGTCGGAGAGGAAAGCCTGCACGGAGCTGCGCTGCTTATACAGCTCCCGCAGCGTATCCTCCGCGCTCTTTAGTGGCGCGGTCAGCACCAGGTCCTCGATGGCCTTAACGCTTTTTAGCACCGGCTTCTTCGGCGGCGCGGGGGCGACGGGCTCCGACGCCGGGCTGACCGCTTCGCCTCTCCAAATTCCAAGTCCGACCACCCGCACCCGCAGACAACTGCCCACGTCTCCTTCATTCGGGATGTAGCCAAGGCCCGTCGCGCCCGCGATCTGCTGGAAGCGCAGGCCGTTCTTCGGCCGCTTCTCCCAGACCGCGAGAAAGCTGTCCTTCTCCGTCGCGCCCTCGACGACGGCGGTCAGAGGAAGGCCGACCTGGGGCGCGCCTTCCAGATACACGGTGACGGCCAGCGCGCGCCCCTTTACCGGGCCGATGGGCTCGCTGTACATCTCCAGCTCCGGCGCCCAGGCGCGGAAGAACAGGCCCTCGTCGCGCTCCTGCAGGGTGTATTCTCCATTTCCGCTTCCGGGCAGCGTTTCGTAGACGCCGTCGGCCAGCGCGGCCCGCTGCCAGTAAACCTCAATTTCGTCCTGTTTCGCGGCCTCTCCGATAAGCACGGCGCGAGCGCGCAGCGTTTCGCCCAGCAGCGCCTCGCCCTCGATCTCGAACCGCACGCTTTCGTTTCCCGGCAGCAGCGGGCCGATGACCGGGCTCAACAGGTTGTTGCCGTAGTTCTCCCTGCCCACGACCACCAGGCGCAGGTATTTGCCGATCAGCGCCGCGCCGGGCGTGAAGCTCTCGGCGTAGGCGTTCGGGATGGGCTCAAAATCACCGTCGGGGCGGTCGCAGACCTCCCACTGGAAGCCCAGCCAGTCCTTGTGAAGGCCTAAAGGCAGGCGGACGCGCAGCGTTTCCCCCGTTCGGTAGCTCGCCGCGTCCTTAGCCTGCACCCGCTCGATCTGGACGTTTCCCTCCAGGGGCAGCAGTCGCACCGGGCCCACGGGCTCGCTCACGACCTCGCCTTCCCGGCCCTCGGCCGTGACGCGCAGGCGCAGAAACTTGCCCGTCCACAGGGCCAGGACCGTCAGCTCCTCCCCTTCCGCGCCTGGGATGTCGCGGAACTCGCCAAAGGGCTTGCCGCCCAGGGATTCCGCGATCTGCCAGTGAAAGACCGCGTTTTCGGGCAGATCTGCGCCCTTGGCTTGCTGCTTGTTCGTGGCGAGGGGTTCGCCCTGTATTTGTACGCTGCCGCTCATGGGCGGCGTGGGAGGAAGTTCCACGGGCCCGACCGCCGCACTGCATACGGCCTCGTCCTCGCGGCCCTCCTGCCAGACGCGGACGCGCAGGCGGTAGTCGAGGTCTTCGACATCGATCTCATACGACGGCCCCTCCGCGCCCGAGATCGTCTTGTATTCGCCGCCCGCGCCGCGCTCCCAGGCGTAGAACAGGGCGGGCTTTTCCGTTCCCTCCATCCCCTCGCGGACCGTCAGCTGCGCGGTGAGCGTGCTGCCCACGAGCGCTTCCCCCTCCAGCGTCACGCCGCTGAGGTAGAGGGGCGGCTTTTCGCTCACGGTCAGACCGCCGTCCTTGAGCGAAAAAGCCCTGCCGCCGGGCAGGGAGAAGGCGGCCGCGTCGGCGGCGTTCAATGTATGGCCCGCCGTGCCCGCAAACACCGCGCTGTCTTTGGGGGTTTTCTCCGATATGGCCAGCTCCACGCGGCCCGTGAGCGCCGAGGCCAGCGGGATGGGCAGGTTCCAGCCGTCCAGCTGCAGGCCCTCCGCCTGCTCGTTCGCCGCGTTTCCCTCGATGGTCAAATTCCCGCCCAGCGTAAGGGACGGGGACGGATAGGAGGGCAAAGTCTCCAAACAAAGAACGGCGGACTCATCCGCCGCGTTGTCTTGGATCGTGCCGCCCAGCAGCTCCACGCTTGCCGCCGCGCCGTAGGGCTCCACATAAACGGCGCCGCCCCGCGATGCCCGGTTGCCCGAGAGCTCGCCGTCCTCCAAACGCAGGTAAGCGCCGCCCAACAATGCCGCCGCGCCGCCCTTTTCCGCGCCGCAGCCGCGGATCGTGCCGCCCTCGAGTATGAGAGAGGCCTCATTCACGCAGACGCCACCGCCCAGGAGATCGGAGGCGTCCGAGCTCAAGATGTTCCCCTCCAGCACAGCGTTTTCGCCCAATACGCAGGTGGAGCCCGTCTGCAGCGCGATCAGCGGCGTGGAGGCGTTTTCCGTGCCCACCAGGCGCACGTTGCGCAGCGTCAGGCGGGAGCCCGGGTACACCGTGAAACCAGTGCCGTATTTTCCATCCGTAAAAATAGAAACGCCGTCGCCCGCGCCTTCGATCAGAATATCCTGGTCTTCATAAATATAGATCGGGAGGTCCAACGTGAAGTCATTCGTTACCGTGATGGTCGCGGAACCATAAATCGAAGCGAGCTCCTTCTCCAGCTCAGCGCTGCTTGAAGCGGTCTTGGCATCCGCCGCCGCCCGCTCGGGGACAATTAAACAGCCCATAAAAAGGACAAGGGCCAGCAGCAGGGCCGGAACGCGGCGGAAAGGTCTGGAAAAACGGGAAAAGCGCGGCAGCATGGGCCTCATCCTTTCGGTGGGAAATTGGTATTTTTTTCCAGTATACACCGAAAGACGAAGAAGTACATAATAAATTTAAAGAAAATATAAAATCTGGTCATATAAATTAGAGGAAAATGACAAATTTAAAAAGATAGCGTACTATTAGTACAGATTTTATCCAGAAAATGTACTATTAGTACGCTTTCCGAAAACCTTTCCTCGCAGCCCTTAAAAGCAAAACAAAGGGTAAAAAACGCCCCCTGCGTAGTCGTTCTCCTACAACAGGGGGCGTTGTCTATTGTCTGTTCTTTCTGAGGCGTACGTCTTTTTTTAGGCGATGACGCGGACGCGGAGCACGCCGTCCACGCCGCGCAGCTTTTCCAAAGCGGATTCGGGCGCGGGGCTGTCCAGGTCCAGCACGGTGTAGGCCACCGCCTGGTGGGAGCGGTTCACCATATTGCCGATGTTCACGCCCTCGGCGGCCATGGCGGCGGTGATCTGGGAGATCATGTTGGGGATGTTCTTGTGGATCACGGTCACGCGGTGCCCCTCCGGCGCGCCCAGCTCCAGGGCGGGCAGGTTGACAGAGTTGCGGATGGAGCCGTACAGCAGGTAGTCGCGGGCCTGCGCGGCGGCCATCTGCGCGCAGTTCTCCTCGGACTCGGGGGTGGAAGCGCCCAGGTGCGGGATGCAGATCACGCCGGGCACGCCCAGCAGGTCGTCGCTGGGGAAGTCCACCACGTACTTGCGCAGCTGGCCGCTCGCAAGCGCTTCCTTCACGGCCTCGTTGTCGGCCAGCTCGTTGCGGCTCAGGTTGAGCAGCACCGCGCCCTTCTTCATCTTAGACAGGAAGGAAGCGTCCACCATGTGGCGGGTATCCTTGTTGTAGGGCACGTGGATGGTCAGGTAATCGGCCGCCGCGATCAGCGCGTCCTGGGAGGCGGCGCGGGTGATGGACCTGGACAGCGCCCAGGCGTTCTCCACGGAAAGGTAGGGGTCGTAGCCCTGCACCTTCATGTGCAGGTGGGTGGCGGTGTTGGCGATGCGCACGCCGATGGCCCCAAGGCCCAAAACGCCTAAAGTCTTGCCGTCCAGCTCCGGGCCCACGAACTGGCCCTTGCCCTTTTCCACCAGGGGCTGGACCTCCTCACCCTTGCCCTTGAGCGTCAAGGCCCACTCGATGCCGCCCACGATGTCGCGGGAGGCCAGCAGCAGCGCGGCCACGGCCAGCTCCTTGACGGCGTTGGCATTGGCGCCGGGGGTGTTGAACACCGCCACGCCCTGCTCGGTCATCTGCTCCACGGGGATGTTGTTGTAGCCCGCGCCCGCGCGCACCACGCAGGCAAGGCTTTCGGGGATGGGCATATCGTGCATCTTGGCCGAGCGCACCAGGATCGCGTCGGGCGCTTGGGCCTCGGCGTCCACGGTGAACAGCTTCTCATCCAGCTCGCTGTGGATGATGGGGGAAATGGAATTGAGCGTCTTTATGGTAAACATGGCTTTTATGCGTTCTCCTTCTCAAAGCGGTCCATGAACTGCACGAGCTTCTCCACGCCCTCGATGGGCATGGCGTTGTAGATGCTGGCGCGCATGCCGCCCACGGTGCGGTGGCCCTTGATGTTGACAAAGCCCGCGGCCTCGGCTTCCTTGCAGAACTTCTTGTCCAGGTCCGCGTCCCCGGTGACGAAGGTGACGTTCATGATGGAGCGGTCGCACTTGCGCACGGGGTTCTTGAACAGCTTGGACTGGTCCAGGTACTCGTACAGGACGGCGGCCTTCTTCTCGTTGTACTTCTTCATCTCCGTCAGGCCGCCGTTGGCCAGCAGCCACTCGAAGGTGAGGCCCGCCATGTAGATGCCAAAGCACGGCGGCGTGTTGTACATGGAGCCGGCGTTGGCCATGGTCTCGTACTTGAGCATCACGGGCGCGATGTCCAGCGCGTGGCCGATCAGGTCCTCCCGGATGATGACGATGGTCACGCCCGCGGGGGCCACGTTCTTCTGCGCGCCGGCCAGGATCAGGCCGTATTTGGAAACGTCGGTGGGCTCGGACAGTATGCAGGAGGACATATCCGCAACCAGCGGCACCTTGCCGGTGTCGGGCAGCTTCGTAAAGCGGGTGCCGTAGATGGTGTTGTTCTGGCAGATGTAGAAGTAATCCGCGTCGGGGCGGAACTCCTTCTCGTCCCAGTCGGGGATGTGGGTGTAGTTGTCCTCGCGGGAGGAGGCGACCACCTTGATGTCGCCGAAGCGCGAGGCCTCCTTGATGGCCAGGTTGGCGAAGTTGCCGGAGTTGATGTAGTCCGCCTTGCCGGTCTTATAGGCCGAGAGCAGGTTCAGGGGCACCTGGGCGAACTGCATGGACGCGCCGCCCTGCAAAAAGAGCACCTTGTAGTTCTCCGGGATGGCCATCAGGGTGCGAAGATCCGCCTCGGCCCGGGCGATGATGTCCTCGAACATCGCGGAGCGGTGGCTCATCTCGGTGACGCTCATGCCCGCGTCGCCATAGCAGACAAATTCCCTTTGCGCCTTTTCCAGGACGGGCAGGGGGAGCGTGGAGGGGCCGGCCGAAAAGTTGTATACGCGGTTCATGAGCTTGATCTGCCTCCTTGTTCGTTTGCGGCCGGGCGCGTTTTTAAAAAGAATGCCCGGCCGGGTATCTTCCATTATAGTCCCAACAAGGGATCTCTTACAAGATGCGGCGGGGACTTTTTTGCAGGAATAAAGTTAAAACTTCGCATAAAAAGCGAAGGCTGCCGCCTGCCTGTCCCCGAAAATCCGCTGAAAATCCGTTTCCGGCAAAAGATAGGCGCTCCAAAAATGCAGGATGGATAAGCGCTTTGATTCATTAAATGCAGCGCTTCCTCCCAAAGCGCTTTTCCTTAGTCCGCCGCGCCGTCCAGGTAGATGTGCGTGGCGGGGACGGAGCCGTCCAGCAGCTCCTTGATGTGGAAGCGGGGGCTGCCGATCACCACGTGCGTGCCCTGCAGGGCGCAGGGCAGTATGTACTCCAGCTTGGCGAAGGCCCCGCCCGCGCCCGCGCGGGAGGCGCCCACGCAGCTGCGCTGCAGCTGCCGCACTTCCTTTTCCAGCGTTTCCGGGTCCCGGGCGTGCAGCTCGCGCACGATGGTGGCGGGGTCGTCCGGGTCGCGGTAGATGCCGTCGGCGGAGGTGAGGATGAGCAGCCTCTTGGCGTTCACCAGCCGTGCGACCACCGCGGCGGTCTCGTCGTTGTCCACGCACTCCACCACGTCCGCCTTGCTTTTGCGCAGCAGGCGCAGCTCCATCTTGCGGTTCTCCTCGAAGGAGACCGGGTCGTTGTAGTTGATGATGGGCACGGCGTTCTGCTCCGGGCAGCGCAGCAGGAAGCGCCGGATGAAGGCGGCCGTCTCCGGGTTGTTGAAGTGGGTGTGCTCCACCAGCAGCTGGCGCAGGGAATATTCCGGGGCCAGGAAGCGGCGGTAGTTCTCCATCAGGATGGCCTGCCCCTGGGCGGCGTAGTCGGTCTTGACCTCCTCCGCAGAGCCGGTCAGCTCCCGTCCCGTGCGCCGTATGTAGTCGAGCCTGCCGATCTCCGTGGCGCCGGAGGAGACCCAGACCATGCCGGGCTTAAGCTCCCTTCCCAATCGCGCGATGATATTGTAGTCCATATCCATTTCGGCCCGCTGGATCAGGGCCATGGAGCCGATCTTTCCCACCAGTTCGATCGCCATCGAATCCGCTCCTTTCCGCGTCTTATTTTCTCGTACTGGACCTTAAGTATAGCACAAAAACAGCGCTTCACACCATGGTAAACTGCATTCAATATGGAAATAACCTGCACAGTTCCGCACAACGGAACTCATTTGCAGGCAGGGCCGAAAACGGGCGAAAACATAAGCAAAAGCCGGAAATAGAAAAATATTCCCTTAAAAACGGCAGGTGGGTGGACGAGGTGCCGGGAATCGAGAAAAACGCGAGAAATAAGGGTTTGACGCGGGCAGGAACTTCAAGTAGAGTATACAGGTGCCTTTGGACCTTTGCATATGCAAGGAGAAAAAAGCCCAAGGACCAAACGGGGAAGGGCCAAAAGCCCTTCGGACGGGCCGCAGGCAAACAGCGGCCCCACCGGGGAGGAGAGACAAGGTTTGAACGTGTTTAAACGCATAGCGCAGCTGTGCAAACCCCACGCGCGGTACGTCGTGATCGGCACCATCTTCCTGCTCCTGGCCAACGCCACCAGGCTGATCGCCCCGCGCATCACGGGCTATCTGGTGGACGACGTGATCGAGGGCGGCCAGGATGGGCTCCTGATGCCCCTGTGCGTCGCGCTGATCGTGCTGACCGTCCTGCGCGCCGTGGGCAACTACGTGCGCGGCGTCTGCTTTGAGCGGCTGAGCCAGAACTTCGTGTTCGACATGCGCACCACGCTCTACGACCACCTGCAGGAGATGTCCTACAGCTTCTACGACACCAACTACATCGGCGAGATCATGTCCCGCATGACCGGCGATATCGAGGGCCTGCGCAACATGCTGGCCGGCGGCATCGTGCAGCTGAGCGAGAACCTGATCTGGTTCGTGGGCTCCCTCATCCTGCTGTTCTTCCTAAGCTGGCGCCTGGCGCTGCTGATGGTGCTGGTGGCGCCCATCGTGGCCATCGTGGCGGTCCTGTTCCGCCGCAAGATCCACCCGGCCTTCCGCGACCTGCGCGAGCAGAACGCCGTGCTTTCCACCCGCACCCAGGAGAACATCTCCGGCGCGCGCGTGGTCAAGGCCTTCGCCCAGGAAGAATACGAAAAGAAGATGTTCCGCCACGAGAACCAGGAGCAGCTGCGCCTGGCGCTGCGCACCACCTTCATCTGGTCGGACTACGTGCCCGTTCTGGACGTGCTGGGCAACCTCTGCACGCCCTTGCTTCTGGGCGTGGGCGGCCTGATGGTGATCCGCGGCTCCATGTCCCTGGGCGAGCTCATCACCTTCAACGGCTACATCTGGATGATCACCGGCCCAATGCGCTCCCTGGGCAACCTGATGAACATGTTCACCAACGCCCATACCTCCGCGGAAAAGCTGTTCTACTATAAGGACCTGGGCGCCAGCATCCGCGACAAGCAGCAGACCCGCTTCCCGGAGAAATTTAAGGGCCACGTGGTGTTCGACCACGTGAACTTCAGCTACGGCGACCAGATGGTCTTAAAGGACATCTGCATCGACGTGCCCGCCGGCTCCACCATCGCGGTGATGGGCGAGACCGGCAGCGGCAAGACCTCCGTGGTGAACCTGCTTGGCCGCTTCTACGAGTGCCAGAGCGGCAGCGTCTCCATAGACGGCGTGGACGTCAAGGACATGCCCATGAAGAAGCTGCGCGACCGCGTGGGCTACGTCATGCAGGAGACCTTCCTCTTCTCCGAGAGCATCGAGAACAACATCCGCTTCGGCAGGCCCGAGGCGCCAATGGACGAGGTCAAACGCGCCGCCGAGGCCGCGCAGGCCCGGGAGTTCATCGAGGAGATGCCCGACACCTACGACACCATCGTGGGCGAGAGGGGCATGGGCCTCTCCGGCGGCCAGAAGCAGCGCATCGCCATCGCCCGCGCCATCCAGTACGACCCCGCGATCCTGGTGCTGGACGACTCCACCTCCGCCGTGGATATGGAGACCGAGCACGAGATACAGCAAAGGCTCAAGGACGTGATGAAGGACCGCACCACGTTCATCATCGCGCACCGCATCTCCTCGGTCAAGAACGCCGACCAGATCGTGGTGCTCAAGGAAGGCCGCATCGTCGAGCGCGGCAACCACAGGTCGCTGCTCGAGCAGAAGGGCCTGTACTACCGCATGGTGCAGGACCAGTACAAGGATGCGGCCAGCCTCGGAAAGGGGGTGCTGTAAGATGCCAAGACTGCGCGTCATCGACGACGAGGTCATCGAAAGACCGTTTAACGCCAAGGAGCTTCTGCGCCTGTTCAGCTACCTAAAGCCCTACAAGTGGTCCGTGGTCATCGCCTGCACGCTGATGGTGATCGCGGCCGTGGCCAGCCTGGCCATGCCGTACCTTATGTCCATCGCCGTGGACGACATCACCGTGGGGGATTTGAGCCGCTTCCCCGTTTTGATCATCTCCATGGTGGTCGTGGCCCTGGTCTCCGGCCTGTGCATCCGCTACCGCGCCAGGATCCTGGACACCGCCGGCCGCAAGGCCATCGCGGACTTAAGGCAGCACCTGTTCAACCACGTGCAGGACCTGAGCTTCTCCTTCTTCGACAGCCGCAGCGCCGGCAAGATCATGGTGCGCATCATCAACGACGTCAACTCCCTGATGGACCTGCTCACCAACGGCATCGTGAACGTCTTGATCGACTGCGTGACGCTGATCCTGCTGGTGGTGCTCATGTTCACCGTGGACTGGAAGCTCACGCTCATCTCCATGTCCACGCTGCCCATCATGCTGCTCATCCTCTTTGGCCTAAAGCGCAAGATGCGCAAGAACTGGCAGACCGTGCGCGCCAAGATCTCCAACATGAACGGCTATCTGCACGAGAGCCTCTCCGGCATGCGCGTCACCCAGGCCTTCACCCGCGAAAAGGTGAACTCCGAGATCTTCACCGACACCAACATGGACATCCGCGAGTCCTGGGTCAAGGCCATCAAGTTGAACGGCCTGTTCTGGCCCTGCCTGGACACCATCTCCGCCATCGGCACGGTGCTGGTCTACATATTCGGCGTGGCCATGCTCCAGAGCCGCATAGGGCCGCAGGGTATCACCGTGGGCACGCTCATGCTGATCCTCTGGTACTTGGGCCGCTTCTGGGAGCCCCTTAACAACCTCTCCAACTTCTACAACAACCTGCTGGTGGCCATGGCCTCCACAGAGCGCATCTTCGAGATACTGGATACCCCCGTGGAGATCGCCTCCAAGGAGGGCGCAAAGGATCTGCCCCCCATCGAGGGCCACGTGGAGTTCGACCACGTCACCTTCAGCTACGATAAGGACAAGGTGGTCCTAAAGGACGTCAGCTTCAACGTCACGCCCGGCCAGACCATCGCCCTGGTAGGCCCCACCGGCGCGGGCAAGTCCACCGTGGTCAACCTGATCTCCCGCTTCTACGACGTGACCGGCGGCAGCGTCCGCATCGACGGCCACGACGTGCGCGACGTGGACCTGCACTCCCTGCGCGACCAGATGTCGGTCATGATGCAGGACAGCTTCATCTTCTCCGGCACCATCATGGACAACATCCGCTACGGCCGCCTGGACGCCACCGACGAGGAGGTCATGGAGGCCGCCAAGGCCGTCAACGTGCACGACACCATCATGGAGATGGAAAAGGGCTACTACACCGAGGTCAACGAGCGCGGCTCCCGCCTGTCCGTGGGCCAGAGGCAGCTCATCTCCTTCGCGCGCGCCCTGCTCAACGACCCGCGCATCCTGATCCTGGACGAGGCCACCTCTTCCATCGACACCCACACCGAGATCCTCATCCAGCAGGCGCTGGAAGTGCTGCTGCGCGGCCGCACCTCCTTCGTCATCGCCCACCGCCTTTCCACCATCCGCAAGGCGGACTGCATCATGGTGGTGCAGGACGGCAAGATCCTGGAGCGCGGCACCCATGACGAGCTGATCGCCGCCAAGGGCGAATACTTCAAGCTCTGCGACGCCCAGTACCGCTTCCTCCGCGAGGCTTAAAAACCCCGACAGAAACGGACCCCCGACATAACGCCGGGGGTCCGTTTTCGTGCGCTTCTTTTTATTAGGAGCGGCGGCCTAATGGTGGCCGTGGTGCCCGCTCTCGTGCTCGCTCCCGTGGCCGCTCTCGTGGCTGTCCTCGTGGCTGTCCTCTTCCTCGTGGTGGGCCGCCGTCTGGTGGTGGTGGCTTTCCTCGGTGCAGTCCAGCGGGCAGCTGTGGTGGTGCTCATAGTCCGTGCAGTCCGCCGGGCAGTCGTGGTGGTGCGCCGGGTCGGTGCAGGTCGGATCGCTGCAGCCCATGCCGCTTATGAACGTGACGGTCTCATGCTCGGCCTCGTGGTCCTCCTCGTGGTGGGCTGTTGTCGTCTGGTGGTGGTGGCTTTCCTCCGTGCAGTCCAGCGGGCAGTCGTGGTGGTGCTCGTAGTTGGAGCAGTCCGCCGGGCAGTCGTGGTGGTGCGTGGGGTCGGTGCAGGTCGGGTCGCTGCAGCCCATGCCGCTCACGAACGAAACGGGCTTGTTGACCATGGCGGTCCCCGCGCTCTCGATCGTCTTGAGCGCTTCCGCGGTCTCCGCCGGCTCCGCGGCCTCCGCGCTCTGACTTAAGGTCTCCGGCTCCTCCGGGGCCGGGCTCGCGGGGCCCGCGTGCGCCGCGCTGCAGCCGGCAAGCGCGACCGTACAAACGAGCAGCAACAGCATCGCATATTTCTTCATCTTTACAACATCTCCGTCTCTTTCCGTTGAGCCTTTTTTCCCTGCGAATGCTTCTTCCCCAAAAAGGGCCCGCAGAGGGACCCCCTTCCTTTCTGTGATAGCACTTGCGCCTTCCCCTGTCAATGCTTCCGCCTTGTCTTCTTTTCACCATTTTTTCGTTTTTTGATTTTGGGGCATGTCTAAGCATAAAAGAAGCGGACGAGAAGGGTCATTCCCTCTCTCGTCCGCGTATCTCTCACATATTTAGATGGGCCCCAGGATCTCCCGCTCGGCGAACAGGGCCGTGGTGCCGCCCGTGTGCAGGAACACCACCGTGGCGCCTTTGGGGACCTCGCCCCGGGCGATGTGGTCCAGCATCCCGGCGAAGGCCTTGCCCGTGTAGACCGGGTCCAGCAGCAGCCCCTCCGTCCGCGCCAGGCGGCGGATGGCCTCGGTCGCGGCGGGGTTGGGCTTTTCGTACCCGGGGGCGAAGTAGCGCGCGTCGGTGTGGATGTCCTCCGGCTCCACCCGCTCCGGGCGGCCGAGCCAGGCAAGCGCCTCGCAGCTTAAAGTCGCGCACTTCCTGTGGTAGGCGTCCCTGTCCTTTTCACTCACGTTGATAGAGACGATGTCCGTTTCCCCGCCGGGCAGGCCCGCGGCCTTCAGCAAGGCCCTTCCCGCGACCAGGCCCGCCAGCGTGCCGCCGGTGCCCGCGGCGTGGAACAGGAAGTCCGCCTGTTTATCTAAGGCCGCCAGCTGCCCGCACAGCTCCAGATACCCCTCCGCGAAGGCCGCCGAGCCCGCCGCGTCGGCCCCGCCCATGGGCACCTCGCAGCAGCGCATGCCGACCTCCTCCAGGTCCCGCATGTGCTCCCGGGCCATGGCGAAGGAGCGCTCCTCCGCGTCCTCCTCGCTCTCGCCGGGAAGCTGCTCCACGATGTGCACCTCCGCGCCCAGGATTCGGTCCAGCAGCAGGTTGGCCCGCAGGTCCGCCTCGTCGGGCTTGACCAGCGCCACCAGGTACAAAACGGGCTTTAAGCCCAGCCTGCGGCAGGCGGTGGCCGTCTGCATGGCGTGGTTGGACTGCGTGGCCCCGTAGGTGAACACCGCCGTGCAGCCCATTGCCTGCGCCCGCCCCAGGATGAACTGCAGCTTGCGCACCTTGTTGCCCCCAAAGAGGCTCATCCCGGAGAGGTCGTCGCGCTTGATGTAGAGCTCGACCCCTAATTCCGCCGACAGCCGCTCCAGCTTGTGCAGGGGCGTGGGGTAAAAGCCCAGCGCGGCCCGCTTCACGCCGCCGAAGACCTCCGCCCGTAGCTCGCGGATACGTTCCATCTCTTTCGCCACTTTCAGGTCACGCTCCTGTTTTTCGTATGCTGTACAAGGCAGCTTACAGGAAGTATATCATAACTCTCTTCTCTTGTACAGCCAGATGGACAGCTGCCAGGAGAGCGCGTACAGCGCCGCGCCGATGAGCGGGGCCCAGTACAGCCCGATGTGCGGGACGTTCGACAGGTTCCCGGCGACACCGCCCACCGCGCCCATCACGCCGCAGACCAGGGAGATGCAGACGATGTAGATCAGGCGGCCCCTCTGCGCGCCGAAGCGGAACAGGATGGGGAGGCTCAGCATGGGCACGGACATGGACAGCGGCACGGCCAAGGACAGGAACGCGCCGATCTGCAAAGGCAGGCCGTTGATGGAATGCCCGATCAGCAGCGCCAGGACGCACACGCCCCAGTTGAGGACCATGTAAAAGATGCTCACCAGATACCTGGCGCTCACCACCTGCGCGCGGGTCACGGGCAGCGCGGCGGCAAAGCGAGGCCAGCCGTAGCTCTCGTCCAGGCTCTGCAGGCTCATGGGCTGCACGCCGATCATCACGCAGGTGAACAGCAGGAAGAACTGCGCCGCTTCCCCGAAAACACCGCAGACCAGGTAAACGATGTTCAGCAGGAACAGCGCCCGCATGTTTTTAAAGCACAAAAGAACGTCCTTGTAGATAAGGCCCTTCACCTTTTCTCTCCCTCCTTTGTCAGCAGCAGGAACATTTCCTCCACGCCCACGCTGGACAGGGCTGCGCCTTCCGGCATCCTGTCCCGGCGCACCAGCGCCCGCTCCCCGTAGGGCGTGTGCTTGACGCCCTGCACGGCCCCCTTCGGCAGGGCGTCCAGCTCCTCCGCCGTGCCCAGGAACAGGGCCAGCTCCTCCTGCAGCCTGTCCTTTTCCTCCACGAGCAGCAGGCGGCCCTTGTGCAGGAAGGCGACGTAGTCGCAGAGCCTCTCCAGGTCGCTGACGATGTGGG
Organism: uncultured Clostridia bacterium; assembly: GCA_947625765.1. GTDB lineage: Bacteria > Bacillota > Clostridia > Christensenellales > UBA1750 > CALWRM01. Next base: position 62,495 of record CANQPP010000008.1, read on the forward strand.
AGGAGATGAGCACCGAGCGCTCCTCGCTGCGGGTGTAATCCTCCAGCATCTCCATCACCTGGTCCCGGGCCAGCGGGTCCAGACCGCCGGTGGGTTCGTCCAGCAGCAGGAGCTTGGGGTCGTGGCTCAGGGCTGCGGCGATGCACATCTTCTGCCGCATGCCGCGGGAGTAGTCCTTGAAGGGCTTCTTCTCCGGCAGGTCGAAGGCCTTGATGAGGGAGAAGAACTTCTCCTCGTCCCAGGCCTTGTGGATGCCCGCCAGCATGCGGTCCATCTCCAGGGCGTTAAAGCTCAGGGGCAGGCCGGTGGCGTCCGGCACCACGCCCAGGTCCTCGCGGATGCCGTCCAGCTCCTTTTCGTCCCGGCCCAGCACGCGGACGCTGCCGCCGTCTTTTTTGAGCATCTGCAGGATCAGGCGCAGGAGCGTGGTCTTGCCCGCCCCGTTTTCGCCGATCAGGCCCAAGACGCAGCCGCCGGGCAGCGTCAGGTCCAGCGGCCCCAAGGTAAAGTCCTTAAACTTCCGGGTCAGTCCCCGAATTTCCAGCGCGTTCATTTCTCGTCCTCCAGTTGAAACCTCACCATCTCGAGCAGCTCCGCCTCCGACAGGCCGCAGGCGGCCGCCAGGCGGGCGATCTCGGAGATGTGCGTTTCGATCTCCTTCAGGTTCTGTTCGCGGATCAGCTCCGTGTTCTTGGGCGCCACGTAGCAGCCCTTGGCGGGAACGGTGTAGAGGAAGCCCTCCTTTTCCAGTTCCTCGTAGGCCCGCTTGGTGGTGATGAAGCTGATGGAAAGGTCCTTGGCCAGCGCGCGGATGGAGGGGAGCGCTTCGTTCTCGCGCAACTCCCCCCGCAGGATCTGCTCCTTGATCTGGGTGTAGATCTGGTTGTAGATCGGCGCGCCGCTGCGGTTGTCGATCAGGATGTGCATGGCCATGCCTCCGTCCTAAACTGTGTATGGATAGTATATACAGTTATATCAGCTCTGTCAACACCCCTGGCAAAATTTTTTCCCGCTTTTCTTTTGCCGCCCGCTTTGCTATACTTTTGACGAACGGGAAGCCAAAACAAAACTTGCGAAGGGGAGGGCGAGGGGCCGTGGCGGAACAGGAGAAGCTCGTCTGCGTTTTGTGCGAAAAGCCCTCCGTGGGCAGGGACGTGGCCCGCGTGCTGGGCGCGGACAAGAAGGGCGAGGGCTGCCTGTACGGCGGCGGCTACGTGGTCACCTGGGGCTTTGGGCACCTTGCCTCCCCCGCCATGCCGGAGGAGATCGACCCAAATTGGAAAAAGTGGAGTTTTTCCACGCTGCCCATGCTGCCGGAGGACATCCCCTTGAAGGTCCTGCCCTCGGGCAAGAAGCAGTTTTCGATCATCCGCTCCCTGTTTCTGGATCCGCGCGTCGTCTCCCTCATCTGCGCCACGGACGCCGGACGCGAGGGGGAGCTGATCTTCCGGCGCATCTACCAGCTCACCGGCTGCCGCAAGCCGGTGATGCGGCTTTGGATCTCCTCCATGACGGACCAGGCCATCCGGCAGGGCTTTCGGGAGCTTAAGCCCATGAGCGATTACGACGGCCTGTACAAGAGCGCCAACTGCCGGGCCGAGGCCGACTGGCTGGTGGGCATGAACGGCTCCCGCGCCTTCACGCTGCGCTACGACGCCCTGCTTTCCGTGGGGCGGGTGCAGACGCCCACGCTGTCCCTGCTGGTCAAGCGCAAGAAGGAGATCGAGGCCTTCCGGCCGGAGGACTATTATGAAGTGCGCGCCGACTTCGGCGATCACGAGGGGCTGTATATAAAGGACGGCGTCTCCCGGATCGCAAAAAAGGAGGAGGCCGAGGCCATCGCCGCCCAGGTCCGAGGCAAGCCCGCCCGCGTGTCTTCCGTGCGCGTGGAGGAAAAGCGCCAGCCGCCGCCCTATTTATATGACCTTACGACACTGCAGCGGGAGGCCAACGCCCGCTTCGGGCTCACCGCGGCCAAGACGCTGGAGACCGCCCAGTCCTTATACGAGAAGCACAAGCTGCTCACCTACCCCCGCACCGACAGCCGCCACCTGCCGCAGGACCAGCGGCCGGTGGTGCTGCGCCTCCTGCAGGGCCTGCCAGAGGGGCTGTGCTCCCTTTTGCCCCAGCCGCTGCGCGAGCCGGGCGGCCGGGTGTTCGACGATAGCAAGGTGAGCGACCACCACGCCCTGCTGCCCACGGGCCGCACGCCCCCGGCAAACCTCACGCAGGCAGAAAGTCAGATCTACGAGCTGGTGACCCGCCGCCTGGCCGCCGCCTTCATGGACGACTACCGATACGAGCAGACCGAGGTCGTGACCGAGTGCGCGGGATACGCGTTTATGAGCCGGGGCCGCGTGGTATTGGACGAGGGCTGGCAGAGGGCCTGCCCGCCCGTCCGCGTAAAGTCGAAAGAGGACGCGGAGGACGAAAAGGCCCTGCCGCGCCTAAAGCAAGGCGAGATAAGGCAGACGCGCGGCGCGAAGGTGCAGCGCAAACAGACCAAGCCGCCCTCTCCCTACACGGAGAACACGCTTCTGGACGCCATGGAGCACGCGGGCCGCTTCGTCACCGACGAGCGCCTGCGCCAACAGCTCAAGGAGCGGGGCCTGGGCACGCCGTCCACCCGGGCGGCCACGCTGGAGCGGCTCATCGAGGTGGGCTACGTGGTCCGGCGCAAGCGCAGCCTGCTGGCCACGGACAAGGGCGAAAAGCTGATCGAGGCCGTGCCCTGGCAGCTGGCCTCCCCGGAGACCACGGGCCGCTGGGAGAAGGGGCTCAAGGACATCGAGAGCGGGACCATGGACCCGGGCCGCTTCATGGAATCCATCCGCCGCTACGCCGCCTATCTGGTGGACGCGGCCAGGACCGCGCCGCCCGTGGACTTTCCGAGGGAAGAGAGGAAGCCGCGCCGCGCGCCCGCAAAGGCCGCTTCGACGGCGACAAAGCCCCGCCGCGCCCCTGCGAAGGGGAAGCCGAAAACGTAAACCCGCTTCTTTCCTTTCAGAAGCTCGAAGGAGAAGGCAAAGGCAAAGGCACAGGGCCGCTTCCCTTTCAATAGAAAAGCGAAGGAAAGCCGATCACCAAATGCCGCGCCGCCTTATCCACGAACCCGCTTGGTGGAGGCCGCTTCCAAAGAAAAAGGGAAGCGAAGGCCGTTTGGGCGGCGGCAAAACCCCTCTGTGCCTCCGCTAAGGGGAAAATCCGCAAAGCCGTTTTCCTTTCTTTCATCTAAAAAATGAAGGGACGGTCAACAGCGCCGCGCCCCTTTTCCACGAGCCCGCTTCGGTGGAAGCCGCCTTTATTTCATAAGGCGACGGCGCAAAAGCGCCGATCGTTCACCGAAGAAACGAGCAACCGGGAGCGTTTCCCCGCCGCGGCTCGTTTGATAAAGGGAACGCTTCCCCGTCCCGAGACCAAGCCTGGAAAAAACGCCGGTACGTCTTGCAAGGCGCGGGGTCTGTGTGCGATAATAGAAAAAAGGGGCCCCCAAGCGGCCCGCGCTTCTTTCACGCAACGGGAGGTTTTGACCATGCTATATTCCGCCAAGGACAGGGCCGTGCTGCGCGGCCAGCTGTTCCGCCGTCTGTCTCTGGACGCGCTCATCTTCCTCGTTCCCTTTGCGATCGGGCTGGTGCTCATGTACACCTGCCGCATCGAGTGGCTGTCCATGCTCTTGTCCATGCTCGGCATGGTGGCGGCGGTGTTCTATTACGGCATGTGCGTTTCCCCCTTCCTGTCCTATGACCGCTTCCTAAGGGAGATCGCCGCGGGCCGCAGCCGCAGCTTCACCGGCGCGTTCCTGCGGGAGGAAAGCGCCTCCGTGCGCGACGGCGTCGCCTGCCGCACGCTCTACTTTGCGGATAAGGACGCCTCCGACGAGGAGCGGCTGTGCTATCTGGACCTGGAAAAGGAATATGATTTTTCGGAGGGCGGGCTTTACCGCGTCACCGCCCACGGGCAGTCCATCATCGGCATCGAGCCCGTCTGATCCTTGAACGCGGCCCCAAAGGAGGACATCCATGGCGAAGACCAGCCACATCATGGTCTGTGTGACCGGCCAGCTCACCTGCGAAAGGCTCATCCGCGCCGGCGCCGCGCTGGCCGAAAAGGAGCGCGCCGAGCTTTCCGTGGTGCATGTTTCCCGCAAGGGGCAGAACTTCCTGGGCAGCCCCGCGGAGGGGGAGGCGCTGGAATACCTGTTCTCCATCTCCAAGGAGTACGGCGCGGACATGGCCCTGCTTCGCGACGACGATACCGTGGGCGCGCTGGCGGCCCATGCCAAGCGCATCGGGGCGACCCACATCGTGGTGGGCGTCTCCGGCGGACGGGGCGAGTCGGACTTTTCCTACGCCCTGCGCGCAGCGCTGCCCCACGCGGAGGTCTTCGTGGAAAAGACCGTCTGAGCGAAAGAGAAAAACCATCGCGGCCCGCCGAGAACGTCGGCGGGCCGCAAACGCGAAAGGGGAAAAACGGGATGACAGAGGCCGAGGCGGTCAACACGCTGCATAGCTACCTGGCCCTGCGCCAGACAAAGGCGCTGGATATGGATTCCGTCCGGGCCTATTTCGGCGCGCCTGCCCAGTGGCTGGTGCTCTTTGGGGGCAGCATACTGGAAGGCGCGGAACTGGCCGCGCGGGCGATGAGGTCCGGCGCGGCGGAGAAGCTCATGTTGGTGGGCGGCGAGGGCCACACCACGCAGGCCCTGCGGGACCGGGTCCATGCCCGCCTGCCGGGACTGCATACGGAGGGCATGCCCGAGGCGCTTCTGCTGAACGAGTATCTCCGGCGCGTCCACGGCCTGCGCGCCGACGCGCTGGAAACGCGCTCCACCAACTGCGGCAACAACGTCTCCTTCTGCCTGGAGCTGTTCCGCTCTCTGGGCCCGCTGCCCGAGCGGGTGATCCTCATGCAGGACGCCTCCATGCAAAGGCGCATGGAGCGCACGTTCGACCGCGTCTGGCAGGGCCTGCCCACACGCTTTCTGCACTTCGCCTCCTATCGGGTGCGCGTGTGTAAGGGGGAAAGCGGCCTTGTGTTCGATGGAGAGACGCCCCTCGGCATGTGGGACATGGAGCGCTTTTTGTCCCTTCTGATGGGCGAGATCTCGCGGCTGGTGGACGACGAGAACGGCTACGGCCCAAAGGGCAAGGGCTTCTTGAGCCATGAGGACGTGCCGGGAGAGGTGCTCACGGCCTTTTCGCTGCTTAAGGGAAAGAGTCCGCAGCTCGTCCGGCAGGCGCAGTCCCGCTGGAAGAGGCCGATGTAAGCAGCAAAAACAACGGAGAAGGGAGGGTTTGCACATGGACGAAATGTATAAGGCGCTGCGGGAGTATTTCGGCTTTAACAGCTTCCGTCCCGGCCAGGAGGAGCTGATCCGTGCGGCGCTGAACGGGCGCGACGTCCTGGGCGTGATGCCCACGGGCTCCGGCAAGTCCGTCTGCTACCAGCTGCCCGCCCTGCTGAAGGAGGGCGTGGCGCTGGTGGTCTCGCCCCTCATCTCCCTGATGGCCGACCAGGTGCGCGCCCTTCTGCAGATGGGCGTGCCCGCCGCCTACCTCAACTCCAGCCTGACCGAGGGCCAGATGAAGAAGGCCCTGGGGTATGCAAGGGAAGGGAAGTATAAGATCATCTACGTGGCCCCGGAGCGGCTGCTCGTCCCCGGCTTTTTGTCCTTCGCCAAGGCCTGCCCGCTCTCCCTGGTGGCCGTGGACGAGGCCCACTGCGTCTCCCAGTGGGGGCAGGACTTTAGGCCAAGCTATCTGGACATCCCCGCGTTTCTGCACGAGCTGCCCACCCGGCCGCCGCTGTGCGCCTTCACCGCCACGGCCACGGAGCGGGTGCGCGGGGACATCCGCCGCCTGCTGGGCTTAAGCGACCCGGTGGAGCGGGTGACGGGGTTCGATCGGCCCAACCTCTTTTACGAGGTGCTGACCCCGAAGGTCAAGGAGGTGGAGCTGCTGTCCCTCGTGCAGGCGCAAAAGGGGGAAAGCGGCATCGTCTACTGCGCCACCCGCAGGTCCGTGGAGGAGGTCTGCGACCTGCTCTGCGCCAACGGCATCGCGGCTTCCCGCTACCACGCCGGACTGGACGCCAAGGAGCGCGCCTCGGCCCAGGAGGACTTCCTGTTCGACCGCTGCCAGGTCATGGTCGCCACCAACGCCTTCGGCATGGGGATCGACAAGTCCAACGTGCGCTTCGTGATCCACTTCAACATGCCCAAGGACATGGAGAGCTACTACCAGGAGGCCGGGCGCGGCGGCCGCGACGGGGAGCCCTGTCGCTGCACGCTCCTGTATTCGCCCAAGGACGTGCAGCTGGGCCGCTTCCTGATCGACAAGAGCGCAAGTGCCGAGGGGCTGGACGAGGAGGCCCGGCGGCTCAAGCGGCGCGGGGACCTGGAAAGGCTCGCCCGGATGGAGGCGTATTGCCGGGAGACCGGCTGTTTGCGGCGCTTCATCCTCCGCTATTTCGGCGAGGAAGGGCCCAAGGGAGGCTGCGATAACTGCGGCAACTGCGTGCTGCCGGAAACGCGCAGCGACATCGGCCCCGACGCGCGGCAAATCCTCAGCCTCATCGAGGACAGCGGGGAGAGGTACGGCGAGGCGCTGCTCTCCTCCGTGCTGCGGGCGGAGCACAGCCGGCGCGCGCGGGACCTAGGGCTGATGGAGCACCCCTCCGCCGGGACGTTGGCGCGGCTGTCCCCCCTGGAGCTGCGGGAGCGCTTTGACCATTTGCTGTCCCTTGGGTACATCGCGCGCATCGGGGAGGAATACCCGATCCTGGCGCTGACGGACAAGGGCAGGGAGTTCCTGCGCCGGGAGGGGCCGCTGTACGTGCGCCTGCGCAGGGCGGAAGAGGCGCCGCCTACGCCGAAAAAGACCCGGCCCGCGGGGCCCGGCGACCCGGAGCTGTACGAAATTCTGCGCGAACTGCGTGCCCAGATCGCCCGGATCCAGGGCGTGCCGGCCTTCGTGGTGTTCAGCGACGCGACCCTGCGGGATATGAGCGCCCGCAAGCCCCGCAGCGAGGAGGAAATGCTGCAGGTGAGCGGCGTGGGTTTAAAGAAACAGGCTCGCTACGGCAAACGCTTCCTGCAGGCCATCGAGGAATATCTGGACAACCAGGACAGATGAGCAGTTCTTCCAAGAGAACGGAATAGGCAAAAGTTACGCGCGGGGATAGGGGTTCGGGGGAAGGGGTGCCCCCTTCCCCCGTTGCCCGGGGTGTGGGACCGACTCCGTTGGAGTCGGTCCCACACCCCGGGCCGTTAGCAAAGAGGGGCTCATCGCCCCCCTTTGCAATTCCCCCGTGCTAAATCGATGCTTCATAAAAAACAGATGCAGGTTTAAAGTTGCAGGGGGTTAGGGGCCCGGGGGAAGGGGTATCCCCTTCCCCCGCTGCCGGGGTGCCAGGTCCGGCTCCAAAGGAGTCGGACCTGGCACCCCGGCCTTTGGCCAAGGGGGGCATGCCCCCCTTGGCGATCCCCCCGCTATCCCTCAATCAACTGCCAAAAAGCCGCGCTCCTTCTTTTTCGGTGAAGTGATAAAAAGATGGTAGACACGAAAAGTGCCTACCATTTTTTGTGCTAGAATGAGGGAAAGGGGTGAGAA
>CANQPP010000009.1 GCA_947625765.1 uncultured Clostridia bacterium
GCCTGCCGGGTGTCGGGGAACGGACGGCCCAAAGGGCCGTTCGCTCCCCGACACCCGGCGCTAAGCCAAGGGGGGCTCATCGCCCCCCTTGGCGATCCCCCCGCTATTATTGAAGCCTTCTGCTTCTCCTGTCGCGGGTCAAGGCGGCGGCACAGAAAATCTGTGCCGCCGCCTTGACCTTCCAGGTAAAAAGCCCCATAATAAGAGACGCGGAGGCGTTTCCTTGAGATCAAAGGAAGCACGCACATCCGGCGGAAAGGAGCGGAAACACCATGAAGCGCATCGTGCTCACCGGCGGCGGCACCGCCGGCCATGTTACGCCGAACCTGGCCCTGATCCCGCACCTGCAGAAAAAAGGCTGGGAGGTCCACTACATCGGCTCCACGGACGGCATGGAAAGGGGCCTGATCGAGGGCCTGCCGAACGTCAGCTACCACGGCGTCGCCTCGGGCAAGCTGCGGCGCTATGCGGACCTTAAGAACCTGTCCGATCCCTTCCGCGTGGTGAAGGGGGCGTTCCAGGCCTCCTCCCTGATGCGCAGCCTCAAGCCCAATGTGGTCTTTTCCAAAGGCGGCTTCGTGTCCGTGCCCGTTGTATACGCCGCCTGGCTCAACCGGGTACCCGTTGTGGGCCACGAATCGGACTTAACGCCCGGCCTTGCCAACAAGCTGTGCCAACCCTTCGTGAAGGTCCTGTGCACCACATTTCCCGAGACGGCGAAGGGCCTCAAGAAGGGGCGCTACACCGGCACCCCCCTGCGCGACGAGCTCTTTGCGGGCCAGAGGACGCGCGGCCTGCGTGCCTTCCACTTATCCGGGGAAAAGCCCGTGCTGCTGGTGACCGGCGGCAGCTCCGGGGCGCAGGCCATCAACGCCGCGGTGCGCGCATCCCTGCCCTCTCTGCTGCAAGACTTCGAGGTGCTGCATCTCTGCGGGAAGGGCAACCTGGACCCGGCTCTCACCAACACAAAGGGTTACCGCCAGATCGAGTACCTGACCGACGGCATGGCCGACGCCTTCGCCTGCGCGGACCTGCTTATCTCCCGGGCGGGCTCCAACACGCTCTGCGAGATCCTGGCCCTGCGCAAGCCCAGCCTGCTGATCCCCTATCCCAAGGGCGCCAGCCGGGGCGACCAGATCGAGAACGCCGCCTCCTTCCTGGCGCGGGGCCTGGCGCTGGTGCTGGACCAGAGCGAGCTCACGCCCGAACGGCTGGTGAAGGAAACGCTGGCCCTGCAAAAGGACGCCCCGCGCATCGCCGCCGCCATGGAGAAGGAGCCCTCCGGCAACGGCCTGCAGGCGGTGCTGGACATCATCGAGGAAAACGCAAAGGCTTAGATCTTGCAGGCGCGGCACGAGCGCCTGAAGGGGCAAACAAAAGCCCAATAGAAACCGAACGGGGGGAGGACGCCTATGCCCACTGCCATCACCATCTGCACGCCCTGCACCGACTACCTCATCAACGTGGACCACGTCCCGGAGCCCAACACCGCCGCGCGCCTGCTGGCCCATTCCTGGCAGTTTGGCGGCAACGCGGCCACGGCCATCGTCACCACCGCCCGACAGGGCCTGAGCGCCGGCATCATCGGCGTGGTGGGCGACGACGACATGGGCGAGGCCCAAAGGGTGGACTTCGCCCGCCACGGCGTGGACACCATGTATCTTCTGCGCCGAAAAAACACGCCCACGCCCTACGTGGTGGCGCTCTCCGACCGCGCGACCCACGGCCGCTCCTTCATCTCGGCGGGCACGCCCATAAAGCCCATACAGCCGGAGGAGCTGGACATCGACTATCTGCGCACGGCCAAATACCTGCTTCTGGATGCCAACACCCCCGCCACGCGGCTGGCCGCGGAGACTGTGCTGCGGGCGGGCGGCGAGGTGATGTTCGACGCCAGCACCTACACGAAAGAGCAGGAGGCCATGCTGCCCTACACGAGCCTGTTCATCACCTCCGAGTTCTACTGGAAGACGCGCTACGGCGAGAGGCCCATCTTGGACTGCTGCCGGGAAATGATGGCAAAGGGCCCCCACACGGTGATCTTCACCTTAGGCGCGGAAGGCTGCGTGGGCCTTTCCCGGGACGGCGGCGAGATCCGCCTGCCCGCCTTCCCGGTCGAGCAGGTGGCCGACACCACCGGCTGCGGCGACACCTTCCACGGCGCCTACGTCGTGGGCATGGAGCGCGGCCTCTCTCCGCTGGAATGCGCCCGCTGGGCCAGCGCCTCCTCGGCCATCAAGTGCACCGCCATCGGCGGCCGCGCGGGCCAGCCGACCGCCCAGCATGTAGAGAGCTTCCTGCGAACGGGCAAGATGGACCTCTCCTTCATCCCCCCGAGGCTGCGCTACTACCAGCGCATCCACTACACGCTGGAGGACGCCCTGGCCGACGAGGCCGCCAAATAACACAAAGCAACTTATAAAGAAAGGAACCAACCCCCATGAGCTATAAAGAGGAATTCATCCGCTTCATGGTGCGCTCCGGCGTGCTCACCTTCGGCGACTTCACCGCCAAGTCCGGCCGCAAGACGCCCTACTTCGTCAACACCGGCAACTACAAGACCGGCGCGCAGATCGCCAAGCTAGGCGACTACTACGCCGCTTGCATCCAGGAGAACATGCCTTCTGACATCGACTGCCTGTTCGGCCCGGCGTACAAGGGCATCCCCCTGGCCGTCTCCGCGGCGGCCTCTCTCTACCGCGCCTATGGCCGCGATCTCCCCTACTGCTTCAACCGTAAGGAGCAGAAGGACCACGGCGAAGGCGGCACCATGATCGGCTACAAGCCCAAGGACGGCGACCGCGTCGCCATCATCGAGGACGTGGTCACCGCCGGCACCGCCGTGCGCGAGACCATCGAGCTGTTTTCCCACGTGGCCGACGTGCGCTTCCAGGCTCTGTTCATCTCCGTGGACCGCATGGAGCGCGGCACCCGCGACTGCTCCACGCTGGACGAGCTGCGCCAGGACTACGGCATCCGCGTCTTCCCCATCGTCACCGTGCGCGACATCATCGCCTTTTTGCACAACGACCCCGTGGACGGCAAGATCTACATCGACGACGAGATGCGCGAAAAAATGGAAGCCTACCTGCGGACCTATGGCGCGCGCTGACGCGCTGCCCCCCCAAGCACAAAGCCGCGCACGATAGTATCGTGCGCGGCTTTTCCTTCAATTAAGTTGCCACCGCCTATCAAACCGTTTCCTTACAGCCCGAACCGAAACACGTCCGGCACGATATTCGGGCCGAAGGTGCTTTGGGCCATGCGGTACAGGGCCTTTGCGTGGATCCTGTCGTGCCAGAGGAAGCGCCGGAGCAGCTTCCGCAGGCACCATTCCTCGTCATAGCTGCCAAGGCGGACCTCGTTCTTGAGGAAACCCGCCTGTGTTTCGAGCGCCGCGAAGCCCCGTTCCCTGCAGGCAAGTATATCGCCTTCGTTGTCCGCGGGCACGCCGATCTCGCTAAAATAATACCCGTTCACGTTCTTTGTGTGCTCGTACATCTCGAGCGCGGTGCGGGGAAGCGGCCCGTAGAACGTCTCCCGGACCGGCAGACAGCTCCTGTTCTTGTCGGGCACCGCCTGATACAATGTCAAGAAGTCCCGCGCCGACTTGAGCGCCAGCGCTTTCAATTCCTCGTACTCGTCAAAGGACAGAGGCTCCCTTTCCGCATCGAACAGCACGTCCGAATCCGCGTCAGAAATGGTCAGCGTGGACCGCTTTTCCTGCACGATCACGGGCTCTAAGGCCTCCGGCATATCTATGCCCCGCCATTTGCAGTAGGCTTTGATCTCGTCGGGCATCTTGTTCAGGGCCTGCTCCCCGGAGCTTCCCCGGGTGAACGCGCCAGCGAAATCTTCCGCATAGAGCAGGCTGTCCCCGCCGTTGTGTTCCCAGACGCATCGTATCTTCATCGGCCGTCCACTCCTTCGTTTTTTCCTTTGCCGAAACGCAGGGCGCGCCCCAATGAATCTTACGCCCTCGTGACGAAGTGCTTGATCGGCCCGTCCAGGGTCCCGATCTCCGCCTTCAGGAACTCCGGGTAGATGGTCAGCCTTTCCAGCGCCTCGATGGGCATCCACCCGAGGACCACGCTGCAGTTGTCCTTCTGGGACACGAACTCGCCGTTTTCTGGGATGTCCAGCTCCCCGCAGGGCTCGACCAGGAAATAAAAGTTCAGCTCGTGCGTCAGCTTCCCGTTCCATTCCCAGAAGCTCTCCTCGCTCCACAACAGCCTTCCACACTTGACCCGAACGCCCATTTCCTCCTCCGTCTCGCGGACGAGTCCTTCTTCCAGCGTCTCCCCCAGCTTGATGTGGCCGCCCGGCAGGGCGTATTCGTTTCCGTCCTTCTCCCTCTGTACGAGTATCCTGTTCCCCCTGACCAGCACGGCGGCGGCGCGCACGCCGCAGCTGAAGCCGTCGCCGGAAAAGAGCCAGTCCCGATCCATCCTAAAACCTCCCCGTCTTGTTTTGAGGCGCGCTAAAAACATCCCCCAAGCGCGCAGAAAGTCCGAAAACGCTCCGGCGTTCATACCGTCGGAGCGTTTTTGTTGCTTGTCAAAATGCCTGTCAGAACCGGCTCAGGGAGGTCTCAAGGCGTTTCAGCGTCTCCTCCCTGCCCAGCAGCACCGCGGCCTCCACCGCGCCGCCGGGCGTCACGGCCTTTCCCGTGATGGCGATGCGCAGGGGCCACATCACCTGGCCGTTCTTGACGCCCTTCTCCTGGGCAAAGCCCAAGAGCAGGTCGTGCACGCTTTCCTCGGTCCAGCTCTCAAGCGCCTGCAGACGGGGCTTTAACTCCAAAAGCGTCTCTTTCGCGCCCTCCGGGGTGGTCTTCATCTTCTTGTGGGCGTAGAGGGATGTGTCGAAGTCGGGCAGGGCGGTCAGGAAGTCCACCATCTGGGGCAGCTCCGAGAACACCTCCACGCGCGGCTGCAGGATGCGCTGCAAAATGCCCTCGTCCATGCCCGCGATCCCGGCCTTTTCGTACCAGGGCCGGGCCGCTTCGGTGAACTGCTCCGGCGTCATGCGGCGGATGTACTCGGCGTTGAACCAGCGCAGCTTGTCCGTATCGAAGATGGCGGGGGACTTGCTCAGTCCCGCCACGCCGAAGGCCTGCTTGAGCTGTTCCATATTAAAGAACTCCCGCTCGTCGCCGGGGTTCCAGCCCAGCAGCACCAGGTAGTTGACCAAAGCGTCCTTTAAGTACCCCTTCTCGATGTAGTCGCTGTAATAGGCGTCGCCGTTGCGCTTGGACAGCTTCTGGTGCTGGTCCTTCATCACGGGCGCCAGATGGATGTACTCGGGGATCTGCCAGCCGAAGGCCTTGTAGAGCAGGTTGTATTTGGGGGTGGAAGACAGATACTCCATCCCGCGGATCACGTGGGTGATGCCCATCAGGTGGTCGTCGATCACGTTGGCGAAGTTGTAGGTGGGCATGCCGTCCTGCTTGATGAGCACCATATCGTCCAGCGTCTCGTTGGCCGCCTCGATGTGGCCGAACACCAGGTCGTCAAAGCCGCTCTCGCCGGTCAGGGGCACGTTCTGCCGGATGACGTAGGGCTGCCCCTCGGCCAGCCTGCGCTGGACCTCCTCCGGGTCCATGCGCAGGCAGTGCTTGTCGTACTTGAACGTCTCGCCCCTCTCCGTAGCGGCGGCGCGGCGCTCCTCGATCTCCTCCTTGGTGCAGAAGCAGTAGTAGGCGTCGCCCTGCTCGACCAACTGTTTGGCGTAGGGCAGGTAGATGTCCTTGCGCTCGGACTGCACGTAGGGGCCGCAATCGCCGCCCACGTCCGGGCCCTCGTCCCAGAGCACGCCGCAGTCGCGCAGCGTGTCGTAGATGACCTCCGTCGCGCCGGGAACGTAGCGCTCCTGGTCCGTGTCCTCGATGCGCAGTATGAACTGCCCGCCTTGGCTCTTGGCGTACAGGTAGGTATAAAGGGCCGTGCGCAGGTTGCCCAGGTGCATAAAGCCCGTGGGGCTGGGCGCAAAGCGCGTGCGTACCGTCATGATGTTTCCGCTCCTCTGCATTTGTGTTGGGAGTTTTTGCCCTTACTCGGGCTTGTAGGAGTCTTTCAGGGACACGGTGCAGTTGAACACGGCCTTTTCCGCCGTGGAATCCTTGTCCTTGACGTAGTAGCCCTGCCGCATGAACTGGAAGCGTTCGCCCACCTGCGCCTCGCCCAAAGAGCGCTCGATCAGGGCATCGTCGTAGAGTTTGCAGGAGTCGTGGTTGAAGGAGTCCAGTATGTCGCGCTTGACCTCCGTCTCCTCCTCCGCGGTCTCGTCCTCGCCCTTGTCCGAATCCTCCTCGGGGAACATGTAGTCGTAGACCCGAAGCTGCGCCGGCAGCGCGGTGGCGGCGTCCACCCAGTGGAGGGTGCCCTTGACCTTGCGGGCCGCGCCGGGGCCGCCGGAGAGCGTGTCAAGGTCCACCGAGCAGAGCAGCTCCACGACCTCGCCGTTTTCGTCCTTTACCACCTTGTCGCAGCGGATGATGTAGGCGGATTTCAGGCGCACCTCGCGGCCGGGGGCCAGGCGGAAGAACTTCTTGGGCGGCTCCTCCATGAAGTCCCCGCGCTCGATGTATAAATGCTTAGAGAAGGGCAGCAGCCTCTCGCCCCACTCGGGGTGGCCCGGATGGTTCTCGCAGGGCAGTTCCACGGTCTTGTCCTCCGGCCAGTTGGTCAGCGTGACCTTGAGGGGCTCCATCACGGCCATGGCCCTGCGGGCGTTCTCCCCTAAGTCCTCGCGGATGCAGTGCTCCAGCAGGCGGATATCCACCACGGAATCGGCCTTGGCGAAGCCCGCCCGCTGCAGGAAGTCGTGGATGGAGGCAGGGGTGTAGCCGCGCCTGCGCAGGCCCACCAGCGTGGGCATGCGGGGGTCGTCCCAGCCGGAGACGTAGCCCTCCTCCACCAGGCGGCGCAGGTAGCGCTTGGAGAGCACCGTGTGCGTCATGTTGAGCCGGGCGAACTCGATCTGCCTGGGATGGGCGGGCAGCTCCTCGCAGTGGTCGCGCACCCAGTCGTACAGGGGCCTGTGGATCTCGTACTCCAGGGAGCAGAGGGAGTGCGTCACGCCCTCGATCATGTCCTGGATGGGGTGGGCGAAGTCGTACATGGGATAGATGCACCACTTGTCGCCCGTGTGGTGGTGCTTTACGTGCAAGATGCGGTAGAGCGTAGGGTCGCGCATGACGATGTTGGGCGAGGCCATGTCGATCTTGGCGCGCAAAACCATCGCGCCATTGGGGAACTCGCCGGCGCGCATCCTGCGGAACAGGTTGAGGCTCTCCTCCATGGGACGGTCGCGGTAGGGGGAGTTGACGCCGGGCTTTGTCAGCGTGCCGCGGTTTTTGCGCATCTCCTCCTGGCTCTGCTCGTCCACGTAGGCAAGGCCCCGGCGGATGAAGCTCTCCGCCAGGTCGTAGGTCTGGTCGAAATACTCGCTGCCGTACACCAGCTTATCCCAATGAAAGCCCATCCAGCGGATGTCGTCCTGGATGGCGTCCACGTACTCCACGTCTTCCTTGGTGGGGTTGGTGTCGTCAAAGCGCAGGTTGCACTTGCCGCCGAACTTTTCCGCCATGGAAAAGTCGATGTAGAGCGCCTTCACGTGGCCGATGTGCAAATAGCCGTTGGGCTCGGGGGGAAAACGGGTCTGAACATGACCGGCCACCTTTCCTTCCGCGATGTCCTGGGCGATGAACTCCTCGATGAAGCTGCGTGCCTTCGTGTTTTCCTGCATGTCTGCCGGTCTCCTTTCCAACCGTATTTTATGGATAGACCCGTTTCGGGCCATCAGGTGAACTGATAAGTATGAGTATTATACCACTTACCATGTCTTTTCACAATCGCGGCGGGGCGCCTCCCACGGTAAAGAATGCTTTAAAGCGCCCCTTTTCTATTCCTTTACATGTGCCCCGCCAAGCAGGCAGATGCCGCTGTGGGTGAGGCTCACGCCGTCTAAGGTTTCCCTCTGGGTGTAGCTCACGGCGTAGTGGGTGAGCGGGCAGAGGACGCCGTCCTCGATGAGCCTGCGCTCCGCCTCGTGCAGGAGCGCGCGGCCTTCCTCCGAGCGGGTGCCTAAGGAGACTGCCTGTTCAAGCAGCGCATCGTAACTTTCGTCCTCATAGCCGATCACGGAACCGAAGTTGCCGGAGGCAAAGTCGCTTAAGAACGGCAGGGGCGAGGAAAAGTCCGGCATCAGCGCCCAGAGGCTCACGTCGAAGTCCCCGGCGTAGAACAGATCCAGATATTCCTCGAAGTCGGGCGTCAGCAGCTCCGTTTCCACGCCCAGCAGTTCCCGCCAGCCGTCCGCCACGCTCTGGGCCAGGCGGACGATCTTGTCGTCCCCGTAGGCCAGCAGGCGGATGGGGCGGCCATCCCAGGCGTCCATGAGGAGCGCTTCCCCCTGCCCGCGCATCCGCTCCGCCGTGTCGGTCAGGAGCGGGCCGCCCTCGGTGAAGAAGTCCCGGCCGTCCTGCACGTCCACGCCCGGCCCCACCAGCGACAGCGCCGCGAAGGAGCCGTCCGCCAGCGCCGCGGCCGCCGCCTCCGTATCCACGCAGAGGAGCAGCGCCTTCCGCAGGGCCGCGTCCGCCGTCGGGCAGCCCTTATTCAGGTTGAACACCAGCGCCCGCGTGCCCGTGCGGGCCTGCCGACGGACGGTGAGCCCCTGCCCGAACACCTCCTGCTCCAGGGCCAGGTCGGCCTCCCCCGCGTCCAGCAGCCGCCGCGCGTCGCCGAATAGGAGGCAGATCTCCTCCGGCTCTGCCGCCGCGCCGCCCGTGTAGGTCTCGCTGCGGATGAGCGTCAGGCTCTGCCCGTCCTGTTTCCCAAGCACATACGGCCCATTGGTGCAGGCGGCGTCCGGCTCCTGCCCCTCCTTCACCGGGGATAGGCAGGGGTGCGCCAGCACCTCGTCCAGATAATCGCAGGGCTTAAGCAGCCGCAGCTCCAGCGTTTCCTCGTCCAGCGCCTGCGCGCCCAGCTCCTCCGGCGCCTTCTCGCCCAGCGCCACCGCCTCGCCGTTCAGGAAGTAGGCGGACAGGTCGTAGCCGTAGACCGCGTCCAGCTCCGGGGCGACCGCCCGGCGGAAGGCGTAGACGAAGTCCTGCGCCGTGAGCTTCGTGCCGTCGGACCAGCAGGCGTCCGGCCGCAGGTGCAGCGTCCAGGTCAGGCCGTCTGCGCTCACCTCCGCGCTCTCCGCCGCGCCCGGCAAGACCTGCCCGTCCGCGCCGTAGCGGTACAGCCCTTCGTACAGAAGGGCCATGCAGCTGTGGGTGTCCAGCCCCACGGACAGCGCCGGATCCAGGGTCTGTGGCATCTCGCTCCCCAAACAGGCCCGCAGGACGAAGCCCTCTTCCTCCGGCTGTGCCGTCTCCGCGGGCGCGGCCGTCTGCGCGGCCCCCTCCGTTTCGCCGGGCAGCGTCAGGGGCGTTTCCTTCGGCCCGCAGCCGAGCAGAAGCAGCGGCAGCAGCAGACAGAGCAGCGCTTTCCCCGTCCCCTTCATCCGTTTTGACATATTTTCCCTTTCTATTTGTCGCAGTGGCCCATCGGAGCCGCGCTCACAGCTCCTTCTCCGCCATCATGTAGTACGTACAAATCTTGTATCCCGCCAGGCCGTAGAGATGGTCCAGCCCCGAGTAGGTGTAGCCCAAAAAGGCCTCCTTCATCCCGGCGTCCTTGACGGCCCGCGTCCCGGCCTTGACCATCGTGGCCGCGATGTGTTTCCCGCGCCAGGCCCGCCGCACGGCGGTGCAGCCCACGCTGCCCAAGTCCTTTCCTTCCGTCTCCACGCCCACGAGCAGCGCGCCCACGGCCTGCTCCCCGTCAAAGGCGGCCAAGACCCTCTGGCTTCTTTCACCCGTGTATAGTTTCTGGTCCCTGTACCACTGCGCGAACTCCGGCCAGGCGTCGGACACGCAGCGGCAGACCTCGTCCCTTTCCTCCGGGGCCGCCCAGCGGTACTGCACGCCGTTCAGTATATCCCCGACCTTGGGGCCGCCGCATGGGGCCTGAGAGAGGGGAAAGCGCATGTCGAAGCAGTTGCAGTCCCATCCATGCCGGTAGCCTCGCTTCTCGAAGAAGGCGCTGGCGCTCTCGTCCAGGCCGGGATACAGCCTCTCGTTCACCGCGTCGTAATAGTGCCTGCTCGTCGGCACGCCCGGCGTCAGGTAGTCATCCCCCGCGCCTACCACGGCCTTGTGAAAGCCCTGCTCACGGATGCACCTCTCCGCTCTCTCCAGCAGCTCCCCGCCGATGCCCTTTTTGCGGTGCGTCTCCTCCACGCAGAGCAGGAGGATCGCGTTCTTCCGCACCACGGACACGCCGACGAGCCTGCCGCCCTCCCGCTTTTCGATCACGCGGTTTTGAGGGTCGGACAGGATCGCCCGGACGGTCCTCTCCTCCCGGACGGCCAGCGGAAAGTTCCGCCGAAACGCCTGCGCCAGCTCCTCGCTCATATTTCCGTTCCCCTCCCGAACGCCCACGCTTCCCAAAGGGGCCGCGCCCGTCTTTCCCGCGGACGCGGCCCTGCCGCTTTTTTTGATGGTCCTCCCTTAGCGCCGGGGCGGCACGACCTCCACCCAGTAGCCGTCCGGGTCCTCCACGAAGTAGATGCCCATGGCGGGGTTCTCGAAGCAGATGCAGCCCATCTTCTCGTGCAGGGCGTGGGCGGCCTCGAAGTCGTCGGTCACCAGCCCCAAATGGATCTCGTTCTCGCCCAGGTCGTACTTCTGCGGGTGGTCGCGCAGCCAGGTGAGCTCCAGCTGCCAGTAGCCGGAATCGTCCTGCAGGAAGCAGAGCTTGAAGCTCTTGTCCTCGGGCTCGCTCTCCCGCGCCACGTGCAGGCCGAAGGCCTCCTTGTAGAAGGCCAGGCTCTTTTCCATGTCGGACACGTTGATGTTGTTGTGGTTCATGCGAAACTTCATGAAACGTCCCTCCCTTTATGTTTTCAAGCGCATATCAAACGCCGATTTAGTCGTTCCAGATATCTACCCTGTCTCCCCGTTTCGGCAGGCAGACGGCCCGCAGGCCTTTTCTTTCCATCTCGCCCACGAAGCGGCGGCCCAGCGCCCCGTCGCCCTGCATGTGCATGGGGACCGTGATTTTCGGCTCCAGCCGGGTGCAAAAGTCCAGCGCGCCCTCCATGGTGGTCCTTCCCATGCGCGGGTCCACCGGGAAGAAGCACAGGTCGATCTTCCCCTTTAAGGGGAGCAGCGTCTCAAGCACGCCCTGATACAGCGCGTAGGCCTCCTCGATCTCCGCCTGCGTGGATTCCTCCCGCCAGTGCCAGAGGTTGAAGTCCCCCGCGTGGAAGATGCCTTTGCCCTTGTATTCCACGAAGAAGCTCACGCCCAGGTCCGTGGAGCCGAAGGCGCGCACCTTGAGGCCGTCCTGCTCCACCTGCTCGCCCGGCCGCAGCCGCGTTCCGGGGAAGGCGGGCGGGAACTCGTAGGAGATGTACTTTTCGCACTCCTCCAGCGCGAATGCCTGCCTGCAGTAGTGGTCGCCGTGGCTGTGGCTGAAGAACAGCGCCCGCCGGGCAAAGCGCGCAAGCTCGCCCGCGTCCAGCACGCCGCCGTCCAGCCCCTTTCTTCCGGGCACGGCCCGGTCAGAGCAGACGTCGAAGGCCAGCAGCGTATCGCCCATTTCAAGGGCGAAGCCGCTGTTTTCCAGATAGGTCAAACCCGCCATGGCGTTTTTCTCCTCTTTTGTTCGTTCAGTCGGTCAGGGGCAGCGCGCGCTCGGTGCCGTAGAGCTCCACCACCTGCTCCCAGGCGGAGCGGATGCGGCGGATGCGCGGGTGGTCCTCCATATCCAGCATGGCGCCAACGGGCAGCACGTCGTAGGCGTAGACCCGCCGGCCGTCGCTCTTATAGACCAGCGTGGGCACGTAGCCCATCCTTTCCAGGCGCGTCTGGTCCTCCTGCCTGTCCTTCACCAAGTCCAGCTCGAAGATCACGCCGATGTCCCGGGGCCGCGTCTGCTGGTTGGAGATGAAGTTGCCCATGGAGTAGACCACCGGGCAGCTGCCGCCGTCCGGCTTTTCCAGCCACTCCATGCCCTGCAGCACGTGGGGATGGGAGCCCAGCACCGCGTCCACGCCGGCCTCGGCCAGCATCCGCGCGTCCCTCTCCTGGCTGTGGTCCTGCACGCCCTCGTATTCCTGGCCCCAATGCACCATGGCCAGGATGAAGTCCGCTCCCTGCTCCCGCAGGGCGGCCACGTCCTCGCGCACGCGCTCCTCCTCCAAGGGATACACCATGTATTCCTCATCCGGCTTGTGGTTGTAGGTGGCCGTGTAGGCAAGGATGCCGAGCTTGATGTCGTTCCGCTCCAGCAGCAGGAAGCGCTTCTCCGTCTCCTTGGAGGCGTTGGCCCCGACGGTCTCAAAACCCTTATCGCTAAGCACCTGCAGCGTCCTCACCAGACCCGGCAGGCGATGGTCGAAGGCGTGGTTGTTGGCCATGGTCAGCACGTCAAAGCCCGCGTCCTTGAGCGCGTCGGCCAGCGTGTCCGGGCAGTTGAACTTGGGGAAGCCCGTGTAGGGCTTTTCCTCGCCCATGAACACCGTCTCCAGGTTGCCGATGGCCACGTCTGCCTTCTGGATGGACGGCGTGATGGAGGCAAAGAAGGAGGAAAAGTCGTAGCTGCCGTCGTCCTGCAGCGCGGACTCGATCTGCTTCTCGTGGGCCATGATGTCCCCCACCACGCGCACGGTGAGCCGCGTTTCCGGCAAAGGCGTCGCGGTGGGCGCGGGCGTCTGTGTGGAAGCGGGCTCCGGCGTGGGCTTAGGCGTCGGGGACGGTGTCGGCTTTGGCGTGGGCGTGACCGAGAGGGCGACGCCCTCCGACGCAGCGGGCGCGCTTGGCGAAAGCAGCAGCCGGACGCCCACAACGAGCAGGGCGCAGGCGCCCAGCATCAGCGCAACGGACAGCGCCAGCAGCGCATGGAACCCCTTTCCCCCGCTCCGCCTGTTCATGACACACGCACGCTCCCGTCTCTGCCCGTTATTCAGGCAGCTTCCATATTTTAGTAGTATACCATAGATTTGGCGGATTGGCCATTCTTTCCTGCTTTGCCCGCGGCGGCCTTATATCAGATGGGCAGGCGCGTCTGCCCCTCCGATCCCGGGGGCTTCAGCACGCCCAGGCGCAGGAAGATGGGATAGAGATAGCTGGCCCCGAAGGTGCCCAGCTTCTTGGGGCCGTCCACCAGGCCGCCCTCCGCCTCGATCTGTTTCGCCCGGCGGAAGGCCGCGTTCACCGTGGCGCGGGTGATGGATTTGGCCTTGCGGTCCACGAACACCTCGCCGCCCCGTATCTCGTATTGAAAGACGAGCCCCTTGCAGGTGATGAAGCTCTCGCCCTGGCAGCGCAGCAGCCCCTCCCACAGGGCGTTCTCGTCCGCGTCCCCGCCTCCCGGATACCGCAACTTCTGTGTGCCTCCCCTTGTCTTTTTTCCTCAACTATACAGCAGCCTCTGCCCATTTGCAAGCCTCCGCCCGCGTATGTCTTCGCCGCCCGCTTTTTTCTTGTGAGATCCTTCCCGTTTCCCTCTTGCGCTTTTTACGCGTTTTGGCTTATGATAGGATCGATAGAATATCCGGCTCTCCCTTGAAGGGGCCGGAACGAGCTGCTTTCCTTAATGCGAGGTTTTCCGATGGAAATACGCAACATGACGCTTTCCGATCATGAGGAGGTCTATTCCCTATGGCTGCGCTGCCCGGGGATGGGCCTGACCGATCTGGACGATTCCAGGGAGGGGATCGCCCGCTACTTATCCCGCAACCCCGGCACCTGCTTTGTGGCCGTGGAGGAGGGCCGGATCGTGGGCGCGCTCCTGTCCGGGCACGACGGCCGCCGGGGCCACATCGGCCACACCGCGGTCTCGCCCGAACACCGGCGGCGGGGGATCGGTCGGCGGCTGGTCGAGGCGGCGCTGAACGCCTTGCAAGAGCAGGGCATCCACAAGGTCGACCTGGTGGTGTTTTCCCGCAACGAGCCGGGCAACGCCTTCTGGGAGGCGATGGGTTTCCATCTGCGCACCGATTTAAACTACCGCGACCGCCCGCTCACGGATATGCAGCGCATCGACACTTAAAACAAGACATACAGCTTTTTATACTCTTTTCCGACGATCGAAGGGGGCTTCCGCATGGCCTTTACCCATCTGCACCTGCACACCGAATACTCGCTTCTGGACGGAGCCTGCCGGCTCAAGCCCCTGATCCAGCGCGCCAAGGAGCTGGGCATGGACAGCCTGGCCATCACCGACCACGGCGTGATGTACGGCGTGGTGGACTTCTACTCCCTCTGCAAGGAGGCGGGCATCCACCCGGTGATCGGCTGCGAGGTGTACGTGGCGCCCGGCTCCCGCTTCGCCAAGGACGTGCTCAACCGCGAGAGCTCCCACCTGATCCTGCTCTGCCAGAGCCAAGAGGGCTACCAGAACCTGATCAAGCTGGTCTCCGCGGGCTTCATCGAGGGCTACTACTACCGCCCCCGCATCGATATGGAGCTGCTGGAGAAGTATTCCGGCGGTCTGATCGGCCTGTCCGCCTGCTTATCCGGCGAGATACCGCGTTTGATCTTAAACGGCCAAAAGGCGGAAGCCAAGAAGCTGGCCCTGCGCTTTGAACAAATTTTGGGTAAGGGCAACTTCTATCTGGAGATACAGGACCACGGCATCGAGGGCGAGCGGGAGGTGGCCTCCGCGCTGATCGAGATGTCCAAAGAGCTGGGCATCCCCCTGGCCGCCACCAACGACGTGCACTACATCCGCCGGGAGGACGCCGCCGCCCAAGAGGTGCTCATGTGCATCCAGACCGGCAAGACCCTGCAGGACGAGGACCGCATGGGGATGCACACCGACCAGCTGTACCTAAAGACCGAGCAGGAGATGGCCGCGCTCTTCCCG
The DNA here is from genome assembly GCA_947625765.1 of uncultured Clostridia bacterium. Lineage (GTDB taxonomy): Bacteria > Bacillota > Clostridia > Christensenellales > UBA1750 > CALWRM01. Next base: position 14,928 of record CANQPP010000009.1, read on the forward strand.
GAGGTGCCGCAGGCGCTCCAGAACACCCACGACATCGCCATGCGCTGCCACGTGGACTTCGAGTTCGGCCACTACCACCTGCCGGACTTCCCCGTGCCCGGCGGCGAGGACCACGCCCACTACCTGCGCAGGCTCTGCTTTGAGGGCGCGGAAAAGCGCTACGGCAAGGTGGAGGGGAAGGTCAAGGAGCGGCTGGAGTACGAGCTTTCCGTCATCGAACGCTGCGGCTACGTGGATTACTTCCTGATCGTCTGGGACTTCGTGCGTTTCGCCAAGGAGCAGGACATCCCCGTGGGTCCGGGGCGCGGCAGCGGGGCCGGTTCCATCTGCGCCTATGCGCTCACCATCACCGACATCGACCCGCTCAAGTTCGACCTCATCTTCGAGCGCTTCCTAAACCCCGAGCGCGTGTCCATGCCGGACTTCGACATCGACTTCTGCTACGAGCGGCGGCAGGAGGTGATCGACTACGTGGTGCGCCGCTACGGCGAGGACCACGTGAGCCAGATCATCACCTTCGGCACCATGGCGGCCCGCGCCGTTGTGCGCGACGTGGGCCGCGTGATGGGCATGTCCTACGGCGAGGTGGACGAGATCGCCAAGCTCATCCCCAGCCAGCCGGGCATGACGCTCGAAAAGGCCTTCGACCTGAGCGCGGAGCTGCGCGCCATGCGCGAGGGCAGCGACCAGGTGCGCCGCCTGTTCGAGTACGCCTTCCTTTTGGAAGGCATGCCCCGCCACGCCAGCACCCACGCCGCGGGCGTGGTGATCGGCGCCCAGCCCCTGACGGACTTCGTGCCCCTGCAGACCAACGACGACGTGATCACCACCCAGTTCCCCATGGGCACCATCGAGCGGCTGGGCCTTCTGAAGATGGACTTCTTAGGCCTGCGGACGCTCACCATCATCAAGGACGCCATCGAGATGGTGAAGGCGGACGGCGGCCCCTCCATCGACTTTGAGGCGATGGGCTACGAGGACAGGGCCACCTACGAGATGCTCTCCCGGGGCGATACGGACGGCGTGTTCCAGCTGGAATCCGCGGGCATGCGCCGGGTGCTGACGGAGCTGGGCCCCGAGTCTTTGGAGGACCTGGCCGCCGTCATCTCCCTGTACCGGCCCGGCCCCATGGATTCCATCCCCCGCTACATCCGCGGCAAGAAGGACCCCTCCACCGTCAGCTACTTATCCCCCGTTCTGGAGAACGTGCTAAGCGTCACCTACGGCTGCATGGTCTACCAGGAGCAGGTGATGCAGATCGTGCGCGACATGGCCGGCTACTCCATGGGCCGCAGCGACCTTGTGCGCCGCGCGATGGCCAAGAAGAAGCAGGCCGAGATGGAGAAGGAGCGCAAGGTGTTCGTGGAAGGCCTGACGGATGAGCAGGGCAACGTGCTGGTCCCCGGCGCCATCCGCCTGGGCACCTCCCGCGAGGTGGCGCTGGAGGTCTTTTCCCAGATGGAATCCTTCGCCCAATACGCCTTCAACAAGCCCCACGCCGCCGCCTACGCGGTGGTGGCCTACCAGACGGCCTACCTCAAGTGCCACCACCCGGTGCCCTTCATGGCCGCCTGCATGAACTCGGTGGTCGGCAGCTCCGACAAGCTGGCCGGCTTCATCCAGTACTGCCGCAAGCGGGGCATCCGCGTGCTGCCGCCGGACGTGAACCTCTCCCAGCCGCGCTTCACCGTGGAAAACGGGGCCATCCGCTACGGCCTCTCCGCCTTAAAGGGCGCGGGCCTGGCCGCGGTGGAGGCCGTCGCCCAGGTGCGCAAGGAGTCGCCTTTCACCGACATCTACGACTTCTGCGACCGCACCGCGCCCAAGGGCATCAACAAGAAGTGCGTGGAGTGCCTCATCAAGGCCGGGGCCATGGACGGCCTGCCCGGCAACCGCGCCCAGAAGCTGAGCGTGTACGAGAGGGCCATGGACGGCGCGGTGCAGCGGGGCAAGAACCTGCTGGAGGGGCAGCTGAGCCTCTTCGGCGGGCCGGACGCGGCCCTGAATGTGGAGCGCGCGCCCCTGCCGCCCCTGCGGGAGCATCCCCGCCGCCTGCTCCTGCTCATGGAAAAGGAGATGACCGGCACCTACATCACCGGCCACCCCTTGGACGAATACGCCTCCGCCCTGCGGGAGCAGAAGATAAGCATCGGCCAGCTTTTACGCCTTGCGGAGGAGGAGGACTGGCAGAAGTACGACGAGATGCCCGTGCAGCTGGGCGCGATGGTGATCGAGTCCCGCCTGGTGACCACGCGCAACAACTCCCTCATGTGCTTCCTGCGCCTGGAGGATTTCGAGGGCTCCATCGAGGCGCTGGTCTTCCCCAAGGTGTACGAGCGGCTGAACCGGCTTTTGCAGGTGGATTCCGTCCTGCGCTTTACCGGCAAGCTGTCCCTGCGGGAGGAAAAGGCGCCGAGCCTGCTCATCGACAACGCCGTGCCCCTGCACCCCGCGCAAACGAAACAGGAGCGCAAGCTGTACCTGCGTCTGGATTCCCGAGGGAGGATGCCGCAGGTGATGGAGCTTGTGCGCCGCTCCCCCGGCGACTGCCAGGTGCGCGTGTACGTGGACGGCAAGACCTACATACTGCCCGAGCAGAGCCGCGTGGACCCCTCGCCCGAGTGGCTCGAGCAGGCCGCGGAGGCCTTGGGCCGGGACAACGTGCGCCTGGTCGAGGGCGCGCCCCAAATGTAAAGCCTTTATGCACAGGAGCAGCGCCGCCTTGAACTGGGTTTCGCAATATGATAAAATACGTCTTAAAGAGGTCCTGCGGCCGCCCCGAACCGAAGGAGGGAGCATCGATGCCCGTTTCCGCCCGCACGAGCGGCGTCTGGGTGGTGGTCCACATGGCGCGCTCCGCCTGCGCCGCCCGGCACCTGCAGCAGGAGCTGACGGCCCAGGGGCTGCTGGTGCGCCTAAAGCCCGTGTACAAGAACCGCAGCGACCGGGACAACTACTTCGAGATCATGGTCCTGCATTCCGAAGCGGATGCGGCCAGGGAGATACTGCTGGAAAGCGGATTCCAGTAAACAAAACGCAAAAGAAAGACGAGGAATGAGAGTATGACCAAGATACCCCATCGGATCGGCATCCTGACCAGCGGCGGCGACGCGCCCGGCATGAACGCGGCCATCCGCGCGGTGGTGCGTTCCGCTCTGTATTATGATATGGAGGTCTACGGCATCCGCGACGGCTACCTGGGCATGAAGCGTAACGAGGTGGAGCCGCTGGACGCGGGCTCCGTGGGCGACATCATCCACCGCGGCGGCACCTTCCTGGGCACCGCGCGCCTGCCCGAGTTCGCCACCGACCGCGAGGTGCGTGAGGTTTGCTATAGCACCCTGCGCGAGCACGGCATCGAGGGCCTGGTGGTCTGCGGCGGCGACGGCTCCTACCGCGGGGCGAACCTGCTGCAGAAGGAGACCGGCATCCCCACCGTGGGCCTGCCCGGCACCATCGACAACGACCTGGGCTACACCGACTTCACCATCGGCTTCGACACTGCCGTCAACACCTGCGTGGACAACATCAACAAGCTGCGCGACACCATGGCGTCCCACGGCCGCGTGTCCGTGGTGGAGGTCATGGGCCGCAACTGCGGCGACATCGCCGTGCATTCCGGCATCGCCGCCGGGGCCGAGGCCATCCTGGTGCCCGAGATCCACAAGACCGACAACCAGTGGCTGGACTACATCGTGCGCAAGCTGCGCGTCTCCTTCGGAAGGGGCAAGAAGTACGGCATCATCGTCATGGCCGAGGGCATCAACATGACACCCAAGATGCACCACTTCACCGCCGACTACATCGCCAGCTGGCTCAACGCCAACGCCGACGCCGTGGGCCACCGCGTGGACGCCAGGGGCTGCGTCATCGGCCACGTGCAGCGCGGCGGCTCCCCCACCGCCAGCGACCGCATACTCGCCGCCCGCATGGGCGAGGCCGCCGTGGACGTGCTGCGCGAGGGCAAGACCAACCTGTGCGTGGGCATCCGCCGCAACCGCATCATCACCACGCCCATCGACGAGGCCGTGGAGATGAAGAACCACGTGGACAAGCACCTGATTGCCCTGGCCGACATACTGGCCCGCTAAATACCTTGACACATACAGCAGCTCCCCGCTTCCGCAAGGGAAACGGGGAGCTCTTTTTTTGCCTGTCTACCGGCCAGCGGGGCCGTTTATTCTTCCTTCGTCAGCACCTTTCTCTGCCAGCTTTTCTCTCCGCATTTGGGGCACCTCATGTACCTTGTCCTAAGGGAATGCGGCGCCAGATTCACCTGCCAGTAGCCCGGCACGTATCTATGGCCGCAGCGCCGGCACTCGTAGTACCCGGCCTTCTGCTCGATCCCCACCGCGATAAAGGCGATGGCAAAGACCACGATGACGGCAAATGCGAGCAGCGCGACCCGGAGCCCGGCGGGCATCTCGATGAGCGCGGCCACCAGGCTTAAGGCGAGCCCCGCGAGGACCGCCGGGACGGTCAGCAGGACCTCCAGCCTCAGCAGCAGCCGGTCCTTCTCCTCGTTCTCGCGCTTGAGTGTCAGCAGGGCCTCCTCCGCCCTTCTTTCATAGGTTTCCGCCATGATCCTTTCGCCCGACAGGAGTTCGTTGACGCTGATCTTAAGAAGTCCGCACACCTCCAGCATGATCCCGGAGTCGGGCAGGGACCTTCCCGTCTCCCACTTGGAGACCGCCCGGTCGCTGATGCCGAGCTTCTCCGCCAGGGCGGCCTGGGTCATGCCCTGCTCCTTCCTGCAGAGGGCGATGAATTTTCCGATCTTGATCGGGTCCATATCGGGCACCTCCTTTCATGGCCCCAGCATAGCCGAAACCCATAGGAATGAACACGAACCAGCGGTTGAGTTAGGCGTTTCTACCGAAAATCGGCGGCGGATATGCCGATTTTCTCTCTATTTACCTCCCCAGTTCAAGGGAGGCGATCTGACGCATCAGCCAGAAGGCGCACAGGCGCAGGCGGACGACGCTCCCGATAAAGGGCGCAAAGGAACGCAGCAGGACGGGCACCGCGGCGCAGACCGCCTCCGGCTCATCCTGCAGGAGCGTTACGTGCGGCGTCCAGGGGCGGCCTTCGTCCCCGCCCGCGCAGCAGATTTCGTGCAGCGCATCCAGCCGCGCATCTCTCTCGGGTGCGCAGAAGAGGACGTTCCCGCCCGCGAACAGGCCGATGTGGCTGATATGCACCGGGACGGCCGCGCTCTCTGCGGCCCTTTTCATGAGTGCCGTACCAGCCGGACAGGCGTTTTTGCGTCTCCCCGTCCAGCTCCGCCATCAGCGTCAGGAACCGTTCCGCCATGGTCTTCTCCGTCCTTTGATATTGTTTGGGGGAGCAAAAACGGCCGGATATGCCCGGCCGCTTTTGCGGTTCATTCGCTCTCTTTCCCCTCCGCCCGCGGTGGCTCCTGCGCGTGCTCTGCGCGGACGCGACGGAGCAGGCTGCGGTCCTCCCGGAAGCTCAAAAGGCGCAGTGCCTCGTCCAGCTCCACCCAGGCGGCGGAGAGCACCTCCTCGGGCTGGGGACGCGTTTCTCCCTCGCCCTCGGCCAGGAAGTAGTCCACCCGCTTGCGCACGCCCGTGGGCAGGCCGTAGTGCCGCCTGTCTAGCACTTCCTCGCTCAGGAGGCGGGCGCGGATGCCGGTCTCCTCGAACACCTCCCGCAGGGCGGTCTGGCGGGTGTTTTCGCCCTTCTCCACGTGGCCCTTGGGGAAGCTCCAGTGGCCGTCCCAGTGGCTCTGCACCAGCAGAACGCGCGGGGGTGAAGCGTTCCTTTGGAACACCAGCGCCCCGCAGGAATACTCCAGCCTGCCCGGCTGCGTTTTTCTCATGGGCGGGCGACCTCTTCCAGTATGGAGCAGACATCCTGGGCGGCGTTGGGCTTGCCGAACAGCGCCTGCGCCTGGCTCATCAGGCGCCGCCGCTCCTCGCTCATCATCAGCTGCCCGGCCACCTCGCCCACGGGCTGTGTGGCGTTCGCACGCATGGCCATGCCGTGGTTGGTCAAAAAGTCCATGTTGCGGTCCTCCTGGCCGGGGATGGGGTTCACCAGCACCATGGGCAGCTGCTTGGCGATGGCCTCGGACACGGTGAGCCCGCCGGGCTTGGTCACGATCATGTCGGCGGCGCTCATCATCACGGGCACCTGGTCGGTGTAGGCGTAAACGCGCATGGGCTTGCGGGTGTGCATGCCGCTCAAGCGGTTAAACATGCGCTTGTTGTTGCCGCAGACGGCCAAAATTTGGAACAGGCTCGGGTTCTCGTCCATGCTCTCCACGGCCTTGGCGATATCTCCATGGCCCATGGAGCCGCCCATGAGAAGCACCGTGGGCATATCCTCCACGCCCAGGCGCTGCCGCGCCTCCGTTTGGTCGATCCTCTCCCGGAACTCGCTCAAAATGGGGATGCCCACGGGCCGTATGATGGCCCGGTCGATGCCCTTGCGCACGAAGCTCTCGGTCAGCTGCTCGCTGGGCGTCACCAGCGCGTCCAGCGTGGTGCCCAGCCAGAAGGGATGCAGCGTATAGTCCGTCACGATGCCGACCCTGGGCGCGCTACACACGCCCCGCTCGTAGATGGCCGAGGCGATCTGCGCGGCGAAGCTCATGGTGCAGACCACCACATCCGGCTGGAACTCGGCGTAGACGCCGTCCAGCTCCAGGCTCATGCGGGCGGCGATGCTCTTGTAGGCCCGCAGTATGGAGGCGAACTCCTGCTCCGCCCGCTCGAAGCTGCGGAACACGCGGCCGAAGGCCTTGGGCGTAAAGGCGATGGAGAGGCGGTAGCCGCCGTCCACCAGCTCGCCCATGGCGGGAGAGACGTTCTCAAAGGTATCCACGATGCGGCACTCGTGCCCGCGCGCCTCCGCCGCGTCCGCCAGCCCCTTGGCCGTGCGGTTGTGGCCCTGGCCAGCGGTCACGGACAGGATCAGAATGCGCATTCCTTTCACGCTCCTTCTTGGGTGTTCCGTTTTTCTTCCTCCGCCTGCAGGCAGAGCCGCGCTTCCCCGGCCAGATAGAGGGACCCGCACACCACCGTCGGCGCCCCATCCGCCATCTGCCGGGCAAGGCGCAGGCCTTCCCGGGTGTTGGGGGCGGTCATACCTTGAACGCCGTGCCCGCGGAACAGTTCGCAGAGCCGCTCCGGGTCCATGGCCCTGCTTATCCCCTCGGGCCGCACGCACACCGCCGCGCGGCAGCAGGGCGCGAGAACTTTGACGATCTGCTCCACGTCCTTGTCGGCCATCACGCCGGTCAGAAGCACGGGCTTTTCCGTTTCCGGCAGGCTGCGCAGGTAGGCGGCCAGGCTCGCGGCGCCCTGGGGGTTGTGGGCCCCGTCCAGCAGCACGCTGCCGAACCACTCCAGCCTTCCCGGCCAGCGGGCGGCGGCAAGACCCTCCCGCACGGTCCTCTGGTCCAGATGCGCCCGCTCCTTCACCAGCGACAGCAGCCCCAGGGCGGTCATGGCGTTGGCCACCTGGTGCTCCCCCGGCAGGGAGATGGCGTAGTCCCCCTCAAGGCCGGGGACGGATGCATAGAAGCCCGCGCCGCGCTCGTGCAGGCGCACGGCCTGGGGCGGGTAGTCGTTTAGGTCCAGGCAGGGCGCGTCCCTCTGGGCGCACACCGCGCGGATCACCGCGCCCGCCTCGCCGTCCTGGGCCTGCAGGGCCAGGGGGGTATGGTCCTTGACGATGCCCGCCTTCTCAAAGGCGATCTTGTCGATGGTCGACCCCAGCGTGCGCGTGTGGTCCAGTCCGATGCGGGCGATGGCGCAGGCGGCCGGATGGATCACGTTGGTGGGGTCGAAGCGGCCGCCCAGGCCCACCTCGATCACCGCGAAATCCACCTTTTCCTGGGCAAAATACAGGAAGGCGATGGCCGTGCCCGTCTCAAAGATGGTGGGGATGCCCTCGCCCAGGGCCTCCATTTGCTCGATCTCCTTCGCCACGCGTTCGGTCAGGGCGGCCAGCGTCTCGTCCGGGATGGGCTGGCCGTTTATCTGCATGCGCTCGTTGTAGCGCATGAGGTAGGGCGAGGTGTACATGCCCACCCTGTGCCCGGCGGCGCGCAGGGCGCTCATGGTGAAGGCGCAGACGGAGCCCTTGCCGTTGGTGCCCGCCACGTGCAGCGTCGGGTACTCGTCCTGCGGGTCCCCCAGCCGCGCCAGCAGGCGGCGCATGTTCTCCAGCCCCACCTTCTTGCCCATGCCGGCGCGGCCGTTTATATAGGCGATCGCCTCGTCGTAGTTCAAAGACAACACATCCCCATGTTTTCTTCTCTGTTTATTTCCTCTCCCTGATCTTAGCAAAGCCGGGAGAGCCTTCCACTCACAGTATAGCGGCGCTTCCTTAAGATTGCAAGAGACCGCAAAACGCATCCGGCCGCGGGAACAAAATTTAAAGTGAGCAAAATGAAGCGGCGGGCCTGCGGCCCGCCGCGCTTGCGCTTTATCTCTCGTTCAATGTCTTATGCCTGCCCGTTTCCCGGGCCGGGATCGTAGTTCAAGCGCACCAGGAACTCCGTGCCCACGCCGGGCTCGGACTCCACGCTGATCTGGCCCTTCATGTCCATCACGATGTGCTTGACGATGGCCAGTCCCAATCCGGTGCCGCCCATGCTCCGGGAGCGGCCCTTGTCCACCCGGTAGAAGCGCTCGAACAGCTGGGGGATGTGCTCCTGGGCGATACCGATGCCGGTGTCCTTGACGCGCAGGATCACGTTGTCCCCTTCACGCAACACGCGCACCCAGACCTTGCCGCCGTTGAGCGTGTACTTGACGGCATTGTCGATCAAATTGATGAGCAGCTGGCGCACGTGGTCGGTGTTGGCCTGTATGTAGCAGTCCTCCTCCGTCTCCACGATGAGCTCGATCTGCTTATCGTCCGCGGCCTGCTTGAGCAGCAGGGCCGAGTCCTTCGCCTGTTCGCTTAGGGAAACGCGCGTGGTGGGCGCGCGCAGCCTGCCCGATTCCATGGAGGAAAGGGACAGAACGTCGTTGATGAGCCGATAGAGGCGGTCGGCCTCCATGGCGATGATGTCCAGGAATTTTCTCGCCGTCTCCGGGTCGTCGATGGCGCCCTGCTGCAGGGTCTCCACGAAGCCCTTGATGGAGGTGAGCGGCGTCTTCAGCTCGTGGGTCACGTTGGCGGCAAAGTCCGTGCGCATCTGCTCCAGCTGGCGCATCTTGGTGATGTCCTCCAGCATGGCAACGACGCCGATGGGGCCGCCGTCGTGCTGAAGGCCGGAAATGTAGACACGGATGAGCTTGTGCCGGGAGCCCTCGTTCTGGTCGGCGCGCACGGGCAGCTCCACCTGGGTCAGGCTGTCGGTCTCCATGGCCTCCTTGAGGCTGGCCTCCAGCTTGGCGTTGCCGGTGGCCTCCAGAAGGCGCTTGCCCTCCACCTTGCCCTGGGCGCCCAGCATCTTGCGGGCGGCGTCGTTCATGCGCACGATGCGCATCTGCCCGTCCACGACGATGAGGCCGTTGATCATGGAGCCCAAGATGGAGTCCAGCTCCGCGCTCTGGCGGTGCAGCTCCGTCACGGTATCCACCAGGCGGTTGTTCATCCGCTGCAGGGCGGAGAGCAGCTGGTTCGCCTCGCGGTAGGCGTACATCTTGGGCGCGATCACCACGTCGCCGCTGCCCATGGTCTGGGCGACCTCGGTGGCGTAGTTGAGGGGACGCAGGCTCAGGTAGGCAAACAGCGCGGAACAGCCCAGCGCCGCTATCAGGATCAGCGCCATCCAGCCGAAGAAGGACGGCCAGGCGGTGTCGGCGAACATGTCGTGGCCCAGAAGGATGCACAGGCAGCCGCCGTCGTCCAGACGCACGCAGAGGCTCTGCTCCAGCTTCCCCGAAAAGAAGTGGCTGCGGGTGGACTCGCCCCGGCCGGAAGCCAGGGCCTCCTCCACGTCGGCGATGCGCGGCTCGCCCGCCTCTCCTCCGCCGGAGTCATACAAAAGTCTGGAGTCATACAAAAGGCTTAAGTCGGGAGCGTACAGGACCAGGCGCGCGTTCGTCGCGTGGGCCAGCCTCTGCCATTCCTCCTCCCCGTCCGCGGAAACGGCAAGCTCCAACAGGCCCTCCGCCTGTGCGGAAAGCGCGGCCTGTTCGTGCAGGTATGCCGTGCGCAGGGAGACGAGCGCAGAGGCAACCGACGCCAGGGTGAAGAACAGCATCAGCACCGCCAGCAGGCGTTTGTGCAGGGAGATCAAGCGTCCTGATCCTTATCCACGAACCTGTACCCGACGCCGCGGACGGTCTCGATGTACGGTTCCTCTCCCAGCTTTTGGCGCAGGTGGCGGATGTGCACGTCCACCGTGCGGGTCTCGCCGTAATACTCATAGCCCCAGATGCGGTCCAGCAGGAAGTCGCGGGTGAGCACCTTGCCGCGGGAGAGCACCAGCACCTTGAGCAGCTCGAACTCCTTGAGCGTCAGGCTCAGCTTCTCGCCGCCCTTGAAGGCCTCGTAGTTGGTGATGTCGATCACGATGTCGCCGCAGCGCAGGGTCTGCGGTTCGCTCTCCTGCTGGGGCGCCACGCGGCGCAGCAGGGACTTGACCCTGGCGGCCAGCTCGCGCACGGAGAAGGGCTTGGTGATGTAATCGTCCGCGCCCAGCTCCAGGCCCAGGATCTTGTCGACCTCGTCGCCCCTGGCGGTGAGCATGATGATGGGGATGTTGCTGGTGGTGCGGTCGCCCTTCAGGCGGCGGCAGACCTCCAAACCGTCGATGCCGGGCAGCATGATGTCCAGCAGCACCAGGGAGGGCTTTTCCACCTCGCAGCGCTTGAGCGCCTCCTCGCCGGTCAGCGCGGTGACCACATTGTAACCGGCGCTCTTGAGGTTGAAGGAGATGAGCTCAAGGATATGCACTTCGTCGTCAACGGCCAGGATCATGTCGTTAGGCATAGGGATAACCTCCTTATGTGTCAAGGGCTTCAAGCCGCGGGCACGGGCCCGGCGCTCAGCTCCCTGGTTTCGTTTTCAGAAGCTGGTTGAGCTCCTGCAGGAACGTGTTGATGTCGCAGAAGGAGCGGTACACGGCGGCGAAGCGCACGTAGGCCACCTCGTCCAGCTCGCGCAGATGCTCCATCACAAGGTCGCCGATGGTCTGCGTCGGCACCTCGGTCAGCAGGGAATTGTAGATCTGCATCTCCACGTCGCGGATCAGATCGTCCACCTGCTTCATGGCGATGGGCCGCTTTTCGCAGGCCTTGATGAGTCCGGCGCGGATCTTGTCGGGGTTGAAGCTCTCCCGGCGGCCGTCCTTCTTGATGACCATGACCGGGGTCTGTTCGATGGTCTCGAAGGTGGTGAAGCGCCGCCCGCAGCTGTTGCACTCGCGCCGCCTGCGGATCACCAGTCCCTCGTCGGTCTGCCGCGTGTCGATCACGCGGCTGTCGGTGGAATTGCAGTACATGCACCTCATAGGCTTTGTTCGTTTCCTCCATAAGGTCCCGTTATCGTACACCTTACCATTCATTATTATATCTCGATTTTCATCTATCGTAAAGCCCCGTTTCTCCATTTTGACAAAAAAGTTTTTTCCTTCATTGAAAAAACGTTTGACTCCGCTCAAAATTTACGCCTTGACGCATGGCAGCCTGTCTTGCTATACTGGCTCCGTGTCATGGTCTACACAAAAGACGACCCTTTGGAGGTGTTCACCCGATGAATGACAAGCGTCTTTGGGAGCCGCTCGAGCTCATCCGCACCCGGCGCAGCACCCGCCGCTTTGCGAAAAGGCCAGTGGAGGAGGAAAAGCTGGCCGCCGTGCTGGAGGCGGGCCGCAGCGCGCCCAGCGGCGGCAACAACCAGAGCACCCACTTTCTGGTGATCCGCAGCCGAAAGGTGCTGGACGAGCTGGCGGAGCTGGCGCAGGCCGCCTTCGCCGCCATGGAGGAAACGCCCGGCATGTATTCCTCCCTGCGCTCCTCCGTGCGCCGCTCCAAGGCGGGCGGCTACGTGTTCCACTACAATGCCCCGGTGCTCATCGTAACGGCCAACCGGCGGGATCATAGCAACAACATCGCCGACTGCGCCTGCGCCCTGGAGAACATGATGCTGGCGGCAAATGGCCTGGACCTTGGCAGCTGCTGGATCAACCAGCTCAAGTGGCTGAACGAGGAGCCGTCCATTCTGGCCCTGCTCCGCAAACACGGCCTCCAAGAGGACGAGCGGGTCTACGGCGCGCTGGCGCTGGGCTATGCGGACACGCCCGACGGCTTGCCTCCGCGCACGCCCCTGCCCCGCACCGGCAACCCCGTGAGCTTCATCGACGATTGAACGCGCCGCTCCTTTTTAAGAACGAGAGCGATATCCTCTCGCAGACTTCGATACAAAGCCGAGGAAAACCCAAAAAGTGCGCCTTTGCGGTGTAATTTTTCGCTTGCGGTGTAAGTAGTACGATTGATCGAGAGGCGGACATGCCCGCCCGCCAGATCGCTGTTTGGCGGCGGAGCGCGCCTCTCCCTCAGTGAGCAGTATGTATGGAGGAATAAACTCATGAATGCACAGATGCTTGGCTTCTTCAGCGGGTTCCCATCGCTTCATTTTCCCGATGCCGTTGTGACTCGTCTCAAAGAAGAATTGTCCGTCCGCAAAAGGCTTGTGTTTATAAGCGCATGGCCGTCGGAGTATGGGCGCAATGACAACGATGCTGCCGGTATGCACGCTATGTTTGCGGAATGTGATCTGCCATTTTCTGAATACCATGTGATCGATGACAGAACAGAGGCGGCTTTCGCGAAAGAGCTCATCCGAACGGGTTCGTGCATCTTCCTGATGGGCGGCAATGCGACGCAGCAAATTCAGCTGCTCCGCAGAAAAGCGATCGTCGACGAGATCCGCTTAAGTTCTGCGGTCATTTTAGGGGTGAGCGCCGGATCGATCAACATGGCAAGGCGTTCTGTCGATATTTGGGGATCCCTGACGCCTTACGAGGGACTGGCCCTTGCCGACATTACGATCAAAGCGCATTTTGATATGGAAAACAAGGAATTGGTACAAACACTCAAGCAAGTCTCCATGGAACTGCCCATTTGTGCAATGGAAGATGACAGCGCTATTTTTGTAAAAGACGGACACGCCTCGATGACCGGGCGGATATATCGGATCCATAACGGGGAAATAACGGCGCTTTCTCAAGCGATGCTGGGATCTATGGTGGACCGATAAAATTCCGTGCTCCTAAAGGAAAAAAGCAGCAAAATGCCTCCCGTCGCCGGGAGGCGTTTTGCTCGTATCTGTATCTTTTCTACTTCTTCTCCATCATGCCGAACACCAGCAGGTCCAGCGCGCCGTCCTCGCTGCGCAGGCCGGAGCGCACCTCGTAGATGGCGCTGACACATTTATCCAGCATCGCCCAGCACTGCTCCGCGGAGAAGCGGCCGGCCAGCTCCATGCGCTTGCGGGCCGCGTAGGGGCTCACTCCCAGCGCCTGGGCCACTTGGGCGGCGTTTCGGCCCTCGTCCATCATGAGCCTTGTATGGTACATCCAGCGCAGCTGCCGCGCCAGCGCCGAGGCCAGCTGGTTGAAGGCCCCGTTCTCCTTTTCCAGCTCGGACAGGAGCAGGAGCGCCTTTTGTCGGTTGCCCAGCACCACCGCGTCCAGCAGCTCGTACATCGCCATCTCCACGTTCCGGGGCACCACGGCCTCCACGTCCTCAAGGCAGACCTCCGCCCGCTCCCCCGCGTGGGCCTGCACCTTCTGCAGCTGTGTGTTGACGGCGGTCAGGTATGGGCCGCTCCTCTCCAGCAGGGAGGCCAGCGCGTCGGGGCGTATGGTCTTTCCGTAGGCGCGCAGCTGGCGGCGGACGAAGCTCTCCTGCTCCCGGGGGATCAGCGCGTCGAAGCGCACCCGCCCCCCGCGCTTTTCGATCAGCTTGACCAGCGCCTTCTTGCCGTCCGCAGCGCCGCGCACGAAGAACAGCAGGCAGACGCTGCCGGGCAGCGTATCCAGATAGGAAAGCAGCGCCTTGTCCTCGCCCTCGCCCCGTCCGGGCAGGCAGAGGGGGCTGTCCGTCACCTGCACCAGGCGCTTCTCCGCCATGAACGGCAGCGTCTCGCAGGCCTCGATCAGCTTGTCCGGCGGCACCTTTTCCGCAAAGCGCGTCTCGTTCAGCTCCTCCAATCCCTCGGGCAGAAGGGACTTGCGCAGGGCGGATAAGGCGCTCTCCTTCACGTACTCCTCCTCGCCGTCGAACAGGAGCAGGTCCGGCAGCTTCCCGGCGGCCAGGTCCGCGTAATATTGCTTGTAGTCCATCTCGTTCCTTTCAAAGGGGCTTATCTTATCCCCTTTAACGTGCGAATGTGACGAGCGTCGGCCCGCCCGAGCGGAAAAAAACACGCACCGCGCCGTCCTCGTCCGTGCGGCAAAGGGGCGTTTCCCCCAGCGCGTCCAGGGCCTCCTGCGCGGGCAGGCCGTAGGGGTTGCCGCCCACGCTGAGCACCGCCAAACGCGGCCCGATGGCGCGGACCTGTTTCGCGTCCAGCCCGCTCCTGCTCCCGTGGTGGGGGAGTTTTAGGATGTCCGCGTGTTCCAGGTCCAGCCCGGCCAGCGTCTCCCCGTCCGCGTCGGCGGTGAGCAGGGCGCTGCCGTTTGTATCCACGACCCGGAGCACCAGACTGTCCTCGTTGTCGTGTCCGGGCCGCGCCTCGGGAGGCGATAACACCTGCAATCTGATCCCATCATACACCAGTTCGTCCCCCGCCGCAACCGGCCGAACGTTTACGCCCGCTTCCCGGGCCAGCTCCAGCAGGCGGGCAAAGTCCGCGTCCTGCTCAAGGCCCTTGGGGTAGCACAGCTCCCGCACGCGGATGTCCCGGAGCAGCCGCTCCGTGCCGCCGCAGTGGTCCGCGTCGCCGTGGCTTAAGATCAGCGCGTCCAGCGTCGGGTCCTCGGCCTGCAGGGCGTTCGCCAGCTGGCTGCCGCTGCGGCCGGTGTCCACGGCCACGGTCGCGGCCCCCTTGCGCAGATACAGGCTGTCCGCGCAGCCCACCTGCAGGAAGGTGAGGGTAAGGTCCCGCGGGAACAGGGCGTACAGGTACACGCCCAGGCAGATGAGCAGCCCGGCGGCCAGCCCCGCGCCCGCAAACAGCCGCAGCTTTCCCCGGCATTCGATCAGGACGAGCAGCAGCGGCGGCCAGAGGGCGCTTATCAATACGGGCAGCTTGGGCAGCAGCAGCTGCGCGTGCGGCAGGGCGGCAAAGCCCTGCGCCACCAGGTCCATGCCCCCGGCGCACAGGCCGCAGAGCAGCGCGGGCAGCGTGGCCAGCGGCGGCCAGAGGGCGTCCAGCAGAAGGGAGATGAGCCCCAGCGGCACCGCCAGACCCGCCAGAGGCACCGCCAGCAGGTTGGTCAGGGGCGAATACAGCCCCGCGCTGCCGAAGGCGCTCAGCGTCGCGGGCAGGCAGCCCGCCTGGGCCGCCAGCGTCAGGGAGAGCGCGTCCCGCAAAAACGCGGGCAGGCGGCGCAGCGCCTTCTGCAGGGGGTCGGTTAAGAGCACCACGCCCAGCATGGCGGAAACGGAGAGCTGGAAGCCCAAGGAGAGCAGCTGCCGGGGCTCAAACAGCAGGATGACCCCGGCGGCCAGCCCTAACGCGGAGAGCCCGTCCGGCGCGCGGCCTCGCAGCCGGGCAAGCCCCACCGCCGCGGCCATGAGCGCGGCCCTCTGTGTGGACGGCCCCGCGCCGGTCAGCAGGCAGTAGGCCAAAAGGCCCAAACTCTCGGCCAAAAAGCGCGGCAGGGAGGCCTTGGGCAGGAAGCAGAACAGGAGGGAGAGCAGCGCCGCCACGAAGCCCACGTGCAGGCCGGAGACCGCCAGCACGTGCGCCGCGCCGCTGGCCCGGTAGCTGGAAAGCAGCCCCTCCTCCATCTCGCCGTCGCCCAGCAGGAGCTGATTCAGGGTCTGCGCCCGCTCGGGCCAGAGGGCCTGCACGCGCCCCTGCAGCTGGCGGCGCAGGGAGCCGAAGAAGCCGTAGTCGGCCTTACCTATAACCTCCAGCAGCTTCCCGTCCGCCGAGTAGGAGATGCCGGAAGCATAACAATAGCGCCTCGTATTAAAGGCGCCCGGGTTGTCCTGGTTCACGATGGGGGAAAGTTTGACGAGAGCGCGGACGCTCTGCCCCCGGCGGACGTCGGACACGCCCGCGGCCCAGAGCCGCACGCCGCCCACGTCGTAGTCCCTGCCGTCCACGGAAAACACGGCGTCCCGCAGGAGCAGGGAGCTTTCCCCGTCCTCCATGGCGACACCGCGCAGTTCGCCCTCTTTGGGCTCCAGTCGCTCGTCCGGCAGGGCGCGCAGGCCGAGGAAGCAGTACAGGCAGGCATAGAGGAACGCGGCCGCCGCGAACCAAAGCAGGGGCCGCGCCGGCCGGCGGAAGCCCTGCCGCGCCGTTCCTTTCAACATCATGGATCCCCTTCAGCGCCTGTCGGGATAGGGCCGGGCCGGAGGCGCGGAACGGGGCCGCCCGGTGTCGCGGCGGGTGGGGCCGCTCACGTCCTGCGAAAAGCGGCTTTCCGTATAGCGGCCGTACTGGCGCTCGTATTCGCGCCTGTACTCGCGGCCGTCCCGCGTCCGCTCGGTGCGGACGGTGGAGTCATAGGAGGCACGGCCGCGGCGGGTCTGCTCGTAGCGCTTGCGGATGGCCTCCTCCCGCTGGCGCAGCTTGCGGGCGCGCCTCTCCTTCTTGAGCTTGCCGATCTCCACGAACAGCCACACCATCAGCACCAGGAACAGCGCCGCGGGGATGGCCACCAGAAGGATCAAGGGCGAGAAGCCGCCCTCCCCGGCGCTGGTGCTGACGAACAGCCCCCCGCCGGACACGCTGCCCGACTGTTCGCTGGGCGGCGGCGTGATGGAGACCAGCTCCGTGGCCACGGTGCGGGCGGCCACCAAAGGGAAGGAGACGGGCTCTGCCATCTCGCCGTACTGGAAGCGCAGGACGCCCACCTGCTGGCCCTGCTGGATGGGGGCCACCAGGTTGCCGCTCAGCTCCACGGTGCAGTAGGAGGAGAAGTTGGTCTGTATGTCCTCCTTCTCCGCCTTGGAGACGACCAGGTAGGCGTCCGTGGGGTCCAGCTCCGCGGGCAGGCTCAGCTGCAAAACGCCGTCGTCGCCCCCGGCCGCGCCTTGCACGTTGGCGGTCTTGGGGGAAACGGCGTACAGCTCCGCCAGGGAGACGCGCTGGTAGGCGGCAAAGCCGTAGTCCATGAGCTTGGTGGTGTCCAGCCACTTGCCGTCGCTGGTGGTGCCCATGACCACGGAGATCAGGCGCATGCCGTCCTTCTCGGCGTAGCCCGCGAAGGTGTGCTTGGCCGCGTCGGTGTAGCCGGTCTTGCCGCCCTTCATGTATTCATAGGCGAACGCATCGCCGCTGTCGGGCAGCATCTTGTTGGAGTTGGAGTAGGTGCGCTCCTTGTCGTGGAAGTTGTTGGGTTGAAGCGTGTACTTGGCGGTGGAGATGACCTCCGCCACCAGGGGCTCGCGCACGGCGGCGCGCACGATCTTGGCCATGTCGGCGGCGGTGGTGTAGTGGTTCTCGTTGGTGAGGCCGTGGGGGGTGACGAAGTTGGTGTCGGTGCAGCCCAGCTCCTTGGCGCGGTTGGTCATCAAGACCCCAAAGTCCTCCACGGAGCCTGCGACCGCCTCGGCCAGCATGGTCGCGTAGGAGTTGGAGGAGGTGAGCAGCATGCCGTAGAGGGCGTCGCGCACCGTGATCTCCTCGCCCTCCTCGCAGTAGAGCTTGGATTCGCCCACGTTGGCCGCGGTCTTGGAGGCCACCAGCGTTTGGTCCTGCTGCAGGTCGCTCTCTGCCACCAGCAGCGCGGTCATCAGCTTAGTCATGGAGGCGGGATACAGCCTCTCCGTGGAATGCTTGGAGAAGAGCGTCCTGCCGGTGTCGGCGTCGATCAGGATGGCGCTCTGGGCGTAGAGGTGGCTGCCGCGCAGGTCCTGCGGGCTGTCCTCGTGGTAGGTGGAGACGCTGTCCTCCGGCCTGGACTGGATCAGCGCGTGCCCAACGTCGCCCAAGGGCAGCAGGAAGGCCGCCAGCAGCAGGAGCGCGGTCAGTCCGCGCCGAAATGCTTTCCTAAACGTATCGGTTTCCCCCTCGTCCCCGCGCTTTTCCTGTCCCAGAGGCGCGCGTCGGATAAACATATATATGTACTTTAGCAGATTTCTTTCCGCTTGTACAGTTTCAAAACTGTAACAATTGGCGTTTTGCGGAAACTTTTGTCGTTTTCCCGCGTTCCGTGTCATATCTTCACATCTCTCAAAAATCGGCCAGAGCCGCCCGTTTCCGGCGCATTTCGGCCCCTTTCGCCGTTTTTCCTGCAAAGGCGCCCTTTCGTCTCTCCCTGCCGCATGTTTCCTGGCCTTAAACTCATCATTCCCCTTCCGTGCTTCGGAAATGTAAAAAAAGGCCCTTTCGCCCTTGCATTGTCCCCCTTGTGGCGGTTACAATATTAACTGGATAGGAATTGATTTTTACCCGCGCCCGCATCTTCATCATAAAGGGAGGAAACGCCTCATGCCGAAACGGCTGCTTCTGGTGGACGACGAGCCCGCCATCATCAAGGGACTGCGCTATTCTCTGGAACAGGACGGCTACGAGATCGACGTGGCCTACGACGGCGGCGAGGCCCTCGCCAAATTCGAGAAGGGGCACTTCGACCTCATCCTGCTGGACGTGATGCTGCCGGTGATGGACGGCATCGAGGTCTGCCAGCGCATCCGCGAGACCTCGCAGGTGCCCATCATCATGCTCACCGCCAAGGGCGAGGACATGGATAAGATCTTGGGGCTGGAATACGGCGCGGACGACTACATGACCAAGCCCTTCAACATTTTGGAGGTCAAGGCCCGCATCCGCTCCATCTTCCGCAGGGCGGGCGTCCAAAGGGAGGAGAGCGCGCCCAGCATCCTGACCGTGCACGATCTGAGCGTAAACCTTGACCAGCGCTCGGTGACGCTTTCCGGCAGGGACGTGGGCCTCACCGCAAAGGAGTTCGACCTGCTGAAATTGTTCGTGCTCAACCGCGGCAAGGTGTACAGCCGCGAGCAGCTGCTGGAGCTGCTCTGGAAGAACGAATACGCGGGCGACCTGCGCACGGTGGACGTGCACATCCGCCGCCTGCGCGAGAAGATCGAGCACACCCCCGGCAAGCCCGAGTTCATCATCACCAAGTGGGGGGTCGGTTACTATTTTACCGATAAATAGGCCGCGCTTCGGCCTGCGCTTCCGCATGCTGCTGAGCACTTTGGGGGTCTTGACGCTCTTTTTCGTCCTGGTGCTCTATTCGGTGATGGGCATCACCGCCCGCTTCCTGGTGGAGCGGCGGATGCGCGAGAACCTGGCCCTGGCCGACGAGTTCGCCCTGGAGGCCGCGCCCTACCTGCACCAGACGGACGCGGAGGGGCTCTACCAGCTGTGCTTGAGCCGCGCCAACGAGGAGGACGCACGCTTCCTCATTTTAAGCCCCGGCGGCACGGTATGGATCGACACGCTGGCGGGGCTCTCCGGCGTGCGCTTGGGCCACGCGGAAGTGATGGACATCGCCATCGACAACGCCGACCAATCCTACGGCCTGCACAACGTGAGCCAGGTGGCGGAAAGCCCCTACTGGGTGGGCTACTATGCCTCGGCCATCACCTACGATACGGACGTGCTGGGCATCGCCTTCATGGCCGCCTCCGTGCAGGACGTGTTCGACCAGCTGGACCAGCTGCAGAGCGCCCTTCTGTGGAGCTTCGTTTTGGTGATGCTGCTCTCCTGCCTGCTCACCGTGTACCTCTCCAGCCTGGTCACGCGGCCCATCAACGCGCTCAACAGCGTCATGCAGCAGGCCGTGCGGCAGGGCTTCTCCGTGCGCGCGCTGCCTAAAGGGCGGGACGAGGTGGCCCAGCTTGGCCGCACGTTCAACGCCATGAGCGAGAAGCTGCAGAACATGGACAAGATGCGCAACGACTTCATCTCCAACGCCTCCCATGAGTTAAAGACGCCCCTGTCCGCCATGAAGATACTGATCGAGTCCCTGCTCTCCTCCAAGAAGCTGGAGGAGAACATGACCCGCGACTTTCTGACCGACATCGACCGGGAGATCGACCGGCTGAACCTGATCGTGCAGGACCTGCTCACGCTGGTGCGCTTTGACGGCAAGGACATGCCCCTGCACCTAGAGCAGCTGGCCCTGGGCGAGCTGGCCTACGACACCGTGCAGCGGCTCTTCCCCATCGCCAAGAAGGCGGATATCCGCCTGGAGCTGGAGCTGGACGAGATCTGCTACGTGGAGGCGGACCCCTCCCGCATGGCGCAGGTGATCTACAACCTGGTTGACAACGCCATCAAGTACACCCCCGCCGGCGGCAGCGTGCACGTGCAGGTGGGCCACGGCGGCCGGGGCGTGTTCCTGAAGGTGGAGGATACGGGCATCGGCATCCCGGAGGCCGCCCTCAACCACATCTTCGACCGCTTTTACCGGGTGGATAAGGCCCGCTCCCGCGCTACGGGCGGCACGGGGCTGGGGCTTTCCATCGTACAGACCATCGTCCACGCCCACGACGGCGACATCGAGGTCCAGTCCGAGGAAAACATGGGCACCACGTTCACCGTCTGGCTGCCCGCGGTGGAGGACCCGCTGGAGGATCTTCTGCTGGAGCAAACGAACATCGGCGACGAAAAGGAGGAAAGCGCCCATGAAGAATAGGCTGCGTTTCGCCTCTCTCCTCATAGCGGCCCTGCTCCTCGTCCTTTCCGGCTGCACGGCCGGCTTCTACGGCGTGGAGGAGCGGGAGGCGGGCGACGAGGGATACGGCTCGGTGCGGGCCGTTTTGCCCAGCGGCGAGGGCACCGCCTCCGGCCGCATCCCGGCCACGGTCTACTTCCGCTATCTGGATCAGGAGCTGCTGGCCCCGGTGGACTACGAGTTTTCCCTCTCGGCCCTGTCCACCGTGGAGGAGATGATCGTCCAGCGGCTCATCGACGGGCCGGAGGACCCCGGCCTGGGCTTTGGCCGCCTGTTCAACCCCGACACCCGCATCGTGCAGATCAAGGAGCAGAACGGCTACCTGTCCGTGACGCTGAGCCAGGAGTTTTTGGCCGACTACGAGGACATGGGCCTGGACGCCTCCGCGCGCAGGCTGGCCATCCTCTCGCTGGTGGATTCCATCACGGAGCTGGGCCAGTATTCCCGCGTCCTTGTGCTGGTGGACAGGCAGGGCAACGGCACGGGCTCCCGCCTTACCGGCAACGAGGCCGGCTTTACGGAGCTGGGCGTGCGGGCGCTGGAACCCTTGAGCCGCGACGCCTCCGTCCTGCTCACCGCGCAGAAGGTGGTCCAGACCGCCCTGCAGGCCATGGTGGACCGCGACTTCTCCACGGTGGAAAGCTGCCTGGCCCGCTCGGACTTCGACGGCAGCGCCCTGCCCGACAGCCGGACGGTGCAGGACGGCTTGGCCGCCTGCAGCTCCCTCATCTCCTTTTCCCTGCGGGACGGCATCACCGTCTCCGCGGACGGCCAGCGGGCCACCGCCACGCTGGATTACAGCTATGTGGACCCCACCGGCCTGCCCACGGAGCGCTTGAGCGTCCCTTTGCGCCTGGTGCGCGAGAACGTGTGGAAGGTAAGCTACGCCTCCCTGCTGGCCGGGCTCTCCCAGCGCTGAATAGGCCGCAAGGCTTAAGAAAGCGCGCGCTATTAAGGACAAACCTGCATGAAACGAACAAGATCGCTTCGCCTTCTCTCATTGGCGCTTGCCTGCCTGCTGCTTTCTGCGCCCCTCAGCGCCTCCGCCGCGGGGGAAGCGCCCCTTCTGCGGGACGGCAGCGTTTTGCAGAGCGGCGGCTTCGTGCTGTATTACTTGAGCGAGGACGGCCAGAAGCTCACGCCGCTGGTGCGGCAGGTGGCCCTGCTGCCGGACGAAACGCCCGCCGAGGCGCTGCTCAAGTCCCTGGGCCAGCCCGCGGAGGGGCTGCGCTCGCCCTACCCGGACGGCGCGAACGTCCGCCTGCGCTCCTTAGAGCAGTCCGGCTCCATACTGACCGTGGACTTTTCCGGCGACTTTGCCGCCGTGGACGAGTTCGTCCTCTTTGCGATGAAGGCCGCGGTGGTCAACACACTGACCGAGTCCTGCGGCATCGAATACGTGAACCTGCTCTTTAACGGCGCGGAGCTCTCCGTGAGCGACCCGACTTTGGGCGTGAGCCTGCCCACCGGCGCCATGACCAGCGTGGCCATGGACCTGGAGACCGCCTGGAACCAGCTACGCATCGAGGCCCGCAGCGCCTCCCGCGCGGGCTTTACGCGCAACGTGACGCTCTACTTCCTGAGCCCCGACGGCCTCTGCCTGCTGCCGGAGGTGCGTTCCGTCTCCTTCACCAGCGACGACTACGTGACCCCCGTCCTGGCCGAGCTCATCCGCGGCCCTCAGGGCGATTTAGGTCTCGACCGCGCGCTGCCGCCTTCCCTGTCCCTCTTGGATACGCCCGTCTACGACTTCTCCGCAGACGGCCGCCGCTACGTGGACGTGAACCTCAACTACGCCTTCAACAGCTACCTGCGCCAGCGGCCCGAGCTGCGCAGCCAGATCTTAGGCTCCGTGGTCTGCACGCTGACCACCTTCCTGCCCAGCCTCTCCGGCGTGCAGCTGCGCGTCAACCGCAGGTACTTGGAGCAGGACGAGAGCGCGTACAGCTCCCAGGAGAGGCTCTACACCCGCTCCCAGTTCGAGGCCCTGCTGGGCGGCGCGCAGACGCTGTACCTGCCCAAGGCCGACGGCCGTCTGTCTGCGGTAATGCGCGCCGTGCCCCTGGGCCGCGCGGGCCTGCGCGACCTGCTGTCCCTGCTGCTGGACGGCCCTTTAAACGGCGAGGAGGATCTGCTGCCCGCCTTCCCCGCGCCCTTCACGCTCTCCCATGTGCGGGGCCTGTGCGTGGAGAAGGATACGCTGCTGTTCAACCTGAGCGACGAGGGCGCATCCCTCCTTTCCTCCCTCACGCCGCAGGAGGAGACCTCGCTCATATACAGCGTGGTCAACACCTTCACCGAGCGGCCCGGCATCCGGCGGGTGCTCTTCCTCAAGGAGGGCCGCGCGCTGCGCTCCCTCTCCGGCCGCATCGACCTGCGCGAGCCGCTGCTGCGCAACCCCGCGCTCATCCAGCAGACGCTGAACTGATATGAAATTATCCACACAAGGAGACGATATGCACCGAACGCGCCTTCGCCTGGATCGCAGGCAGCTGCTCTGGCTGCTGGGCCTGCTGGCCCTCTGCCTGCTCTTGGGCCTTGCCTGGTTCCTGTTGGACAGGGCCGGGTATCTTGAGATCTTCCGCTCCACGGAGGCCCTGCGCGCCTTCGTCGAGGGCTGCGGCCCCTGGGCGCCGCTGGCCTTTATACTGCTCCAGCTTTTGCAGGTGATCTTCGCGCCCATTCCCGGCAACGTGACCACGCTGGCAGGCGGCGCGCTGTTCGGCTTTCTGCCCGCCTTCCTCTACTCCGTCTTGGCGGTGTTCTTGGGGTCGCTGGTCGCCTTCGGCCTGGGCCGCTGGATCGGCCGCCCCGCCATCGACCGCCTGGCCCCAAAGGATGTGGTGGAAAAATACCTGGTCGTCCTGGCCGATCGGCAGCGGCTGACACTGTGCCTCTTATTCCTCCTGCCCTTCTTCCCCGACGACGTGCTCTGCCTGCTGGCGGGGCTCACCGGCTATTCCTGGGGCTTCTTCGCCTGGATGGTGCTCCTGACCCGGCCCTGGGGCCTGCTGTTCAGCGCCCTGGTCGGCTCCGGGGAGCTGTCCCTGCCCCTGTGGGGCTGGGCGCTGCTGGGCCTGGCCGCGGCGGCGCTGCTATATATCTCCGTCCGCTACGGGGCGTATCTGGAGGACTGGCTGCTCAAAAAGGTGCGCTCGTTTTCCCACGGCCGCTCCCGCGCGGCGGACAGGGAGCAGGATTAACCATAAAACAAACCACGAAGCCCTGAACGCCCCGGCGGGCCTTCGGGGCTTCTCTTTTTGGCGCGTCTTTCTTTGGAAAGAAGGACGAGGTTGTGTTTTTTCTTTCCAGCCTTTAAAATATCCTTGATAACGGTTAAGGAAAGGAGCGTCGCGCTTTATGCTCAAATATCCGTTAGCTCAGTAGTCTGGGCTTAAAATCAAATATCCCTTAAGCTCAGACGGATCCCCGGAAAAAGACAAGGAGGATCACATGAGCTATGTCCGGGCGGAGGAAGTTCTGCCCAAAGAGCTGGTCGAGGCGATCCAGCGGTACGTAAGCGGCAAGAGCGTCTACATCCCCTGCAGGCAGAAGAAGAGCTGGGGCAGCCAGAACAAGACGCGGCAGTATTACCGGGCCCGCAACGCCGAGATCGAGGAAAAGCGCCGACAAGGCGCGAGCATCCGGGCGCTGGCCGCGGAATACGCGCTCAGTGAAAAGAGCATCCAGCGCATACTGCATGAGGCGCGCGCGTCCAAGGCCCCGTGAGCGCGCAGGCCCCGCATATTTTCCGCCGCTGCGGGAAGTGCGGGCGGAAAATGGAGTTCCTAAACTCCGGGAAGTTCCGTGTCAACTTTAACGGCGGCCGCATGGACGTGTGGCTCATCTTCCGCTGCAAGAAGTGCAGGCACAGCTGGAACCTGCCCATCCATGAGCGCGTGAAGCGGACATATCTTCCGCCAGAAGAACTGGAACATTTCCTGCAAAACGACCCAGAATGGGCCCAAAAATACGGCGGCGACCCCGTGCTCCTCAAGCGGAACGGGGCCGAGATACACTAACTTTCACATGCTCTCAGTGCACCGAGAAGCGCCCCGGCGGGAAAAGCCGGGGCGCTTTCCCATTTCGGCGCGAGCGGTGGACTTACTCCCTTTGGGATGCTATACTACATACTATCGAGCGAGGCGGAAGATGAACATCGAATTGGTGGGCCTGACGGAAGAAAATCTGAATGAGTGCCTTCGGCTGAAGGTCGCAGAGGAACAGACACAGTACATCGCCTCCAACGAGGACTCCTGGAAAACGGCGCAGGAAAACAGGGAGGTCGCGCGCCCCTTTTTGATCTGCCGCGACCGCAAAGCGGTGGGCTTTGCCATGTTCGCCTTCGATGAGGACTACGAAGACCCCGGCGACCGATACTGGCTGTGGAGGTTCATGATCGACGAGCGCTTTCAGGGAAAAGGGATCGGAACGGCGGCCCTTCGGGAGATCATCCGCTATTTTCGGGAACACGGCGCCGACCACATCCGTTTATCCACCAAGGAGACCAACGCGGCCGCGCTGTCCCTGTACCGCAGGGCGGGCTTTTGCGAAACGGGGGAAATGAACGGCGGGGAGATCGTGCTCGCGCTGCGTTTACAGCCCCGTCTTTTCACGGGGCCCGTGCAGGGCGGCCGCCCGAAACAACTATGACAGCAAGAGGGGGTAAAACATGAACAAGGAATGGTCGGCTCTCAACAAGGAGATGCAGGCACAACTCAAGAAGAAGGAGAGCTACCAGGCGGGCTTGGGGACACTGTTCGAGCTGCGCGCCCGCCTGATGCAGACGCTCCTCTCCTTCAGGGAGCAGCTGCGCCGGGAGGACTTTAACGCGATGCCCTACATGAACGCCGACGGCTACCACAGCAAGACCATCGCCTATTCCGTCTGGCACATCTTCCGCATCGAGGACATCGTCGCCCACACGCTGATCCGCGGCGACGAGCAGGTCTTTTTCGCGTGCGGGTACAAGGAGCGCACCCGCTCGCCCATCGTCACGACGGGGAACGAGCTTAAAGGGACGCAGATCGCGGACTTCTCCCGGCAGCTCGATCTGGACGAGCTGTATTCCTACATTTCGGAAGTGCGAAGGAGCACCGAGGACCTGCTGCAGGGGCTGTCCTTCGAGGACCTTAAACGACCGATACCGCCGGAGAGAAAAGAACGGCTGGAGTCGCTGAACGTGGTCAGCCGCGACGAAGAAGCCTTCTGGCTGATCGACTACTGGTGCAAAAGGGACGTCCGCGGGCTCATCCAGATGCCCTTTTCCCGGCATTGGATCATGCACACGGAGGCCTGCCTTCGTATCCAAAGCAAGCTGCATCCACAACAGGCCTAAAGCCAACGGTGGAAAGGAGTTCTCCCGATGAAAAGGGCCGCGGCGCTTCTCTTATGTGTGATCCTACTGACATCCGTCCTCACGGCCTGCGGGGCCCGCGGCGAGGCGGCCGGAGCGCTGGGCCTCGACCTGTCCAAAGGGGAGGAAATTTCAAGCTACGACACCCACGGCGGCTTTCACGGGGACGGGGCCAGCTGCGTCGCGTACCGCTTCGAGGACGACGCCGTTCTAAAGGAGATCGAGGCTTCTTCCCGGTGGAGCGCGTTTCCCCTGGACGATACGGCGCGGGCGCTGGTCTACGGCCTGTCCAACGGGACGAGCCAGATCGGGCCCATGCTGAACGACGAGCAGGGAGAGCCCCTCGTCCCGCAGATCGAAAACGGCTATTACCTGCTGATCGACAGGCAGACGGACGCGGAGGGGGATATGCTGGACAGATACTCCTTCAACTTCACGTTGGGGCTGTACGACATCGACGCCCGGACGCTCTATTACTGTAAGCTGGACACCTGACGCACGAACCAAACGCCGCAAAAGGCAAAATCAAGCCCCCGCATTCTCTCCATTTTCAGAGAACGCGGGGGCCTTTTCTATTTCGGTTAAGCGTTTACGGCCTGTGCCGGGCGGAGAGCTCGGCGTAGATGTCGTCCAGCGTCAGTCCCTCGCTGGCCAGCAGCACCAGCAGGTGGTAGACGAGGTCCGACGCCTCGAAGGCGATCTCGTCGCGGCTGTGGTTCTTGGCGGCGATGAGCGTTTCCGCGGCCTCCTCCACCAGCTTCTTGCCGATCTTGTCAACGCCCTTGTTCAGCAGGCTGTTGGTGTAGGAGCCCTCCTTCGGGTGGTCGCGCCTCTCCAGGATCAGGTCATACACCCTCTGCAGGATGGCCGCGCCCTCGCCGGAATTGCGCTCGCCGCTCAAGGACTTAAGGCTGCGGTAAAAGCAGCTGGTGTGTCCCGTGTGGCAGGCGGGGCCGCTCTGTTCGACCTTCAAAAGCAGCGTGTCGCCGTCGCAGTCGTAGAGCAGTTCGCGCACCTTCTGCGTGTGGCCGGAGCTTTCCCCCTTCTTCCACAGGCGCTGCCGGGAGCGGGAGAAGTACGTGGCGTAGCCGGTCTCCAGCGTCAGGCGCAGGGACTCCTCGTTCATGTAGGCCAGCATCAGCACGCCGCCCGTGAAGGCGTCCTGGGCGATGGCCGGGACCAGGCCGCGCTCGTCGAAGCGCACCACGGACAGGTCGAAGCCCGCCGCCTTCCACTGAATACCCGCCTCTTCCAGCGCCTTCTTGACGAGCGGCACGTCGCCCGCGTTCACCATAAGGCCCTCCGCGCCGGCGTTTGCCGCCTTCAGGGCTTCCTCTGCGCCGCGCCCGCGCAGGTCCGCGGTCCAGGGCAGCTCCCATCCCGCTTCCCAGCTCTCCCCCTCGGGCAGACGCAGCAGCAGCTCGCCCGCGCCCTGTTCCTTGAGGTAGTCGGCCCACTCGGCGGCCGTCTTTCCCGCGGGCGCGCCGCTTTCATCCAGCAGGGCCAAAGCGCCCTCCCGCCGCGCGGCCCGCAAAAGGCCCCACGTCCGCGCGGGGCCGAGCTTGTAGCTCACCCGGCGCACGAGCTCCGCATTCGTCAGGGCTTCCGCGCCCACGGCCACGCGCTCCGCGCCCGCGTTTTCGGCCCTTTCCGCGTCGTCCAGGGAGGCGATCTTTCCAAGGTACAGGGGCTTTAAGCCCATTTCCCGCGTGGGACAAAGCAGGGATATCTCGTCCACGGCCGCCTCAAAGACGCCCTTTTCCTTCAGGCCTTCCAGCTCCTTTTCCTCCCCGACCCACGCGATCAGGCGCTTCTTCGTCATGCTTCCTCTCCTCCGATCTTGAGCGCTTCCCGCAGGGTGAAGCGGCCCGCGTACAGGGCCTTGCCCACCACCGCGCCCGCGCAGCCGGCGTCCTTCAAGGCCTTGAGGTCCGCAAGCGCCCCGATGCCGCCGGAGCCGATCACCGACAGGCCGGTCTTTGCGATGAGCTCCGCCGTCCTCTCCACGTTCGGGCCCTGCAGGGTGCCGTCCCGGGCGATGTCCGTATAGATGACCGTCTGCACGCCCGCGTCCCTCATGCGCAGGCCCAGCTCCACGGCCGTCACGTCGGAGAGCTGCGCCCAGCCGCGCACCGCGACACGGCCGTCCCTGGCGTCGATGCCGCAGACCACCCGGTCCGGATATTGCCTGCAGGCCTCCCGCACCAGCTCCGGGTCCTCCAGGGCCGCCGTGCCCAGGATCACCCTCGTGACGCCCGCCTCCAGGCGCAGCCCGATATCCTGCAGGCTGCGGATGCCGCCGCCCAGCTGCACGGGCAGGCCGCGCGCACAGATCGCGCGCACGGCGGTCAGGTTCTTCTCCCGGCCCGCGAAGGCGCCGTCCAGGTCGACCACGTGCAGGAAGGAAGCGCCCTGCTCCTTCCAGCGGCGGGCGTTGTCCGCGGGGTCGCCGTATTCCGTGCTCCTATCCATCTCGCCCTGGTAGAGCCGCACCGCGCGGCCGCCCTTGATGTCGATGGCGGGATAAATGCGCATCTGCCTGCCCCCTTACAGAACGCCCTTGGTCGAGGGCACGCCCTTGACCCGTGGGTCGATGGCCACACCCTCACGCAGCGCGCGGCCGAAGGCCTTGAACAGCGCCTCCAGCATATGGTGGGAGTTTTCCCCCGTGACCTTTAGGTGCACAGTCAGCCCCGCGTTCACCGCCACGGCCCGGAAGAACTCCTGGGCCAGCTCGGTGTCGAAGGACCCGCAGCGCTCCGTGGGGAAGCGGGCGTCGAAGGCAAGATAGGGCCGCTGGGAAACATCCAGCGCGCAGAAGGCCAGGCTCTCGTCCATGGGCAGCCAGCAGGAGCCCACGCGTCTTAAGCCCGCCTTATCGCCCAAAGCCTTTGCGATGGCCTGCCCCAGAACGATGCCGCAGTCCTCCACGCTGTGGTGGCCGTCCACCTG
Source organism: uncultured Clostridia bacterium (assembly GCA_947625765.1). GTDB lineage: Bacteria > Bacillota > Clostridia > Christensenellales > UBA1750 > CALWRM01. The sequence goes on from CANQPP010000009.1 coordinate 43,994, forward strand.
CAAATCCCCCGCGCAGGAAAGCGTTAAGTCGAACAGGCCGTGCCGCGCAAAGGCGGAGAGCATGTGGTCGAAAAAGGCGATGCCGGTGTTCAGAGAAGCCTTTCCCTCGCCGTCCAAGCAGAGGGAACAGGAAATGTCGGTCTCCAGCGTCCGGCGCTGGACGGCGGCGCTGCGCTTGGTCATGTTTCTTCCTCCTCCAGGCGGATCAGTGCGCTGCGGGCGTGGGCCTCCAGCTCCTCGGCCCTGGCGAAGCGGCCGATGTCGCGGCTCACATCCAGCAGCCTGTCCCTGCTGTAATAGATCACGGAGCTGCGCTTGATGAAGTCCTGCACGGACAAGGGCGAGAAGAACCGCGCCGTGCCGGAGGTGGGCAGCACGTGGTTGGGCCCGGCGAAGTAATCGCCCAAAGGCTCCGGGGAATAGTGCCCCAAGAAGCAGGCTCCGGCGTTCTCCACGCGGTCCAGGCAGGCGAAGGGGTCCCGCACGCACAGCTCCAGGTGCTCCGGGGCCACGGCGTTGGCCGTCTGCAAGCAGTGGTCGAGGTCCTCGCATAGAAGCACGGTGCCGTAGCTCGTGAGCGACTGCCCCGCGATGTCCTTCCGCGGCAGGCCGGAGAGCTGCTTTTCCAGCTCAGCCTGCACCTCCTCCGCCAGGGCGCGGCTGTCCGTCACCAGGATGGCCGCGGCCAGGCGGTCGTGCTCGGCCTGGGAGAGCAGGTCCGCCGCCACGTAGCGCGGCCGGGCGCTGTCGTCCGCCACCACCAAAACCTCCGAGGGTCCGGCCACCATGTCGATGCCCACGTGCCCGTACACCTCGCGCTTGGCGTTGGCCACGTAGATGTTGCCAGGGCCCACGATCTTGTCCACCTTCTGGACGCTCTGCGTCCCAAAGGCCAGCGCGCCCACCGCCTGGGCCCCGCCCACGCGCAGCACCTCGCGGATGCCGCACTCCGCGGCGGCCACCAAAGTGTAGGGGTTCACGCTGCCGTCCCTGCCCGGAGGCGTGGCCATCACGATGCGCTTGACGCCCGCCACCTTGGCCGGCAGGGCGCACATGAGCACCGAGGAGGACAGCGGCGCGCTGCCGCCGGGCACGTACACGCCCACGCTGTTGAGCGGCCGGATCAGCTGGCCCAGCGCCGCGCCGGGCTCGAAGTCGATCCAGGTCTTCTCCTTCTGCTTTTCGTGGAAGGATACGATGTTTTGAAGGCTCTTTCGTAAAACGGGTAGAAAGTCTGGGTCCACCTTGTCATAGGCGGCCTGGATCTCCTCCTCCGGGACGAACAGGCCCTTGTTTTCCAGATCCGCGCCGTCAAAGCGCATCGTGTAGTCGAGCAGGGCCTGATCGCCCTTCTGACGCACGTCGTTTAAAATGCTGCGGACGCTTATCCGTACGCTCTCCACGTCCAGCTGGCTGCGGCGGCCGACGCGCTCGGGCAGGGCGTCGCCGCGCTTGAGTGTATAAATGGGGATCATTTCTCTTTCCTTTCCTCCTTCAGCGCCGCGCGCAGCCCCTCCACCAGGGGACGGATGGCGCTCTCCTTGGTCTTGAGGCTCACGCGGTTCACCACCAGCCGGGCGCTGACGGGGCAGATCTCCTCCAAAACGCACAGGCCGTTGGCCTTGAGCGTCGCGCCGCTTTCCACGATGTCCAAAATCACGTCGGACAGGCCCACCAGCGGGCCCAGCTCCACGGAACCGTTCAAACGGATGATCTCGATGGTGGAGCCCCTTTGGGCGAACACCTCCGCGGCGATGCGCGGATACTTGGTGGCCACGCGCAGGTGGCGGTCGTTGAGCGAGGTGCCCGGCCTGCCCGCCACGCACAGGCGGCAGGCGCCAAATCCTAAGTCCAGCATCTCGTACAAGGGGCGGTTCTCCTCCATCAGCGTGTCCTTGCCCACCACGCCCACGTCCGCTACGCCGTGGTCCACGTAGGTGGGCACGTCGCTGGGCTTGACCAGCAGGAAGCGACAGCCGTCCGGCCCGTCGAACACCAGCCTGCGTCCCTGCTCCCGCAGAACGCCGCAGTCGATGCCCTGCCCTTCCAGCAGCTCCACGGCCTTGTTCGCCAGGCGGCCCTTGGCCAGGGCGAATGTCACGGCCTTATCCATTTGTTTTGGCCACCTCCCCGCCCAGGATCAGCTTTTGAGCGCCGCGGCTCCGCGCACGCCTTTCGGCTTCTTCCTTATCTTTCGCATAATAGAGCTCCACCCGCAGGCCTTTGGAGCGCATCTGCTCGCAGCGTTTGAGCGTCTCCTCCATGGGCTCGTCCAGCGGCGCGTAGAGCACGTCCAGCGAGGGCTCCGGCTCCTGCGCGCCCTGGGCCTTGAGGGCCGAAAGCAGGTGCTCGATCCCCAACGCGAAGCCCGTTGCCGGCATGGGCCTGCCGTACTCGGCCAGCAGGTCGTCGTACCTGCCGCCGGAGAGCAGCGGCTGGCCGAAGCCCGCGGCCAGGCCCCGGAACACAACGCCCGTGTAATACCCCAGCCCGCGCACAAGGCCCAGGTCGATGCTCACCCTGTCCTTCCAGCCGCTGCGGCAGAGGATGCCGTAGACCTGCTCGAGGTTGTCAAGCGCCTCCATGCAGCGCCTGCTGCCGCTCAAGCGGCGGGCGCGCTCCAGCACCTCGCCGCCGCCAAAGAGCATGGGCAGCTCCATCAGCCTCTCCAGCACCCGGCCGGAGAGCCCCCTCTCCCGCAGCAGCAGCTCGATGGCCAGGGAGTTCTTCTGCTCGGCTAAAGGCCGCAGCTCCTGGATGGCGGGGGCGTCCAGCCCTGCTTCCTCCATCAGCCCCTGGAAGAACTGCACCTGCCCAAGCTCCAGCACGCAGTCGGGCAGGCCCGCCTTTTCCAAGCAGCGCAGGGCCAGCAGGATCACCTCCGCGTCGGCGCGGGGGTCATTTTCGCCCATCAGCTCCACGCCCGCCTGTGTGAACTCCGCCCGCTTCTGGGCGCTGGCCTCGGCGGGGTTGCGGTAGGCGGAGCCCAGGTAGCACAGCCGCAGGGGCGGCGTCTCATCCCGCAGGCGCGTGGCCGCCAGGCGGGCCAGCGGCGCGGTGAACTCCGGCCGCAGCGCCAAAATGCGCCCCTGGCTGTCGAAGCTCTTGAGCAGGTCCCTCTGGTCCCGCGCGCCGGAGCCGAAGGCGTAGTTGTCGTACAGGTCCAGCCCGGCGGGCAGCACCTCGTCGAAGCCCCACAGGGAGAACTCCTCCCGAATTTCCCCCTCCAGGGCGCGGCGCAGGCTCAGCTCCCCGCTGAGCGTATCGCCCACCAGATCCGGCAGCAAAAAGCGCATCGTCTTCCGCTCCTTCCCATTCTATCCGTCCAGATCGGTCTCTTTATCGTAATGCTGCATCATTGTGCTAAAGCGCTAAAAACCGTTGGTGTTCAGTATACGCCCCTTCGCGCCGCCTGTCAAGGGGCATGGTCGGGTTTTTTCTCACATTTCGCCCCGCAGCCGCTGGCTCAAAAGGGTGTAGCGGCGCACGGTGTGGTCGTTCTGCACCATTCGGGCCACCAGCTGCTCGGTGCCCACCAGCACCACGCGCTTGCGGGCGCGGGTCACGGCGGTGTAGAGCAGGTTCCGGGCCATCATGCGCGGGTGCCCGGGGCAGAGGGCCAGCACCACGGTGTCGAACTCGCTGCCCTGGCTCTTGTGGATGGTCACGGCGTAGGCAAGGTCCAGGTCGGCCAGCATGGAGTCGGTGTAGACCACCCGCCGCTCGTCGTCGAAGAGCACCTCCATCTCCCCGTCCTCGATGGAGAGCACGCGGCCCATGTCCCCGTTGAACACGCCCAGCCCTTCCTCCAGCTCGGTCTCGGTCTGGCGGATCCACTCGGCCTGGTAGTCGTTGCGGGTCTGCATCACCTTGTCGCCCTCGCGGAACAGCGTCTCCCCGAAGCGGCGCTCTTGCTTGCGGCGGGAGGGCGGATTCAGGCTCTCCTGCAGCCTGCGGTTGAGGGCGATCACGCCCGCCTCGCCCTTCTTGACCGGGGAGAGCACCTGGATGTCCTGCATGGGGTCTATGTGGAAGTAGCCCGGCAGCCGCTCCACGCACAGGGCGGTCACCGAGTCCGCGATGCGGGCGAGCGTATCGCGCCGCTCGAAGAAGAAGTCGGTGTCCCGGTTGCGGAGCACGGGCATCTCCCCGGCGTTGATGCGGTGGGCGTTCATGACGATCTGGCTTAAGGCCGCCTGGCGGAACACCTGGGTGAGCTTGACCGTGGGCACCGCGCCGGAGCGCAGTATGTCGGCCAGCACGTTGCCCGCACCAACAGAGGGCAGCTGGTCGCTGTCCCCCACCAGGATCAGCCGCGTGCCGCGCCTGACCGCCCGCAGAAAGGAGCGGAACAGCTGCAGGTCCACCATGGACATTTCATCTAAGACCACCACGTCGGCCTTTAAGGGGTCGTTTTCGCCCTTGCCGAAGTGCAGGCCTTTTTCGCCCTCGCCGGAGTATTCCAGCAGCCGGTGGATGGTCTTGGCCTCCCGGCCGGTGGCCTCGCTCATGCGCTTGGCCGCCCGGCCCGTGGGCGCCGCCAGCGCCACGGCCGCGCCCAGGTTTCCGGCGTCCAGCAGCTCCAGCAGGCAGTTGAGCACCGTGGTCTTGCCCGTGCCCGGCCCGCCGGTGATCACGCACACGCTCTCCCGCAGGGCCATCAGAATGGCCTTCTTCTGCTCCGCCTCGAAGCGGATGTCGTGGGCCTGCTCAAAGCGGGCGATCTCGTCCTCCCCGCCCGCGGGCGCTGGGGCGCCCTCCGCCTCCAGAAGGGACAGGAGCCTGCGCGCGCACTCCACCTCCGCGTCGAACAGCGGAGCCTCGTACACGGCCACGCCCTCCTCCATCTCCTCCTCCACCACCTGGCGGGTCAGGCGCAGGGCGGCGTACTCGTTCTCCACCTCGTCGCGGTCCACCTGCAGGACGCCGGAGGCGCTCTCCATCAGCTCCTCCCGGGGCAGATACACGTGGCCCACGGAGGCGGCGGCCTCTTTGAGCGTATAGATCAGCCCCGCGCGGATGCGGTTGGGGTCGTTCTTCTCAAAGCCCATGGAGAAGGCGATGCGGTCGGCGGTGCGGAAGCCGATGCCCTGCACGTCGTAGGTGAGGCGGTAGGGGTTCTCCTTGAGCACGGCGATGGTCGCCTTGCCGTAGGCGTTGATGATGCGCATGGCCAGCGACGGCGCGATCTGGTACTTGGAGAGGTACAAAAGCGCCTCCCGCGTCTCGAACTTGTCGGCGTAGGCGCGGCCAATGGCGGCGGCGCGCTTTGGACCGATGCCGGGCACGCGGCTGAGCTGTGCCGGGTCGTCGGCGATCACGCGCAGGGTGTCCTCGCCGAAAATGCGCACGATGGAATGGGCCATGGACGGGCCCACGCCCTTGATGACCCCGCAGCCCAAGAAGCGCTCGATCTCGTCGGCGCGAGTGGGGACCACCACTTCATAGCCCTCGGCGTTCAGCTGGCGGCCGAAGCTGGGGTGTTCGGTCCAGCGGCCGGTGACGCGGACGCGCTCGCCCTCGTGCAGGAAGGGCAGCACGCCCACCACGGTCTCCTCGCGGCCGCCGGCCACCAGGCTCATCACCGTGAAGCCGTTCTCCTCGTTCTGAAAGCGGATCTCCGACACGATCCCTTCGAAGCTGTCCACCGGGCCGCCCCCTTCCCCTTTGCCTTTCCGTGAAAAACGGATCGCATCCATTATACACCATTCGTCCGCCCCCTGTCACCCTTTCCCAGGAGGGGAAAACGCAGGGAGCGGAGGCCGCGGCCTTTCGATGGAAAATAAAACTCCGCAGGAGGGGCGGGAGCGGCGGGCTTTCGGCGAAGAAGGGAGAGCCACGGAAAAAGCGGGTTTTCCCTTTCTGAAAGGAAACAGTTTAAGGAAATTGTTTAAGAGAAAACCGTTTAAAGCATGAAACTTTGCGCGGAAAGCGGAAACGGCTTTCTTTCGACGAAGAAAGGAAATCCGCGGGAAAAGCGGGTTTTCCCTTCTATTTTCTTATATGAGAACGGTTTATGAGAGAAACCGCCGAAATACAAAAGAGAAGGCCCGCGGGGAAATCTCCCTCGGGCCCTCTTTCAGATATGTCTCTGTCGGATGCTTATTTATCCCATCTCCGCCGCCAGTTCTTTCAGCGTCTCGGCGGCGTCGGTCCTCTCCCAGGGCAGCTCCGCATCCTCCCGGCCAAAGTGGCCGTAGTTGGTGGAGGCGCGGTAGATGGGCCGCCGCAGGTCCAGCCGGTCGATGATGGCCGCGGGCCGCAGGTCGAATGCCTTGCGCACCAGCTTCTCCAGCTGCTCATCCGGCAAAACGGACGTACCCATGCTGTCCACCAGCAGGGAGACGGGCTGCGCCACGCCGATGGCGTAGGCCGCCTGCAGCTGGCAGCGGCGGCAGAGCCCCGCCTTCACCAGGTTCTTGGCGATATAGCGCAGCATGTAGCAGGCGCTGCGGTCCACCTTGGTGGGGTCCTTGCCGGAGAAGGCGCCGCCGCCGTGGGGCGCGTAGCCGCCGTAGGTGTCCACGATGATCTTGCGGCCGGTGACGCCCGCGTCCCCCTCGGGCCCGCCCACCACGAAGCGCCCCGTAGGGTTGATGAAGAAGCGGGTGTCCGTATCCAGCAGCTCCGCCGGGATGGTCGTGCGGATGAGCCTGTCCATGAGATCTGCCCGGATGGTCTCCTGCGACACGTCCGCCGAATGCTGGGTGGAGACGACCACCGCGCTCACGCGCTTGGGCGCGCCGTCCTCGTATTCCACGCTCACCTGCGCCTTGCCGTCGGGCTTTAAGTAGGGCAGCTCCCCGCTCTTGCGCAGCTCGGCCAGGCGGCGGGTCAGCCTGTGGGCCAGGGAGATGGGCAGCGGCATGGTCTCCGGCGTCTCGTCGCAGGCAAAGCCGAACATCATGCCCTGGTCTCCCGCGCCGGTGTCCTTATCCCCCTCCTTGCGGCTCTCCAGCGCCGCGTCCACGCCCATGGCGATGTCCGGGGACTGCTTGTCCAGCGCCACCAGCACCGCGCAGGTCCTGGCATCGAAGCCGCAGCGGCCGTCCTTGTAGCCGATGTCCGCGATCACCTCGCGGGCGATGGCGGCGTGGTCCACCTGGGCCTTGGAGCTGATCTCGCCCAGGATGAGCACCATCCCGGTGGTGGCGCAGACCTCGCAGGCCACGCGCGCGCCGGGGTCCTGGGCAAGGTGGGCGTCCAGGATGGCGTCCGCGATCTGGTCGCAGAGCTTGTCCGGGTGCCCCTCGGTCACGGATTCCGAGGTGAATGTGTACTTTCTCTCGCTCATGTCGGGTCTTCCTCCTGCGGCACAACGCCGCTCTGTATTCGGGCCTACGCCCTCTTTTCTCCGGTCCTGCCGGTTTTATGTGTATATAACGCGTTATAATGCGGGCTGTCCCGCCCAGAGGCGCGTCTCGTTGCGGACGGTGAGCCTGCCGCCCTTTTCATAGCGGTCGATCAAGCGCCCCAGCTCCCGCACGTAGGGCTCGTAGGCCGCCTCGCCCTTCCTCGGCCCGTAGGACGAGGACAGGCTGCGCTGCAGGAATGCCTCCTTCTCGTACGTGAGGTCGAAAGGGAAGTCGTACCTCTTGTATCCCGGCCGGAAGAACCCCGCCGCCCCGCGCTCGGTGTCCCGCGCGCCGTGGTCCAGGCTCTCGTAGCCCGGCAGAAGAGAGCGGCAGATGGCGTCCTGCTCCCGGGTGAAGGGGTCGTCCATCGGCCGCGCGTTGATGAGCAGGAACACCTGCCTCTCTCCCCGCAGCACCCGCAGGCACTCCCTGCGGAAGGCGTCCGCGTCGAACCAATGGAAGGCCGAGGCCGCCACCGCGAAGTCCGCGGCATTTTCCTTTAGGGTCGTCCTTTCCGCCGACGCGGCCAGTATGCGGACGTTTCTCTCTCCCTTGAGGGCTTCCTCCATCTTGGCCCGCATGCCAGCGTCCGGCTCCACGGCCAGCACCCGGTAGCCAGCGTCCAGCAGCGCGCGGGTGAAGATGCCCGTGCCCGCGCCGGCCTCCAGCGCCACGGGGCAGCTTTCCGGCGGGCAGAGAGAGCGGATCACGTCCAGCGCCTGTGCGCTGTATCCCTGCCGCCCGGCGGCGTAGGCCTCGCTGCGGCCCTGGAACCTGCCCGCTTCCATGCTGTTTTCCCCTCTCTTCTTTTCTTTCACCAAATAAATGAGCCTTCCGCCCTGATCTCCAAGGCAGAAGGCTTTGTTCTTTAAAAACACGCTTCCGCCTCATATTCCGGCGAGCGGGGCAGACCTGCCCTTCACGCTTCGCCGCGGGAATTGGCACCAGCGCCGATCCTCTTTTCGGACCGGCCGGCTGCCGGGTTTCATCGGGCCCGTCCCTCGACCACTCTCTATAAGGCCCTACCAGTATACTTTTTCTCTTTCGTTTCGTCAATACCGCGCGGCGTATAAAAAACAGATATCCGCCCCGTCTCGTCCCTTTTTGGCCGAAAAGACGCCGCGCCGCCTACTAAATCCCGCACCTCACGCATAGTATGACAGCAAAACCCATGGAAGGGAAGCGGATGGTATGCAGGAATACATCAGGGAGCGGTGCCTTGCCATCGGCGGCTATATCGTGGAGACCGGGGCCACCGTGCGCCAGGCCGCGGACAAATTCGCGCTCTCCAAGTCCAGCGTGCACAAGGATATGGCGGAGCGCCTGCCCGCCATCGACCCCAGGATGGCGGCGCAGGTGCGGCGCGTCCTGGACCTCAACAAGGCCGAGCGCCACCTGCGCGGCGGTCGGGCGACCTGCCTAAAGTACAAGGTGGGCATGAAGGACCTGCCGCCCAGGCGGGAAAAGCGCCAACTTTTACAACTCTGACACATCCCCTGCCGCCCCTTTGGGCAGGAAACGGGGAAGGAAAAGCAGAATCTTTGAGGGAAAGAAGCGTGAATGTGTTTTTTGCGCCCGTTTTCCGCAAGGTCCTGCTTGTTTTTTTGAAACGGCGGGTCTCTCCTTTCGGCATCCGGCGGAAAAAACAAATGGGAGGTCCGTCAGGCTTGGCTGTTTTTTCCAGGGATATCGGCATCGACTTGGGCACCGCCAGCGTGCTGGTGTACATAAAAGGCAAGGGCATCGTGCTGCACGAGCCCTCCGTGGTGGCGCTGGACGAGCGCCTCCACAGCATCATCGCCGTGGGCACCGACGCCCTGCGCATGATGGGCCGCACGCCCACGGGCGTGCACGTGGTGCGGCCGCTGCGGGACGGCGTGGTCTCCGACTACGACCTGACCGAGCGCATGCTGCACTACTACCTGCGCAAGGTTTTGGGGCGCTTCTCGTTCTTCCGCCCCCGCGTGGTGGTCTGCGTGCCCTCCGGCATCACGGAGGTGGAGCGCCGCTCCGTGGTGGAGGCCATGCTGGACGCCGGCGCCAGCGACACGCGGCTCATCCAGGAGCCCGTGGCCGCCGCCATCGGCGCGGGCCTGGACATCCGCAGCGCGGGCGGCTCCATCGTGGTGGACGTGGGCGGCGGCACCACGGACATCGCCCTTGTGTCCCTGACCAGCCCCGTGATTATCGACTCGGTGCGCTGCGCGGGCGACAAGGTGGACGAGAGCATCGTCCGCTTCATGAAGAAGAAGCACAACGTGCTCATCGGCGAGCGCACCGCCGAGCAGATCAAGATGCAGATCGGCATCGTCTCGCCCGAGCCCCCCGTGGGCACCATGGACGTGACGGGCCGCAACCTGGTCTCCGGCCTGCCCATGACCGTGCACATCACGGCGGAAGAAATTTCCACCGCCGTGGAGGAGCCCGCCTCCCGCATCATCGAGGCCATCCACGGCGTTCTGGAGCGCACCCCGCCCGAGCTTGCCTCCGACGTGTTCGACCGCGGCATCACCTTGACGGGCGGCGGCGCCCTGCTCTCGGGCCTGTCCCGGCGGGTGGGCATCGAGACCGGCGTGCCCTGCCGCGTGGCCGAGCGGCCCATCGAGTGCGTGGTGCTGGGCACGGGCCGCGCCATCGAGGACCTGGACACCTACGGCGAGCTGATCCACGACTTCCGCAAGCCCCAGCGCTACGACTTCCGCAGGGGCTGACAAAAACAAGTCTTAGGCTGTACGAATGAGGAAAGGGGAGAGAAAAAGCCCATGAAGCGGCGCTGCCTGTGCCTGTTGCTGGCCCTGAGCCTGTCTCTCCTTTGCGCCTGCGCGGGGCCGGAAGAGGCGCCCGCGGGCGAGGAAACGCCCGCGCCCTACGCCCTTTCCTCGGGTTCTTTGGTGCAGAAGGAGGAGCTTTCCTCCCTTCTGGTGATGGGCATGGCCTACGACAGCGAGAACGCCTCCTACGCCTCCACCCTGACCTTGGTGCTGGCCGAGGACGGCGCGGACGGGCTGTGCCTGCTCTCCATTCCCCGCGACACCCGCGTGCTGCTGAACACGGGCAGCGGGGACGGCCAGCCGCGCTTTGGGCCCATCAGTGAGGCCTATTACCTGGGCGAGGCGGCAGGCAGCGGCGAGGAGGACACCTTGGCGCTGGTGGGTGGCCTGCTGGGCGGCGTGCCGCTGGACAACTACGCCATGCTCAACATCGTGCAGCTGCGCGAGCTGAACACGCTGTGCGGCGGTGTTTCCCTGCAGGTGAGCGAGCAGCTGGCGGCGGCCTATTCCAACCTGTCGCCGGGCTTCCAGCCCCTGGGCCGAAACCTGGAGGTCTACGCCTCCCACAACTCCATGCTGGACCAGGACGGCCAGCCCATCCCCGGCACGGACACCCAGAAGATGTCCCGCCACCAGCAGCTGATCGCGGCCTTCCTGACCGCCATGCGCGACGCACTGGACTCCGCCGACGACCCGGACGCCCTCTGCGAGGAGATGCGCGCCGTTCTGCGCACGGACCTGGACGCGCAGGCCTTCGCCGCCTTCATCCGCAAGGCCGCGGCCCTTGCCGACAAGGGCGTCAAAATGGAGACGCTGCCCGGCGCGGACGAGCAGGTGGGGCAGGAGCTCTACTTCCTGCCGGATGTTTCCGCCGCCAAGGACTGGGTGCTCTCCCACTTCTACGAGGAGCTGCCCTGAAAGCCCCCGTCCATTCTCCTAACGAACACAAAAACAGAGCAGGCGTTTTCGCCCGCTCTGTTTTTTTAAAGGTCTTGCGGCCGCCCGCCCGATATGGCCTCTTACCGCAAGGCCATCACGTAAATCTGGCAGGGATTCTGTTCATCCCACAAAGTAGGGAACACCTCGAATTCCTTGAAGCCCATCCTTTGATAGAACCGATTCGTCCGATCGTACTCCTCATATCTGCCCATCTGCACGGTCTTTACCTGCATAAAGGAATATCCGTTCTTAAGCGCCGCATTTTTTGCCGCCTCAAACAGTCCCCGTCCGATGCCGCGACGCTGGCGCTCCTTCAACACGCCCATGACATACAGCTCCACCGTATCCTTCCCGGACTCTTTCAGATACAGAAAGCCCACGGGATCGGAGTCCTCCATCGCCGCGAAAAACAGTTGGCCCGCGCTTTTCTCGATGTAGTCCTCCCTTGCCTCCGGGATGCCGAACCACTCCGGGAGCGCTTCCAAAACCTGCCTTGCGATGCGCCTTTTTTCATTCTCGTCAACAATTTGCTTGATCATATTTTCCCTTCTCCTAGTCGATAGACCCTTGCGGCGTTCTTCCAAAAAACAGCCTCCCGCACCGCAGGTTCAAGATGAAGTCCCCTGACGAGTTCTATATGCTCTCCTTGGCTGCACCCGCCGTAGTCCGATCCAAACAGCACCCTCGACGGGGCTTTTTCTATGATGCGTGTGAGCATTTCTTGTAAGTCAGGTATGCTGTTATATCCGTCGGCTATGGAGGAAATATCAAAAAAGATGTTCTGTACGTCAACAGCTGGCAGACATTGTTCAAGATGCGGATAAAAGCAATGGCAGCAGACCAAGCGCAGCTTCGGATATTTCCCCGCCACTTCGATCGCGGACAGCACGCTGCCGTATTGGCTCCCGCCGGAATGAAAGAGCACCGGCACGTCGTATCGGAGCGCGAGCTCATAGACTGGCTTTAGCCTTTCGTCTGTGAGGTAAAACTCCTCATGCCCGGTAAACAGCTTGATCCCGACGACCTGCCGCCTTTCCAGATACGCTTGCAGCTTTGCAAGCTGCTCCCGATACCCGCACAACGGGCTTATCCCTCCAACGACGTGCACGGTCTCGTTTCCCTCAAACAGCGTAACGCACTCGTCCATGGACCCGATCTCGCTGACGGGGTAGGAGTCCGAAATGACGATGCACTGATCTACATGGTTCCTCGCCATCTCGTGCAGCAATCGTTCTTTCTTTTGCAGAAAGGAACTGCCGCCGCCTGTTACGGGCAAATGCACATGCGCATCGATGATCATGGTTTTTCCCCTCGAATATCGCCTTTCCAAACTGGTCGAACGGCCGCCCGGCGTTTCACAGTATACCACCCGAATGTGAAGATATCCACCGTCCGTTCAGGCGGTTGTTCTCTTTGGCGCTGGCGGTCAAACGCGGTTTTCGCGCTTGAGCCTCTCCCAGTCCTCGTTGCCCTGCATGAACGCAAACGACTCGTCCTCGAGGGACCGGGCCAGCTCCGCCTTCAGGCCTTCCTTGAACGCGGGGTCGATGGTCTTGAGCTTCATGTGCCGATAGAGCCTGGAGCCCGCCATGTCGCCCAGCGTGTCCACGCTGTCCAAGATGTCCCGCATGATCTTCGCCGTCCATGGAACATCCTTCTCCCAGACCGCGACGTCCAGCCCCACGCACACCTCCTGGTACCTGCCCATCTCGAAGGCTGCGGCGAGCTGGGACGAGACGGAGACCAGCCTGCGGGCCAGCTCGCGGTCGCCGTCCTCCATGCAGAGTATGCGCAGGTCGTCGAGCGTCAGCTGCAGCTGCTGGTAGCCGCTGAAGAGCAGCTCCTCGCAGGCGCGGTAGGCCTCCGCCCGCTTGCCCGTTTTGCCGTTCACGAGCGCCTCCTTGCGCTTGCGCTCCGGGTTCTCCAGGGAGAAATACTTTAGGTACCGCGCCGCCTTCTCGTATTCCTCCCGCCGGATGCAGGCGTGGAACAGCGGATCCGCCGCCTGCGTCCGCAGCCATTCATCCTGAGAGAGCAGGCACCTTTCGTACCAGCCGAGGATCATATCCTCGTATTCGTCCTTGTCGGGAAGGTCTGTCTCCATTCGCCTTACGTCCAGCAGCGCCGCCGCCTGTAAGATCAGGCTTTCGCAGCTGGGGTATTCCTCGATGGTCTCCTTGACGAAGGCAAACACCTCGCGGAAGTCCCGGCTCTCCAGCTCCTCTTGGAGCTTCCTTATGAAGCCTTCGATCTCCCCGTCCGTCAGCGTTTCCTCAAAGGATAAAAGCTCGTCCGTGCTGATCCCGAGCAGCCGCGCGATGGGCTTGAGCAGCGCCACGTCCGGCAGCGTGTTTCCCTTTTCCCACTTGTTGACGGCGGGCGCGGTCACGCCCAGGCGCGCGGCCATCTCCTCCTGTGTGAGGCCCTTCTTCTTTCTGTTTTGGCGGATCACTTCTCCCATGGTCATGTGGAATTTGCTCCTTTGCGATTTTAAAGCGCTTCTGCTCCTATTGTAGCTGGTCGAAATTCAAAAGTCCATTGAACCTCTTTTAAGGAACGGGGATCTTTCTTTCCTGCCGTTCAACTTTTCAAAGCCGCTCGTCCCGTAAAACGCGCATAAAAGGACCCCGCCGACCGAACCATCTCGGCAAGCGGGGTTTATCGCCTATGTATTCTTTATTCCGCGATGAACTTCTCCAGCGCGGCCTTGGGCTGGGCGCCCACGGTCTGCTTGACCAGCTGCCCGTCCCTGAACAGCAGCAGCGCGGGGATGCTCATCACGCCGTACTGGGCGGCCAGCTCTGGCAGGGCGTCCACGTCCACCTTGCACACGGTGAGCGCGCCGCCCTTCTCCGCGGCCAGCTGCTCCAGGATGGGCGCGACCATGCGGCAGGGACCGCACCAGGCGGCCCAGAAGTCCACCAAAACCAGGCCCGCCTTCGTCTTTTCACGGAAGTCCTCGGCGCTCGTCGCCTGGACCACGTATTCATTTGCCATTTTGCGTCTCCTCCTTTTCCTTCATGCACAGCCGTTCCAGCTGCACCGCCTGGGGCGCGTAGCTTCCCCGGCGGCGGCGCTTAGGCTCCGTGCGCCGGATGAGCAGGTATGCGCCCGCGGCCAGCAGCAGCCCCAATGCCAGGGCGTACAGGTCGCTGTTGCCGGGCAGGCCCAGCCAGCCGGGCAGCGATTTGCCCACGAACAGCCCCAGCAGCAGCAGGACCAGCGGCAGCCCGTAGGCCAGCAGCGCGGCCTTGAGCAGCGCGCCTTCCGGCAGCTCCACCTGCACGCGGTCGCCCACGTCGGCGTCCTGCAATCGCTTCATCTCCATGCGCATCCGCTCCTGCGCCCGCTCGCAGGCGCCGCACTTCTCGCACATGGGCGAGCGTTCAAATTCCACGGTCATGGTCTCGCCGTTCACGTCGGTGACCACGCCCTTTTCTTCCATCGCGTTTCCATCTCCTCGTTCAGCGGGGAGGCAAAACGTTTCGCCTTCCCGTCCCTTTTATTGAGTATACCCCTTCTTCCCCCTCTTAAAACACGGCTTTTCGTCTCTTAAAGCGGGTTTTTGCCTTTCTTCCTTAACGATTCTTCGCTTGACAAGCGTATTTCCCCGCCGTATCCTTAAAAAAGCGAATGAGCACCTTCAGGGAGGGTATTTACGATGATCCAAGCACCCAGAGGCACCAAGGACGTGCTGCCCCAGGAAAGCGCCGCCTGGCAGCGGATGGAAGCCGTCATGCGCGACGTCTGCCGCCTGGCCGGTTACAGGGAAGTGCGCACCCCCGTGATCGAGCACACCGAGCTGTTCCAGCGCGGCGTGGGCGACACCACGGACGTGGTGCAGAAGGAAATGTACACATTCGAGGATAAGGGCGGCCGCTCCATCACCTTAAAGCCCGAGGGCACCGCGGGCACGGCCCGCCTGTTCATCGAGCACGGGCTGTTCAACGAGCCCCTGCCGCTCAAGGCCTATTATCTCTACTGCCCCGTGTTCCGCTACGAGGCGCCCCAGTCCGGCCGCCTGCGGGAGCACCACCAGTTCGGCGTGGAGGTGTTCGGGGCCAAGGAACCCACCATCGACGTGGAGGTCATCCGCCTGGCCATGGACGTGATCGAGCGCCTGGGCGGGAAAAACCTGCGCCTGTTTATCAACTCCATCGGCTGCCCGACCTGCCGCGCCCGCTACACCGATGCCCTGCGCGACTTCCTGCGTCCCAAGCTGACAAAGCTCTGCCCCACCTGCCAGGGGCGCTTTGAGAAGAACCCCATGCGCATACTGGACTGCAAGGACCCCGGCTGCAAGGCCGAGATCGTCGGCGCGCCGTCCATCCTGGAATACCTCTGCAACGACTGCGCCGCACACTTTGCGCGCGTAAAGGAACTGCTTACCGTCGCGGGCGTCCCCTACGAGGTGGATCCCGGCATCGTCCGCGGCCTTGACTACTACACCAAGACCGTGTTCGAGATCATGTACCCGCTGGAGAACGGCCAGCTGTTCACCGCCTGCGGCGGCGGCCGCTACGACGGCCTGGTGGAGAGCGTGGGCGGCCCCTCCGTGCCCGGCATCGGCTTCGGCATGGGCATGGAACGGCTGCTGATGGCCCTGTCCTCCTCCGGCGCGGCGGAAACGGAAAGCTCCCCCTTGCGTGTGTACGTGGCTTCCATGGGCCAGGCGGCCCTGGACGAGGCATTCCGCCTGACCCGCCTGATGCGCTTAAGCGGCATTCCCTGCGACATGGACCACGCCGGACGCAGCCTCAAGGCCCAGTTCAAGTACGCCGGAAAGCTGGGGCCCGAATACGTGGTGGTGATCGGCGAGGACGAGCTGAAGGAAAACAAGTACCGCCTGCGCGACATGCGCAGCCGCGAGGAGACGCTGCTCTCCCAGGAGGAGCTCCTCTGCCGCCTCTCCGGCGCGGAAAAATAAACGCCCCTTTGCAAGGCTGATAGACAAGTTTTTATGGAAAGAGGTTCGATCGATCATGGCGATCAAGGGCTTTGGCCGCACGGATTACTGCGGCGAGCTGACGCGCGCCGATACCGGGCGCGTGGTTTCCCTCTGCGGCTGGGTGCAGCGCACCCGCGACCTGGGCGGCCTCATCTTCGTGTGGCTGCGGGACAAGACCGGCCTTGTGCAGCTGGTGTTCGACGCCAACGTCTGCGGCGCGGACGCCTTTGCCGTGGGCGGCGGCCTGCGCAGCGAGTACGTGGTCTGCGTGGAGGGGGAAGTGCGCCAGCGCGCGCCGGAGGCTGTGAATAAAAAGCTCGCCACCGGCGAGATCGAGGTGTTCGTGCAGGACTGCCTGCTGCTCAACCAGGCGGCCACCCCGCCCATCTACATCGACGACGACCACCCCGACGAGAGCGAGACGGTGCGTTTAAAGTACCGCTACCTGGAGCTGCGCAAGCCCTCGGTGCAGAGGATGCTCTCCACCCGCAGCCTGGTGATGCAGACACTGCGCTCCTACATGTTCACCCAGCGCTTTACCGAGGTGGAAACGCCCATTTTGACCAAGTCCACGCCGGAGGGGGCGCGCGACTACCTGGTGCCCTCCCGCGTGCATCCGGGCCAGTTCTACGCCCTGCCCCAGAGCCCGCAGATCTACAAGCAGCTGCTGATGCTGGGCGGCACGGACCGCTACTTTCAGCTGGCCCGCTGCTTCCGCGACGAGGACTCCCGCGCCGATCGGCAGCCCGAGTTCACCCAGTGCGACCTGGAGATGAGCTTCGCCCGCGAGCAGGACATACAGACCGTGGTGGAGGGGGCCTTCCGCGAGGTGTTCCGCACCGTCAAGGGCATCGAGGTGTCCCTGCCCCTTGAGCGCGTCACCTGGCGCGAAGCCATGGAAAGATACGGCTCCGACAAGCCAGACCGCCGCTTCGGCATGGAGCTGCAAAACGTGACCGACTGGGCAAAGGACTGCGGCTTCTCCGTGTTCGAGGGCGCTGCGGCCTCCGGCGGCAGCGTGCGCGGCATCCGCGTTCAAGGCCATCTCTTCCCCCGCAAGGAGCTGGACGCCCTGGGCGAGTTCGTCAAGACCTTCCGCGCCAGGGGCCTTGCCTGGATGTCGCTGAGCGAGCAGGGAGTAAAGTCCCCGTTCTTAAAATTCTTAAGCGAGGAAAAGCTGGCCGGGCTGCTCTCCCGCATGCAGGCGGAAAACGGAGACACGCTGTTCTTCGTGGCGGATAAGGACGCTGTCGTGTTCCAGGCCCTGGGCCAGCTGCGCCTGGAGATCGCCCGCAGGCTGGACCTCATCGACCAGAGCCGCTACGACCTGTTCTGGGTGACCGAGTTCCCCCTGCTGGAGTGGGACGAGGACGAGGGCCGCTTCGTGGCCATGCACCATCCCTTCACTTCCCCCATGGACGAGGACATCCCCTTGATGGAGAGCGACCCGGGCAAGGTGCGCGCCAAGGCCTACGATCTGGTACTAAACGGCGTGGAGATGGGCTCTGGCTCCATCCGCATCCACGACCCCAACGTGCAGGAGAAGATGTTCAACCGCATCGGCTTCACCCACGAGGAGGCCTGGGCCCGCTTCGGCTTCCTGCTGGAGGCCTTCAAGTACGGCGTCCCGCCCCACGGCGGCTTCGCCTTCGGCGTGGACAGGCTGATGATGATCCTCACCGGGGCCCAGTCCCTGCGCGACGTGCTCGCCTTCCCCAAGGCCAGCAACGGCAGCTGCCTGATGATGGAGACGCCCTCCCAGGTGCAGAAGGACCAGCTGGACCTGCTGGGCATCCAGGTGAAGGAAAGCGCGCCGGAGCAATAAGCCCATATAAAACACACGCGGAGCCGACTTCCCCATGGAGCGGCTCCGCTTTTTCGTCCCCAGTTGTTTTCTTCATGACACTTTTTGGGAAGAAAGCCCCGCCGCGCCGTGGTTTTGAGTTCTCCAAGCGTCCAAACACCGCCGCGAGCATTTCCATAAAAACGCTTCTCTTTCCGGAAAAGCGGCCAAACGCGCTTTATGCGGTTCTTCAATGCGTGTGAACGTCGCCCATTTTCGTCCCCCCTTCCCTGTTTGAATCGCCCCGTTTTGTGGTATTTTATGGAGCGGGACAAGTCTTTGCCCCGCAGCAATCATTCCACTTCTCAAGGAGGTCTGACCCCATGCAGAAAAAGACGCTGCGTTTCCTGACTTACACCGCCGTGATGCTGGCCTTCACGCTTTTGTTCCAGTCGGCGCGCTACCTGTTCCCCACGCCCAACGCCACCTACGTGACCTACATCATCGGCACCCTGGTCAACCTGTGCCTGGTCGTGGCCGCGGCCTGCGCCAACGTCTGGGCCGGCGTGGTCCTCTCCGTGATCGCGCCCATCGTCGCCCTGTTCCAGGGCCATGCCCAGCTGCCCATGGTCGTGCCCATCG
Source organism: uncultured Clostridia bacterium (assembly GCA_947625765.1). GTDB lineage: Bacteria > Bacillota > Clostridia > Christensenellales > UBA1750 > CALWRM01. The sequence goes on from CANQPP010000009.1 coordinate 62,432, forward strand.
CCGTGGGCAACATCGCCATCGCCGTGGGCGCCTACTTCGGCTTTAAGGGCGGAAAGAAGAACCTGTGGATCGCCTTCGTCTCCGCCGCCGCCAAGTACGTGCTCATCGCCTTCGGCATGGTGTTCTTCGCGCTCATGGGCGTGCAGCAGCTGCCCTTCGCGGCCGCCGTGCCCGTGGCCTTCACCCAGCAGGTCGTGCAGCTGGTGACCGGCCTTCTCTCCATCGTGATCGCCGTTCCCGTGGTCGCGGGCGTCCGCAGAGCCGTAAAGCCGCTGTAACGCATTTTCTTAACGCATAAAAAGCCGCCCGCCCCGCCTTCACAGGCAGTGCGGGCGGCTTCTTCTTCCCCCTTTAAATCCCCGCTTCCCGGGTGATGTCCTTAAGGGCCTCCAGCAGGGCCCAGACGTCCCCGGCGGTGTTGAAGGGGCCGAAGCTCACCCGCACCGCACCCTGCTCCGTGGTGCCCAGCGCCCGGTGGGCCAGAGGCGCGCAGTGCAGCCCCGCGCGCACGCAGATGTCCCGCTGGGCCAGGCCGTCCGCCACCAGACCGGAGGGAAGTTCCCCCAAATTCAGGCTCACCGTCCCCACGCGCTCGAGGGCCGTCTGCGGGCCGAGCACCCGCGCCTGCGGCAGCTGCGACAGCCCCTCCAGCAGCAGGCGGGTCAGCAGCTGCTCGTGGGCCTGTATGGCCGCGCGACGCTTGAGAACGTAGTCAACGCCCGCGCTCAGACCCGCCAGCCCCGGCGCGTTGAGCGTGCCGGACTCCATCCCCTCCGGCCGCTCCTCCGGCTGCAGGGGCGAGAGGGAAGCCGTGCCCGTGCCGCCCTGCCGGTAGACCGTGAGCTTCAGCCCCTTGCGCGCGTACAGCGCGCCCGTGCCCATGGGCCCCAGCAGCCCCTTGTGCCCCGGCATGGCGACCATGTCCACGCCCCAGCGCTCCGGGTACAGGGGCAGGACCCCGGCGGTCTGTGCGGCGTCCACCAGCAGCAGGATGCCCCGCTGCCTGCACAGGGCCGCCAGCGCCTCCACGGGCTGCACGGCGCCCGTCACGTTGGAGGCGTGGCTGACCACCGCCAGGCGGGTATTTCCCGTGATCGCCTGCTCAAGGTCCTCTCCTATTTTTAGCGTAATGAGCCCCCGGCGCTGCATCTCGTGCAGGGGCCGCAGGACCGAGTTGTGCTCCCAGACGGTGCAGGCCACCTCCCAGCCCGGCTCCACCACGCCGTAGAGCGCGGCGTTGAGCATGTCCGTGCAGTTGAAGCCGAAGAAGATGTCCGCTTCGTCCTCCACCTGCAGAAGCGCCGCCAGCCCCCGCCGCGCCCTGTCCACCAGGCGGCCCGCGCAAAGGGCCGGCCTGTGCCCGCCGCGGCCGGGGTTCGCCCCGGCGTAGAGCATCGTCTCCTGTACCTTCTCGATCACGGCCGCGGGCTTGGGAAAGCTGGTGGCCGCGTTGTCCAGATAGATCATTCTTCTTTTCCCTCTCCCTCCGGCGGATGCAGGATGCGCGCACCCAAAGGAGCCGCCGTCCATAGGATAGTGTATGGCCCTTTTGTCCGCCGGCAGAACCTGGAAGGGGGAAAGGCGGAACTTTTGGCCCGCAGGAGGCGTTTGATCTTCATGGAATCCCAGGAACCCTTTGCGATCGCTTCGTTCCGTTCCCGCCAGGCGGTATTCCGTCTGGAGGCCCTGCTCCGCCAAAAAGGCGTCGAGTCCCGCGTCATCTCCACGCCCAGGGCGGTGTCCTTGGGCTGCGGGCTCTCCCTGCGCTTTGACCTGTCCCGCTTTCCCGCGGTCCTGTCCGTTTACCGCGCCGGGAACGTGCCCAACCTCATCGGCTTTTACCGGGTGGAGCCGGGGCAGGCGGGCCTGCGCGTCTCTCCCCTGGAAACGGGGCTGTAAGGCGGACAGGCACATTTAAGGGCGGGGAGGAAGGCGGGGCTTGCGTTTTTGGCCGCTTTGCGGTATCTTTAAAAAGGCGGGATGGGCCGCTGATCCCAGCGCGGCCCCGCCCGTTTCCTTGAGCATCCATCTGCGGGAAGCCCGCTTCTTTTTGCCTTCGCTTCCCCTAAAATATACGCCTGGTTTTCACGGTGAACAAGGAGGTCCCCCGCCCATGACAGCCAACGAGCATATTTTGCAGGAGCTTGCGCGCCTGTACCCGAACGCGGTGCCGGAGCTGCACTTCACCAACCCCTTCGAGACGCTGATCGCCACCATCCTCTCCGCCCAGTGCACGGACAAGCAGGTCAACAAGGTCACGGAGAAGCTCTTCGCCCGCTTCCGCTGCCCGGCGGACCTGGCGGCCCTGACGCCCGAGGAGCTGGAGCCCTGGATCCGGGGCTGCGGCGTCTACCGCAACAAGGCGAAGAACATCGTCAGCTGCTGCCGCATCCTGTGCGAAAAGTACGGCGGCGAGGTGCCCGCCGATTGGGACGCCCTGCAGACGCTGCCCGGCGTGGGCCGCAAGACCGCCAACGTGGTCTACGCCAACGCCTTCGGCGGGGACTGCATCGCCGTGGACACCCACGTGTTCCGCGTCTCCAACCGTCTGGGGCTGGCCAACGCCAAGGACGTTCTGAAGACCGAGCTGCAGCTGCAGGAGGCCATCCCCAAGAGCGACTGGTCCAAGGCCCACCACTGGATCATCTACCACGGCCGCAGGGTCTGCCACGCCCGCAACCCAAAATGTGCCGAGTGCACGCTTCACCCCTGGTGCGCCCACCCGCAGGACAGGGATACGGACACGCCAAAAAAGCCGGAGGTGACGGTCGATGCCTAAGCGCTTTCTGCTCGTCCTGATTTGTCTTTTGTGCTGCCTTGCGTGCAGCGGCTGCTCCCTGCTGCCGTTCCTTTTAAGCGCGGAGCGCTCCTCCGTCAGCACCCCGGAGACGGTCGCGCCGCCAGAGATGCCGACCGGCGCCGATCCGGAAACGGAGCCGACGCCCGAACCCGCGCCTTCAAGCGAGGCGACGCCCGCGCCCACGACCAAGGCGGAGCTGCCCGCGTCGCTGGACGTCTTGAGCGCCTACGCGGGCTCGAACTTAAGCGCGGGCGGTCTGGCGGCCACGGACGGCGAGACCGTCTGGTTCGTGCAGGACGGCCTCTGGCGCACGCGCAACGACGCGGACAGCGCAGAAAAGCTGCTGGACGGCGATTTTTGTAACCTCTGCGTGGACAGGGGAGAGCTGTACTTCCTCTCCCTGGAATACGGCGAGGACGAGTGGGGCTACCGGGCCGTGATTTCCCAGCAGCCCTGCCGCCTGACGGAGGACGGCAAGGCTGAACCTTTAAGGGAAAAGAAGCGCGTGGGCGCGCAGGCGGTCTCCTCCTGGGAGACGGAGGACAACAGCGCCGAATACACGCCCTATTTGAGCTACACGGACTTCACCGTCCGGGATGGCTGGGCCTACTATATCGGCGACGTGCCCATAGAGGAAAAGACTTATCATGTGACGGGCCCGGGCGAGTGGGGCAGCGTCACGGTCAAATACAGCGGCGTGGGGAGCCTGATGCGCTTCTCTTTGGAGACGGGGGAAACGCAGACGCTGGTCGGGGACCTGGGCAACTACAAACCCCGCTTCACCATCTACGAGGATACGATCTACTACACCACCAGCTACCACAACGCGCTGTTTGCCTATGACTTCACCGGCTACCACCGCTGCGCTCTGGACGGGCAGGGGCAGGAGGACATCTGCACCGACCCGACGGAAACGCCCATGCTGGAGACCGACGCCGAGGGCAGCCACTTCCTCAATATCGTGAACGGGCTTATGGCCTGCGAGCAGGGCCTGTACGCCTCCCACAGCGACAGCGAGGGCGACTTCCGCGACTCCCGCCTGGTCAAGATCGGGGACAATGAACAGAAAGACGTATTGTACGAGATCAACTACCTGCACAGCCTGCTGACCCCCATGGGCATCCTGTTTGCCGGGGGGAACCGCGACTGGGACAGCGACCTGGTCGAGGACCTGGGGCTGTACCTGCGGCCCTGGGACGGGAGCGGGGACCAAAAGCTCCTCACCTTCCCCGAGGACTGGGTCTGGGAGCGCTGGCGGATGAACCTGGTGAACGGCAGGCTCTACATGCAGTTTGGCACGCTGTTTTTCCGCGCGGACCTGGCGGACGGCAGCGTGGAGCTGTTCCGGGACGGGATCTGGGAAAAGGGCGAGCTGCCCCCGGGCGATAGCGTCCGATCGGACGGATAAGAGATCAGGCCGAAGAGATTTTTAAGCCGCAGGCGCAAAAAACGCTTGCGGGCGGGCGCCGCATCCTGTATGATGGAGCCTGACGCAAAATTAGCGCTTTAGAGCAAACAAAAGGCGCGCAAGGAGACGAAAAGCTGCATGCCCATGTTCGTAGACATCGTAAAGATCGACGTGAAGGCCGGCAACGGCGGCGACGGCAAGGTGAGCTTCCACAGGGAGAAGTACGTCGCCAACGGCGGCCCGGACGGCGGCGACGGCGGCCGCGGCGGCAGCATCGTGTTTCTGGCCGACGACAACATGCACACGCTGCTGGACTTCCGCTACCACCGCAAGTTCGTGGCGGAAAACGGCGAGAACGGCTCCGCCAACCGCAAGGCGGGCAAGTCCGCGCCGGACTTGGTGATCAAGGTGCCGCCGGGGACCATCGTCCGCGACCTGGACAGCGGCCGCGTGGCGCTGGACGTGCGCAACGCGGGGGAGCAGAAGGTGCTGCTGCACGGCGGCCGCGGCGGCTGGGGCAACTCCCACTTCGCCAACCCCGTGCGCCAGGCCCCGAACTTCGCCAAGCCCGGCCAGAAGGGGCTGTCCATGTGCGTGCAGCTGGAGCTCAAATCCATCGCGGACGTGGGGCTGGTGGGCTTCCCGAACGTGGGCAAGAGCACGATCCTGTCCGTGGTCACGGCGGCCAAGCCCCGCATCGCCAACTACCACTTCACGACCCTGACGCCCAACCTGGGCGTGGTGCGCGCCCACGGGGACGGCTTCGTTTTGGCGGATATCCCGGGCCTCATCGAGGGGGCCAGCGACGGCGCGGGCCTGGGGCACGCTTTCCTGCGCCACGTGGAGCGCACGCGGCTGCTGGTGCACGTGCTGGACATCTCCGGCAGCGAGGGCCGCGACCCGCTGGAAGACTTAAAGGCCATCGACCACGAGCTGGCCGCCTACGGCAGGCTGTCGGAAAAGCCGCAGCTGATCGCCGCCAACAAGATGGACATAGACGGCGCGGAGGAGAACCTGCAGCGCCTGCGCGCTGCCCTGCCGGAGGCGGAGATCTTCCCCATCAGCGCCGCGTCGGCGCAGGGACTTGACGCCCTGATGGACCGCTGCGCCGCCCTGCTGCGCCAGCTGCCGCCTCTCGACAGCTTCGAGGAGGAAGCGCCGGAGATCGAGCTGCCCGCGCGCAACGCCTTCACCATCCACATGGAGGGCGATGTGTTCGTGCTGGAGGGGCCGCTGGTGGATTCCCTTCTGGAGCGCGTGGACTTAAACGACGACGGATCCATGGCCTACTTCGAGCGCGCCCTGCGCCGCAGCGGGGCCATCGACGCCCTGCGCGAACAGGGGGCCAAGGACGGCTCCAGCGTGCGCCTGGGCGAGATCGAGTTCGACTTCATCGACTAGACAAAAGAGAAACATAAGGAGGATGCCCTATGGAGGCGGAACTCAACTCCAAGCAGCGGGCCTATCTGCGCTCGCTGGCCAACGACCAGCCGCCGGTGGTGCACATCGGCAAGGACGGCATCACGCCCAACCTCATCAAGCAGACCTGGGACGCGCTGGAGGCCCGCGAGCTGGTGAAGGTCCAGGTGATGAAGAACGCACCGTACGAAACGCGCGAGGCCTGCGGCCTTTTATGCGAGAAGGTGCACGCGCAGCCCGTGCAGTGCATCGGCTACCGCTTCGTGATCTACCGTCCCGCCCGCAAGGATCCCAAGATCGACCTTACCACGCTGTAGCCAGCTTCGCCGATCGAAACAGACCTTTCAGGTAGGGAGTGTGAGG
>CANQPP010000010.1 GCA_947625765.1 uncultured Clostridia bacterium
AGAAAAAGGGGGCGTTTGCACGAACAGAAAAGGGGGCTTTCCGTTTTTATAAAGAAGAGGCTTTCCGCTTTTTTATAGAAAAGGGTTTTTCACTGCACAAAAAAAGGGGCGGACGGAAAAGACGTCCGCCGCACCAGTGAAGAGTAGGAGGAGTGACCAACGATACTGCCGGAACGCTCCCGGCAGTTCCTAGCATGACCGCGGGAGCGTTCGATTATACGGGGATGAGCAAAAAATTTCTGCGCGCTCCTTCCTAAGCACCGCGGGGGAATGAGCGTTTTTTCGGGCCGCGGGAGGCGAGACGCATTATTTTCCGGGGAAAACTTGTAGCTTTTTCTTCCTTGTGATATGATTAAACGGAATGGGGGCATCTTTTTTGCGCATCGTCGCCGGAAGCCTTCGGGGCAAGAAGCTCGTTTCCCCGGAAGGGGAGACCACCCGGCCCACCCACGAAAGGACGCGGGAGGCCGTGTTTGCCGCGCTGCAGGCCGTAACGCCGGGGGCGCGGGTGCTGGACGCCTTCGCCGGTTCCGGGGCCATGGCGCTGGAGGCGCTGAGCCGGGGCGCGGAGAGCGCCATCCTGCTCGAGCGGGATGAGGCCGCCTGCCGGGCCATCGAGCGCAACATACGCGACTGCCGTTTGGAGGAGAGGGCCCGCCTAATCCGGGGAGATGCGCTCAAAATACTGGAAACGCTGGAGGCCGAGCCCTTCGACCTGGTGCTGCTGGATCCGCCCTATGGCAAGGGCCTGATCGAGCGGGCGCTGGAGCTCCTGCTGCGGCGGGGGCTGCTGGCGGAGGACGTTTGGATCGTGGCGGAGACCGCGGCGGGCGAGGCGCTGGACCTGTCGGCAGGATTTTTCGTCGCAAGGGAGAAAAAATACGGAAAGAACCTGGTCCGCTTCCTCTGCAGGGAGGACGGGCCGAAAAGGGAAGGAGAGGACGCGCCATGAGGGCCTGCCTGTTCCCCGGCAGCTTCGACCCGCCCACCAACGGGCACCTGGACATCGCCCAGCGGCTTTCCGGGCTGTTCGACGAGGTGTACGTCTGTGTGATGCGCAACGGGGAGAAGCGCCCCTTCCTGCCGGAGGAAACGCGCGTGGAGCTGCTGAAGGACGCCCTTTCCGGGCTGCCGAACGTGCAGGTGGTCCTGGGCGAGGGCTTCACCGTGCATATGGCCAGAAAGCTCAACGCCTGCGCCATCGCCCGGGGCATACGGGACGAGCAGGACTTCGTGTACGAAAGCCGCCTGGTCCGCGCCAACGCCTACGTGGACGAGGGGGTCGAGACGGTCTTCCTCCCGGCCCGGCCCGAGCACGGCGGCCTTTCCTCCAGCGTGGTTAGGGAAATCTGGGGCTTAAGCGGCGATATAAGCGCCCTGGTGCCGGAAAACGTGCAGAAGGCGCTGGAAGAAATGCGCAAGAGAGAAAATTAAAATAGAAGGATATGATCTGTGTTCAGCGGATAAAAGAGCCGCGGCGGACCTACTAGAAGAGGAGAGAAAAAGCATGAACGTCATGAAACTGCTGGAGTTCCTGTACGAGGAACTGAACAACAGCTCGTCCGTGCCCTTGACGGGCAAGCGGCTGGTGGACGTGGAGAAGTGCCTGGACATCGTGTCCGAGCTGCGCGTCACGCTGCCGGACGACATGAAGGACGCCGAGATGATCGTGCGCGACCGCGACCGCATCGTCAAGGAGGCGGAGCTGCAGGCCAAGGACATCCTCCGGGACGCCGAGGCCCAGTTCGAGCGCATGGTCTCGGAGAGCAGCATCGTGGCCGAGGCCCAGCACCGGGCCCAGGACATCGTCAACAACGCGCGCAGGCAGGCCAACGAGGCCAAGCTGTCCGCGGACGACTACGCCGACGACCTGCTGGCCGGGCTGGAGAAGTACCTGCACTCCGTTTTGGAGGACGTGCGCGACAACCGCGACGAGCTCAACGGGGTCAAGAAGTAAGCGCTGATCAAGAGGAAGCCCTTGTGGAAGCCCTGCGCTTGGCACGCAGCAGGGCGGCCAGCCCTGCGCAGAGGAACAGCCCCGCGTAGGCGTAAGCTGCAAGAGACGGCGGCGAAATGGGCAGCAGGGAAGCCCAGGCGGGAAGGGCGTCCAACAGGAAGGGCGAGAGCAGGCGGCAGAGGCAGAAGCTCAGGGCCGCGTGGCTCAGCCGCTGCAGGAAGCAGATGCGCAGGGGGATGAGCCCCTGCAAGAAGCAGGCCGACTGCAGGAGGACGGACAGCCCGCCGAAGGAGCTCAAGGCGCAGAGCAGGGACAAACGCAGCGGCAGCGTGAGGGCCGCGCCTGCGGCGCCTTCGCAGCCTGCGGTCAGCTCCAATGTGCCCAAAAGAAGGGGCCGGACGGCCTCCGCCGGGAGCAGGCCGGAGAGCGTCTGCTCGAGCGCCGTCAGGAAGCCGCAGGCCTCCAGCAGAGAGGCAAGCGCGGAGAAGAAGCAGACCGTTCCGCAGATGAGCAGCAGGGAGGAACAGGCGCCGGAAAGCGCCTCGGGCAGCGCCTGCGGCAGCGGGACGGCTCTCGTTTTGCCCGCGGGCGCGGGCGGGGCGGAGGCCCTGCCGCCATAGCGCCGCCAGAGCAGGCCGTTTAGGAACGCGCAGAGCAGCTGCATGAGATAGACGAAGGCGCCCAAGGCCGGAGAGCCCAGCCACGCGCCGACGGAGCCCAGCAGGAACAGCGGGCCCGTGACCGTGCCCGCGGCCAGGAGCCGGGCGGCCTCGTCCGGGGTGGCTTGGCCCCGTTTGCACAGGTCCGCGGCCAGGCGCGCGCCGCTGGGGGCCCCGGTCAGCAGGCACAGCGGCAGGGCGCCCCCGCAGGCGGGGCGCAGGCCGAAGGGCGCGCCCAGCAGGCGGCCCAAAGGGGACAAGCGCTCGAATAGGCCGCTGCTGCCCAGAAGGCCGCAGACGACGAAAAAGGGAAGCAGGGCGGGCAGGACACCGTCCCCGAAGAGACGAAGGCCCCGCCGCACCCCGTCCATAGAGGCGGCGGGATACGATAGGAGCAAAAAGAGCAGGGCGGCGGGCAGAAGACCCGCCGCGAGGCCGCGCAGGCGTTTGAAGAAGGTCATGGCGTCTCCTTGAAGGGGAAGCTGGAGCCGGGGAACGTTTGCCTTGCAGTGTATGAGAAAGGATGAGGCGTTTATGCTGGATACTCCGCTGCGCATCGGATTGGCCCTGGGCGGCGGCGCGTTCCGGGGGCTGGCGCACATCGGCGTGCTGGAGGTGCTGGAGGAAAACGGCGTGCCCATCCACATGGTGGCCGGAACCTCCATGGGCGCGGTGGTCGGCGGCATCTACTGCACCGGCATGCGCATGGGGCTGCTGGAGAAGTACTGCTACACGCTGGACGAGAAGAACCTGATCGACATGGTCATCCCGCACATGGGGTTGATCGCCGGGGACAGGATCGAGCTGCTCATAAAGACGCTGACGGGCGACAGGACTTTCGACCAGCTCAAGATCCCCTTCGCCGCGGTGGCCACGGACATCGAGAAGGGGGAGCAGGTGGTGCTGCGCGAGGGGAAGGTGTACGAGGCGGTCCGGGCCTCCATCTCCATCCCGGGCGTGTTCCGCCCCGTGCGCAGGCAGGACAGGCTGCTGGTGGACGGCGGCGTGGTGGCGCGCGTGCCCACGGACGCGGCGCGGGACATGGGCGCGGACCTGGTCATCTCCGTGGACGTGGGCTACCACGGCGGACAGAACAAGTGCGCGAGCATGGTGGACGTGTTGATGCAGTCCTTCGCCGTGATGGAATGGTGCGCCATCCGCGAGCGGGTGAACACATCGGATGTGAACATCGTGCCGAACCTGGCGCACATCAACATGGCCTCCGTCGCCCAGGCGGAGGAGACTATAGAGATCGGCCGGGCGGAGGCGCGCAGGAGGATGCCGGAGGTGCTGGAGGCCATCCATAGAAAGGAAGCGGAGCTGTACGGCCCTGCGCAGGAATGATCGAGTAAAAATTTATGTGGGTGGTCGGGCCGCTGCCTTCGGCGGCGATGCCCGCCCACCCACCCCCACTTCGCCCTTCCGCCAACGGCGGAAGGGCGAAAAGTGAGACGAGGCCCCGCAAACGCGGGGCCTCGGGCGTTGGCGGGGCTTGGGTGGAGAAGATCGGCGCTTGTGCGGGGATGTGCCTTGCGGGATAACTCGGCGATAGAGGTGGTGTGTTGAAGCAAAAGTCCTGCGTTTGTTGTGGTAGGCGGCATGAACGAAGGCGTATTCCGGGGAAATGGCGTGTGAATGGGGATGCACCTCGATGCTGCGCCTTCATAGGCGATGCGGAGAAGGTAAGAAAAGGCCCCGCGTTCGCGGGGGCTCGGGCATGTCGGTGGGTGTGTGGGAAATATCGGCGCTTGTGCGGGAGTGCGCCTTGCGGGACAACTCAGCGATAGACACGGCATATTGAAGTGAAAGCCACGTGTTCGTTGTGGTGAGCGGCATGAGTGGAGGCGTGTTCCGGGGAAATGGCGTTTGAATGGAAGTGCAGCTCGATGTTGCGCCTTTATAGGTGATGCGGAGAAGGTAAGAAAGGGCCCTGCGTTTGCGGGGCCTCGGGCGTTGGTGGGGGCCTGGGTGGAGAAGAACGGCGCTTGTGCGGAGATGTGCCTTGCGGGATCAGCTCCACGAGGACGTGTTGTGTTGAAGTAAAAGCCCCGCGTTCGCGGGGGCTCGAGGCATTGGTGGTGGGCATTTGGGAAATGTAGGCGCTGGGATGGGGATCGGGCGCTGTCGTGGGCGTTTCATAGGTCGCTGCGATAAGGGAGCTTCACGGCGTTGGGGGCGTTGGGCGTTCTGGCGGCGAGGCTTCCTCTTTTTGTGAGAAGCGGCCTTGCGGCGCGGTTTTCCCTGTTGGGGAATGCCGGGTCAGAGCTTGATGAGCGGCTCGTCCAGGTCGCGGTCGGCCTGCCGCCACTTTGGGTCCTTTTGGCAGAGGCCCCAGAGGTCCTGGGCGCGCAGGTCGAGGCGGTAGAGGGGGTCGTCCCGCAACTCGGCGGGGCGGAGGAGCAGCGGGACGCGGCTGCACCGGCCCAGCTCCCGCAGCAGGGGCTCGGCGGTCCTTCTAAAGCCCAGCACGCGGGCGTATTCCGGCCTTAGGTGCGCCTGCAGGAAGGCGTGGTCGCTGCCCAGCAGCACGTGGAGCAGGCTGCGCTTGAGGCGTGCCAGCGTGTAGCGGCGGGTTTTGACGGCGGCAAGGAGCTCGTTTAGATCGGTGCAGCGCCGGGCGGCGGCCAAAAAGCGGTGCTCCAGCCCCTCGTCCATGCCGGGATAGGCGGCAAGTTCGGCCGCGTCCAGGCCACGCAAGCGGTACAGGGCGATCTCTCCCAGGGCGGAAAGCTCGGCGGGCCCGCTCTGTATTTCCAGCGCCGCGCGCGTGAGGGCGGCGGGATCGACCGGGCAGGCGGCTTCCAGAACAGACCAGTCCCCCGAACGCAGAGATAAACGCAGCTCGGAGGAAGATGCGGGCAGGTCTTTGCCCAAGGTCGTGCGCTTGACCACCACGGGCTCGATGGGGCTGTTTAGCCTCTCCAGCGCGCGCAGGTACTCCACGCCCAGCGTCGCGTTGGCGGGCAGGTCCATCCCGAGGGCCAGCGCCCGGGCCTTGGGCCAGCTGTGGCCCTGCGTGAGGGCCGCCTTCATCAAAACCGACTGCTGGTCTGTTTCCTGCGCTGTAAGGCCGCGCAGGTATTCTAGGTCATCCAACTCGCTGCCGAAGCTCAAGTGCGTGACCGCGCTTAAGGAATCCAGCAGCGCGACGGCGCCGAAGGCGAAATCGTGCCCGGCGCGCAGGGAAAAGAGCGCGGGCAGTTCCAGCACCAGGTCCGCCCCGGCCAGCAGGGCCGCGCGGGCGCGGGTCCACTTATCCACGCAGGCGGGCTCGCCGCGCTGCACGAAGGGCCCGGACATCAGGCACAATACGTAGTCCGCGCCGCAAAGCGCGCGCGCCTTCTCCATCTGGAAGGCGTGTCCCAAATGCAGGGGATTGTATTCGCACACGATCGCGCAGACTTTCATCATTTTCTCCTTTTCAAACGCCGCATTTTTCGCTATACTATACATGGACCTGCGTCGGCCCGCCGTTCCAATAAAAAGGAACGGGGGCTTTCAGTATACCACAGATTAGGGAGGAATCGCACATGAGTTTGATGGAAAGGATCCAAGCCAAGGCTAAGGCCGACAAGAAGCGCATCGTTCTGCCCGAGGGTGCCGAGGAGCGCACCGTCAAGGCCGCCGCCATCCTGCTGAAGGAAGGCATCTGCGACCTGATCCTGCTGGGCGACGAGGAGAAGATCCGCGCCTACGGGGAAGACCTGACCGGCGCGGTCATCATCGACCCCAAAAAGAGCGACAAGCTGCAGGAGTACGCCGACACGCTGTACGAGCTGCGCAAGAACAAGGGCATGACCCCGGAAAAGGCCTACCAGCAGATGCAGGACGAGACCTTCTTCGGCACCATGATGATGAAGAAGAACGAGGCCGACGGCATGGTCTCCGGCGCGATCCATTCCACCGCCGATACGCTGCGCCCCGCCTTGCAGATCATCAAGACCAAGAAGGGCGTGACCACCGCCTCCTCCTGCTTCGTGATGGAGTGCCCCAACAAGGCCTACGGCCAGGACGGCGTGATGATCTTCGCCGACTGCGCCGTGAACATCGAGCCCGACGCCCAGCAGCTGGCCGCCATCGCCGTGGCCTCCGCCGAGACCGCGCGGACCATCGCCGAGATCGCCGAGCCTAAGGTCGCCATGCTGTCCTTCTCCACGAAGGGTTCCGGCAAGGGCGACATGGTGGACAAGGTGCGCGAGGCGACCGAGCTGGTCAAGCAGCAGGCGCCGGAGCTGAACGTGGACGGCGAGCTGCAGGCCGACGCCGCCCTGGTCGAGAAGGTCGGCCAGCTCAAGTCCCCCGGCTCCAAGGTCGCTGGCCATGCCAACGTGCTGGTGTTCCCCAGCCTGGAGGCCGGCAACATCGGCTATAAGCTGGTGCAGCGCCTGGCCGGCGCCACCGCCATCGGCCCCGTGATGCAGGGCCTGGCCCGTCCCGTGAACGACCTGAGCCGCGGCTGCTCCGTGGAGGACATCGTCTCCCTGTGCGCGCTGACCGCCGTGCAGGCCCAGGCCGAGTAAAGAAAAAGAGCCCGCCCGATCAAAGGGCATAAGGAACGCAAGAAGGAGAAAAGAACGCTATGAACATACTGGTCATCAACGCGGGCAGCTCCTCGCTCAAGTACCAGCTCTTCGACATGAACAACGAGACCGTCCTGGCCAAGGGCCAGGTGGAGCGCATCGGCCTGCCCATGGGCGCCGTTTCCCAGAAGTCCGACAAGGGCGCCATTTCCATCGAGGCCCCCGTGCCCGACCACACCGCCGCCATGGAGTTCGTGGTCAAGTGCCTGACCGACAAGGAAAAGGGCGTCATCTCCGACCTTTCCTCCATCGACGCCATCGGCCACAGGGTGCTGCACGGCGGCGCGGACTTCACCAAGTCCACTGTGGTGGACGAGCCGGTCAAGGCCGCCATCCGCAAGAACTTCGTCCTGGGCCCCCTGCACAACCCCGCCAACCTGGCCGGCATCGAGGTCTGCGAGAAGCTGATGCCCGGCAAGCCCAACGTGGCCGTGTTCGACACCGCCTTCCACCAGACCATGCCCGACCACGCCTACATGTACGCGGTGCCTTATGAGTACTACGAGAAGTACCAGGTGCGGCGCTACGGCTTCCACGGCACCTCCCACCGCTTCGTCTCCGGCGAGGCGGCCAGGCGGCTGGGCCATCCCGACGGCAAGGGCCTGAAGCTCATCATCTGCCACATGGGCAACGGTTCTTCCCTCTCCGCCGTGGTGGACGGCAAGTGCGTGGACACCTCCATGGGCATCACCCCGCTGGAGGGCATGGTGATGGGCACCCGCTCCGGCGACCTGGACCCCGCCGTGGTGCAGTACATCATGGGCATCGAGCACATCTCCGTGGACGAGATGCTGAACATACTCAATAAGAAGTCCGGCCTGCTGGGCATCTCCGGCGTGTCCTCCGACATGCGCGACACCACCAAGGCCGCCCAGGAGGGCAACGAGCGGGCGCAGCTGGCCATCCGCATGCTGTGCTACCGCCTGCGCAAGTACATCGGCGCCTACGCGGCGGCGATGCAGGGCGTGGACGCCATCGTCTTCACCGGCGGCATCGGCGAGAACGACTCCGCTGTGCGCGCGGACGTGCTCTCCAAGCTGGGCTTCCTGGGCGTGGAGCTGGACGAGGAGGTCAACGCCAAAACCCGCGGCAACGGCGTCATCACCAAGGAGGGCTCCAAGGTCAAGGCGCTGGTGGTCTCCACCAACGAGGAGCTGGCCATCGCCCGCGACACCAAGGCCCTGTGCGAATAAAACCTACCTAAAACGCCGGGCGGCGCTCGAGTTTGTTCCAACGCGCGCCGCCCGGGTTAAGTTTTCCGTTTGATAAGGAAAATCTGTTTGACTTACGCGCGCAAGGGTGCTATAATCGTAAATCGGCGGCGAATGCGGCAAGACGCCCCAAACGCGGCCGACAGGAGGTCCTCATGCTTTTATCCGTTCAGAAGGCCCTGCAGCTGCAGGGCGAGCGCCTGCCCTTCGAGGCGGAGGTCCCCCTGGAGCCCTTCGAGTTCTGCGGCGACCAGCTGCGCTTTTCCTCGCCCGTGTGGGTGAGCGGGCGCATGGTGGGCATCGAGGACAGGATCGAGCTGGAGGGCGAGATCAAGGCAGAGCTGCTCTCCACCTGCGTGAGGTGCCTAAAAGAGGCCCGTCTGCCGCTGAATATCCCCTTTACGGAGATCTACCTGCGTGAGGAGGACCCCGAGGAGCCGGACGCCTTCCTGTACGAGGCCTCCGCGGTGGACCTGGACCAGATGGTCCTTGGCAACATCGTGATGAACCTGCCCGTGCAGCTGCTCTGCAAGCCGGACTGCAAGGGCCTTTGCCCAACCTGTGGCAAGGACCTCAATCTCGGCCCCTGCGACTGCGACCGATCGCCCGTGAACGAGGCTTTCGCCGCGCTCCGAGCGCTCAAGCTGGAGGATGAGGATACGCCCTAGCGCGCCCGCTCCTTCCGGCGAATAACACTTTTGCGTCGAGCTTTTGTTCCGATCTATCAGAAACACACGGTGTAAAGCCTTATGGCGCACCAACGGCTTGATGCGGGACCCGGGTTTTACACCAAGGAAAAGGAGGTGTGTTTCCAATGGCAGTTCCCAAGGGGAAAATCTCCAAGCAGCGCAAGCATACCCGCCGCGCCAACTGGCGCCTGTCGCTGCCCGGCATCACCGAATGCCCCCAGTGCAAGGCGATGAAGCTGTCGCACCACGTTTGCAGAAAGTGCGGCTACTACGACGGCAAGAAGGTCATCGAGGTCGCGGACGAGAAGAAGGCCTAAATGCACCTGTGACCCAAAAGCGCAAGAAAGAGAGCCCTCGGGGTTTTCGCCCCGAAGGCTCTCTTTGTCTTGTGAAGCTTGAGTTTCAGGGTTCGTAGCCCTGCAGCAAGGCCTCGGCGCGGGCGTAGAGCTCCTCGCGGCTGTGGATGAGGCCGCAGCTCTGGTCCAGCGCGTCCTTCACCTCGGCGGGCAGCGCGGAGTAAAACTCGCCGCTCTCCTCGTCGCGGTCCAGCAGGTCGAACAGGTCCATGGCGTTTCCCTCCTTTTATAATGGAAGTGTTTCCCACCGCTTAGCCTGCCTGCCGCGCCGCCGCGTTATGCGGGCAAAGTGTTAAAAGTTGGGAAAGTGACGTGGACGCAAAATGAGAATGCGCTTACGTTCCGTAACGCGAAGCGCGCGGGAAAACAAAGATGCAGGATTTCCTGCTCTTTCCTGCAAGGGCGTCAAGGCCGCCTCTCCGCGCCGGAAAGCGTTTCATAAGGCGGAAAAAAGCCCAGAATTTAGGTGATTTTGCCAAAAACGCCCGCTGCGCGGCCAAAATGTGCGAAAGTGCCCGAAAAATCCGCAATAAAACTATTTCTCCGGTCCGTCAGGCAGGACTGCCTGCATGCGGGCCTCAAGACTTTTTCTGCAACTTAACGCAAAGGACTATTGCAAACCTGCCCCCGTATCTGCTATAATACCGTTCATAGCTGAAGGCTATAAGACTTTTGTAGGAGGTAACCTGCTGTGAAAAAGCTCACTGCTTTGCTGCTGGCTGTGCTGATGGTGTTCGTCTTCAGCGCCTGCCAGCCTGCTGCTTCCACGGCGCCTGAGACGGAAGAGCCCGCCCCCGCGGAAGAGCAGCCCGCCGCGCCCGAAGAACCCGCCGGCGAGGAAGAACCCGAGACCTCTGGCGGCAGCGTCCGCGCTGAGGACCTGACCACCCTGTACGTTTCCCCCGGCGCCCAGATGAACGGCGACTTCATCTCCGACTTCGGCTCCAACGCCTACGACGGGTACGTCCGTGATCTGCTTTGGGGCGATGTCGCGACCGTTGCCCAGACGCCCGCCGGCGAGTATGTTATCAACGAGACCGTCGTGGCCGACTACACCACCGAGACCGACGACGCCGGCAACAAGACCTACACCTTCACCCTCAACGACGGCCTGCTCTGGAGCGATGGCGAACCCATCACCGCCCAGGACTTCGTGTTTGAGGCTCTGATGTCCGCAAGCCCCGAGTATGTGACCGCTGGCGCTTCCTCTACCGCTGGCGATTACCTGCTGGGTTATTCCGCCTACCATGACGGCTCTGCGGAAACCTTCGAGGGTGTCAAGCTGATCGACGACAAGACCTTCTCCCTGACCATCGCTGCGGAGCAGCTCCCCTACTTCTACGAATATGTCATGGTTAGGCATGGTCCTTATCCCATGCACTACTACTGCCCCGCCGCTACCATCGAGAGCACTGACGCGGGCGCCAAGATCGTGGACGACGACCTGGAAGCTGAACTGCAGAACGTGGCCCAGACCATCCGCTTCGCTCCCGAAGTGACCCCCGGCCCCTATAAGTTCGTTTCCTTCGAGAACCAGATCGCGACCGTCACCATCAACGAGAACTTCTGCGGCACCTACGAGGGCAAGCAGCCCCAGATCCAGAACGTCGTGTGCCAGTATACCCCCGGTGAGACCGAGCACCAGGCCCTGATCGCTGGCGACCTCGATCTGCTGCCCAACGCGGCGGAGGCCTACAAGGTGGATGCCATCAAGGCTTCTGAGAACTGCAAGACCTTGGGTTACCTGCGTGCCGGCTTCGGCATCATCAACTTCTCCTGCGACTGGGGCCCCACCACCGATCCTAACGTCCGCTGGGCCCTGGCCTACCTGATCGACCGCAACGAGGTCATCAACTATGCGTTTGGCGGTTACGGCGGCATCGTGAATGGCCCCTACGCCTACGCGCAGTGGATGTACGAAGAAGCCGGCGACGAGCTGGATGAGCTGCTTGTCCCCTTCAACCTGAACGTCGACAAGGCGAACGAGTATCTCGATCAGTCCGAGTGGAAGTATGAGTCCGACGGCGTCACCCCCTTCGACGCCACCAAGGCCACCGCGGACGGCACCTACCTGCGCTACAACGCCGAGGGCGAACCCCTTACGATCCACCATGTGGGCTCCGCCGACACCGTCGTGACCGACGTTATCGAGATCCAGTACGTGGCCAACGCGCCTCTGGCTGGCGTTGATTATCAGGTCACCAAGGGCGACTTCGATATGCTGCTCGACAACTACTACTACGGCTACGAGATGTCCGACGAAGACCGCTACTATTGCTCCTTCAACATGGGCTGGAACATCGAACCCGCGTACGATCCCTATTATTCCTATCACTCTGACTGGCTGAATACCTCCAACAATGCCCTGCAGATCAGCGACCCCGAGCTGGACGAGCTGATGATCAAGCTGCGCCAGACCGAGCCCGGCGATAACGATGCTTTCATCGATACCTGGCTCCAGTTTGAGAAGAGGTTCCAGGAGCTCATGCCCTGCATCCCGCTGTACTGCAACGAGTACACCACCTGCGCGTATGAGACCGTGTTCGGCATCGAGGCCATCACGCCGTATGCCAACTGGTCCAACGTGATCTGCGACCTGTACAAGGCTGCCGCGTAAGGCAAAGACCAAACCTTAAAACATCAAACCTTTGACCCAAAGGAGGGGGGCGGAAACTCCCCCCTCCGATTTTTATAAGATATTATTAAACTTTACGACCTCGAATGCACTGGAGGGATCGACCACATGACCCGATACATCATCAAAAGGATACTGATACTGATCCCGGTGCTGATCTGTATCACGATCATGCTCTTCGCGATCACCAAGATCATGCCTGGCGATCCCGTAAGGGCCATGCTGCCCACCACATTAAAGTCCGAGCAATACGAACTGGCATACAAGGCCATGTCGGAAAAGATGGGCATGAACAAATCCCTGCCGGAGCAGTATTTCCGCTGGCTGGGCAACATGCTGACGGGCGAGCTTGGATTCAGCACCATGTATAAGCGCCCCGTGGCGGACGTGATCGCGGAACCCATCACCAATACCGTCATCCTGAACATCGGCGTTATCATCATCCAGCTTCTGATCTCCATTCCCGTGGGCATCTACTGCGCGGTGAAGCGCCGGGGATGGTTCGATAACTTCTGGCAGGTGTTTTCTCTTGTCACCTGGTCCATGCCCAGCTTCTTCTTAGGGCTGTGCCTGATCTTCGTGTTCGCCGTGCATCTGCGGTGGCTGCCCTTGGGCGGCATGCCCAACTCGGCCCTATTTTCCGGCTGGGCTTACGTGGGGCAGTGGCTCAGGTACCTCATCCTGCCCACCATCACGCTCTCCCTTATCTCCATCGCCAGTTCCATCCGCATCATCCGCAACGCGATGATCGACGCCCTCAACCAGGATTACATCCGCACCGCCAGGGCCAAGGGCCTGCGCGAGAAGGTGGTCATCTATTCCCACGCCTTCCGCAACGCCCTGATCCCCGTCTCCACCGTGGTCGTGGGCACCGTCTTCTCGCTGTTCGCGGGCTCCACCATCACGGAGACCATCTTCGCCTGGAACGGCATCGGCAAGGTGCTGATCTCCGCCGTCACAGGCCGTGACGTGATGATGATCTGCTCCATGAATACGTTCTTCTCCCTCATCAGCGTCCTGGCCGTGCTGGTGAGCGACATCGTGTACGGCCTGATCGACCCGCGCGTGCGCCTGAGCTGAACATAGAAGAAGGAGGAGAGTTCCCAAGTGTCTAACGAAAAGAAGAACTCTACGGCCAAAAAGCTGGGCAATTCCTTCGTGGATATGTTCAAAAGGCTCTTCGTGCCGCAGAAAAAACAGAAAGACGTGCTGAGGGAGGAGGCCTTGCAGACCCCCCTGCGCACGATCCTCAAGAACTTTTTCCGCAACAAGCTGGGCATCCTCGGCCTGGTGATGTTTGTTTCACTCTTGCTGTTTTCGTTCGTGGGCAGCATTATCGTGCCCATCAACGAAGCCTATATGGACCTGCAGAACGCCAACATAAGGCCCGGCACCAACTACCTGAACGTGCCCAAGGACTTAAAGGGCGACGACGTGAAGAAGATCGCCTCCGGCGTGTCCTTCTCCGTGGCGCTCAAAAAGGACGGCAGCCTCGTGATGTGGGGCACCGAGCCGAACCTCAAGCAGGAAAACATTTCCGATTATGTTTTTGACATCCCGCAGGAGGTCAAGGACGCCAACATCGTTGACATCGCCACCGGCGGCCAGCACGTTCTGGCACTGGACGATGAGGGCAACGTGTATGGCTGGGGCTATTACGCCCACGGACAGACCACGATCCCCGACGACGTGGCCCGGGAGCTGGAGAGCGGCGAGGTGACCGTGGAAGGCATGTATGCCGCGACCATGTGGAGCGGCATCGTGGGTTCGGATAAGGACTTCTACATCTGGGGCCCCGTGCAGACCACCCAGGGCTTTAAGACCAGTCGCAGCACGCGCGGCCACATCGTGAAGCTGGCCAGCGGCGACAACAACATCGCCGTGCTGCTGGACGACGGCACCATCACCATCCTGGGCGAGAAGGCCTCCGAGTATTACAGCGGCGTGCCTGAGGAGCTCAAGGACGGCAGCGTGCAGGTGGTCGACATCGCCTCCACCAACCGCAACGTGCTGGCTCTGGACAGCGAGGGCAAGCTGTATACCTGGGGTTCCAGCATGGACGACCTGCTGAAAATGCCCGAGATCACCGGCAAGGTGAAGGACATCGCGGCCGGATATAAGCACTTCGTGGTGCTGATGGAGGACGGCAGCATCGTCACCTGGGGTTCCAACGAGCTGAACCAGCTGAACCTGCCCAAAAATATGGGCCCGGTGAAGGAGATTTTCGTCGATTACTCCCAGAACTACGGCATCGGCGAGGACGGCAGCATCTACGCCTGGGGCAATAAGGGTTATATCCTGGGTACCGATGAATATGGCCGCGACATGCTCTCCCGCCTGATCCACGGCGGCCGCATCTCGCTGACGGTCGGCTTCATCGCCCTGATCATCTCCACCGTGATCGCGCTGGTCGTGGGCCTGGCATCCGGCTACTTCGGCGGCTGGGTCGACCACGTGCTGATGCGTGTGGCGGATATATTCAGCGCCATTCCCTTCTATCCCATCGCCGTCACGCTGAACTTTGCCATAGGCGGTGCGCTGTCCGAGTCGCAGAGGATGTACCTCATCATGGTCATCCTGGGCGTGCTGGGCTGGATGGGCCTGGCAAGGCTCGTCAGGGCGCAGCTGCTGGTCGAGCGCGAGAAGGACTTCGTGCTGGCTGCAAAGGCGCTGGGCATCCGCCAGAACAAGATCATGTGGCGGCACATACTGCCCAACGTGTTCAACCTGGTCATCGTCAACGTGACGCTGGGCTACGCCAGCTACCTGCTGAGCGAGGCCGGCCTCTCCTTCCTGGGCTTCGGCGTGTCCGCGCCTACGCCCTCCTGGGGCAACATGCTCACCAGCGCGCAGGATTCCACCGTTATCCAGTATTACTGGTGGAGATGGTTCGTGCCCGGCATGTGCGTGGTGCTGTCCGCCCTGTCCGCCAACCTGATCGGCGACGCCCTGCGCGAAGCCATGGACCCCAGGGAAAACGAGAGATAGGGAGGGTAAAGTTACATGAAACTGCTAGAGATCAAGGACTTACACACCTATTTCGAGACGCGCCGCGGGCTCATCAAGGCCGTCAACGGCGTCTCCCTGAGCATCGAGGAAGGCAAGACGCTGGGAGTCGTGGGCGAGAGCGGCAGCGGCAAGAGCCAAACCGCTTTGAGCATACTGCAGCTGTTTGAGAAGAACCAGAAGATATACAGCGGCGAGATCTACTTCGAGGGCCGCCTCATCTCCAAGCTCTCCACCAACGAGCTGTACAAGATCCGCGGCAACTCCATCTCCATGATCTTCCAGGAACCCATGACCTCCCTGAACCCCGTGTTCAACGTGCGCAAGCAGATCGCTGAGCCCCTGCTGCTGCACCAGGGCATGAAGAAGAAGGAGGCCTACGCAAAGGCCATCGAGATGCTCTCCTCCGTCAAGATCCCCAACCCCGAGAAGGTCGCCAAGCAGTATCCGCACCAGCTCTCCGGCGGCATGCGCCAGAGGGTCATGATCGCTATGGCCCTGGCCTGCAAGCCCAAGCTGCTGATCGCCGACGAGCCCACCACCGCACTGGACGTGACCATCCAGGCCCAGATCCTGCGCCTGATGAACGAGCTCAAGGAAGCCACCGGCACCGCCATCATGTTCATCACCCACGACTTGGGCGTCATCAACGAGATGGCCGACGACGTGGCCGTCATGTACTGCGGCCAGGTGGTGGAGCACGCGCCCGTGGAGACCATCTTCACCAAGAGCAAGTATTCCCACCCCTACACCGAGGGGCTGATGCTCTCCATCCCCAAGCTGGACACCCCCGCGGGCGAGCGGCTGGAAGCCATCCCCGGCTCCGTGCCCCATCCGCTGGACCTGCCCAAGGGCTGCAAGTTCGCGCCTCGCTGCAAGTACTGCACCAAGCGCTGCATGGAGGAGGAGCCCGAGCTGGTCAAGGTCTCCGACACCCAGGAGATCCGCTGCTTCTACCCCGAAAAGGAGGTTCGTCAACGTGAACACTAAGAAGGTACTCATCAAGACCACGGACCTCAAGCAGTATTTCCCCATCGAAAAGAAGGGCATGTTCGTCAAGGCCAACGACGGCATCTCCATGGAGATCTACGAGGGCGAGACCTTCGGCCTGGTCGGCGAGTCCGGCTGCGGCAAGTCCACCTTAGGCAGGGTGCTGCTCCAGCTCTACCACCAGACCGACGGCAAGACCATGTACTACGGCTGGACCCTCGACGAGAACCCGCCCCAGTACGTTAAGGAGACGCTCTCCAAGCTCGAGCACCTGCGCCAGAACATCAAGCAGCTGCAGAAGAAGGAGGAGCAGGCCAAGGCCGAGTTCGACGCCGTGGGCGGCACCGAGGCCATGGAAAAGGCCAACGAGAGCGACAAGGCCATTTTCGACAAATACAACGCCTACGCCGCCGCCAAGAAGAAGGCCAACGATGCCTTCCTGGACGTGGTGGAGATCATCGGCGGCTTCTACAAGGTGGAAGACCTGAAGCCCGTGGCCGACGCCTTCCTCAAGAAGCACGCCATCGCCAAGGAAAACGCCAAGCTGCGCGAGCAGATCGCCGACGTGGACCTGGACATCGCCGAGGCCGAGTTTAAGCTGAAGAAAGCCGGGCAGACTACCAGCGACGCGCTGGAGCGCCTGAACGGCCGCAAGAAGGACCTGCAGACAGAAAAGCAGGCCTGCCAGCAGCGCCTGGCCGCCGCGGAGGCCGAGATCGAGAAGATGCGCGCCCCCTACGCGGACGATCCCGAGTTCCAGGAGCTGGAGCAGAAGCGCGAGACCGGCATCGATCTTGCCCGCCTCAAGGAAGGCGAGATGCGCACCCTGCGCAGCGACATGCAGATGATCTTCCAGGACCCCTATTCCTCCCTGAACCCCAAGCTCACCCTGGGCCAGATCATCGGCGAGGGCCTCATTGCCCACAAGTTCTTTAAGCGCAACGACGAGCGGATGCAGGAGTACGTGCAGCAGGTCATGGAGAACTGCGGCCTGCAGGCCTACTTCATCCACCGCTATCCCCACCAGTTCTCCGGCGGCCAGCGCCAGAGGATCGGCATCGCCCGCTCCCTGGCGGTGAAGCCCAAGTTCGTGGTCTGCGACGAGGCCGTCTCCGCCCTGGATGTGTCCATCCAGTCCCAGATCATCAACCTTCTGCAGGACCTGAAAGAGAGGGACAACCTCACCTACCTGTTCATCACCCACGACCTGTCCGTCGTTAAGTACATCTCCGACCGTATCGGCGTCATGTACCTGGGCAACCTGGTGGAGCTGGCCGAGACCGAGGAGCTGTTCCACAACGCCAAGCACCCCTACACCGAGGCGCTGCTCAAGGCGATCCCCACCACCGAGGTCGGCCGCAAGAAGGAGCACGAGCTGCTGGAGGGCGACATCCCCTCGCCCATCAACCCGCCCAAGGGCTGCAAGTTCCACACCCGCTGCCGCTACGCCACTGAGATCTGCCGCCAGGTGGTCCCCGAATGGGAGCAGGTGGGCGAGAACCACTTCGTGGCCTGCCACCACAAGCTGGGCGAGAACTAAACCCCTTAAAGAAGCTACCAAAGGAGAGACCCCATGGCACTGGGAAAGCTATGGCGCTTCATGAAGCGCTACGACGAAGAACCCAAGGTCGAGCCCCGGGACGAGAAGCTGTCCCTGGAAAAGGGCGACCTGCCGGCCATGATTCTGGCCGCCTTCCTCGTGTTCCTGCCCGCCGCGCTGCTGATCCTGGCCATCGTGGTCGGGCTGCCGGTGCTGTTCTTCCTGCGGTAAGGAAAGGGGACCCATGCGATCCAATGGGGCTTCAGGCGAACGCCTGGGGCCCCTTGCCCGTTGCGGGCATTCTGCGACTTTGACCCAAACGCATATAGTTTTTGGGAGCGGGGCCTTTTTCCCCGCTAAACGGAAAGGATGGAGAAAAGACCATGGCACAGTTTGGCGCCCATTTCTTCCCGGAGGGCTATACGCCTTCCCTGGGGCTGTACGAGACGCAGCTCGCCATCAAGGCGGCCAAGGACCTGTTCGAGCGCAGGCTCTCCGCGGCCCTGGACCTGCAGCGCGTTTCCGCGCCCCTGTTCGTGGATAAGCTCACCGGCCTCAACGACGATCTGAACGGCGTGGAGCGGCCCGTGGAGTTCGACCTGCTGGAGCAGCCCGGCGCGCGCATCCAGGTGGTGCAGTCCCTGGCCAAGTGGAAGCGCTACGCTTTGGGCCGCTATGGCTTCCCCGTGGGCAAGGGGCTGTACACGGACATGAACGCCATCCGCCGCGACGAGCAGACCGACAACCTGCACTCCATCTACGTGGACCAGTGGGACTGGGAGAAGGTCATCGACAGGCAGACCCGCAACGCGGAGACGCTGCACGCGACCGTGAAAAACATCCACCGGGCCATCTTCGACACCGCAAAGGAGTTAAAGGCCGCCTTCCCGGCGCTGGACCTGGAGATCCCGGAGACCATCCACTTCGTTTCCACCCAGGAGCTCGAGGACCGCTGGCCGGACCTTGCGCCCCAGCAGAGGGAGCAGAAGTTCATCGAGGAAAACGGCGCGGCCTTCTTTGAGCAGATCGGCTGGCCGCTCGCCTCCGGCGTGCGCCACGACGGCCGCGCGCCTGACTACGACGACTGGAAGCTGAACGGCGACATCGTCTACTTCCACAAGGCGCTGGGCTGCCGGCTGGAGGTCTCCTCCATGGGCATCCGCGTGGATGAAAGCTCCATGCGCGCCCAGCTGGAGGCCGCCAAGGCCACCGAGCGCAGCGCGCTGCCCTTCCATAGCGCGTTGCTGTCCGGGCAGCTGCCGCTGACCATGGGCGGAGGCATCGGCCAGTCCCGCCTGTGCATGCTGCTTCTGGGCAAGGCGCACATCGGCGAGGTGCAGTGCTCCGTCTGGCCGCCCGAGGCCGTGGAGCTGTATGCGAGCCACGGCGTGGCCCTGCTGTGAGGTGCGGGCAGATGCGCTTTACCAAGATGCAAGGGATCGGCAACGATTACATCTACCTGGACTTATTTGCGCTGGGCGATATTGATGAGGAACGCCTGCCTGCCCTGGCCCGCTCGATGAGCGACCGCCGCTTCGGCGTGGGCGGGGACGGCCTGGTGACCATCGGCCCGGCGGCGGAGGAGGGCTTCGACTGCCGCATGCGGATGTTCAACCAGGACGGCAGCGAGGGGAGCATGTGCGGCAACGCCCTGCGCTGCGTGGCGCTGTACATGCTGACGCGGCGCTCCCTGCTGGGCGATACGGTGCGGGTGCAGACGCGCTCCGGCCCGCGGACGGTCAAGGCCTTGCGCGAGAAAGACGGCCGGATACATGCCTTACGCGCCGATATGGGAAGGCCCCGCTTTGCGGCCCGCGACATCCCCGTGCGCGCGGAGGACCCGGCCCAGCTGCGCCTGCGTGCCGGGCAGAGGGACTTTGACCTGTTCTGCGTCTCCATGGGCAATCCCCACGCGGTGACGCTGGTGGACGACCCGGGGACCTTCCCCGTCACGGAGCTGGGGCCGCTGCTGGAGACGGACCCCGCCTTCCCGGACAGGGCCAACATCGAGTTCATCCGCGTCCGCGACGGCGGCGTGGATATGCGCGTCTGGGAGCGCGGCTCCGGCGAGACCTGGGCCTGCGGCACGGGCGCCTGCGCCAGCGCCGTGGCGGCCATCGCCCAGGGCATGCTGCCCGCGGGGGACGTGCCCGTGCGCCTGCGCGGCGGCGAGCTGGTGATCTCCTGGGACGGCGAAAACGGCCATGTGTTCATGGAAGGCCCCGCCGCCTTCGTCTTCGACGGCGACTGGCCGGAGGAGCCTTAAAACCTCCTAGATGGAACCAAAGCCCCTCGGCAGCGCCGAGGGGCTTCTTTGGATGAGGGGAAAGGGAAGGCGCGGTCGGCTCCGATAAGGCCGTGCGGCGAAAGAGAGGGGATTCAGGGCGAAAAATCCCTTCTTCTGAAAACAATATGGAACAAGGGGGCTTCTTCCAAGTGAAATGGCCGATGAACGGCTGTGCTTTTCATAGAAAAGGCCTTCAAAGGGAGTTTTTGGACAGAAGAAAGCCGGGCGGAACGGATGCGTCCCGCCCGGCTTTCTGAATTTCTCTTAGACGATGGGGGAGGTGGTGTTGTTCTTCAGGATCACGTCGTGGGAGCCGCCCTCGACGATGGAGGTGGAGGAGACGATGGTGAGCCTTGCCTTCTTCTGCAGCTCGGGGATGGACAGCGCGCCGCAGTTGCACATGGTGGAGCGCACCTTGTTGAGCGTCTGCTGCACGTTGTCCTTGAGCGCGCCGGCGTAGGGCACGTAGGAGTCCACGCCTTCCTCAAAGGAGAGCTTGGCCGCGCCGCCCATGTCGTAGCGCTGCCAGTTGCGGGCACGGTTGGAGCCCTCGCCCCAGTACTCCTTCACGTAGTTGCCGTTGATGTTCAGCCGCAGCGTGGGGCTTTCGTCGAAGCGGGCGAAGTAGCGGCCCAGCATGATGAAGTCCGCGCCCATGGCCAGGGCCAGCGTCACGTGGTAGTCGTGCACGATGCCGCCGTCGGAGCAGATGGGCACATACACGCCGGTCTCCTCGAAGTATTCGTCACGGGCCTTCGCCACCTCGATGAGCGCGGTGGCCTGGCCGCGGCCGATGCCCTTCGTCTCGCGGGTGATGCAGATGGAGCCGCCGCCGATGCCCACCTTCACGAAGTCCGCGCCCGCCTCGGCCAGGAAGCGGAAGCCGTCCTTGTCCACCACGTTGCCCGCGCCGACCTTGACGCTCTCGCCGTAGGCGGAGCGGATCCAGTTCAGTGTGCGGGACTGCCACTCGGTAAAGCCCTCGGAGCTGTCGATGCAAAGCACGTCCGCGCCGGCGTTCACCAGGGCGGGCACGCGGGTCTCGTAGTCGCGGGTGTTGATGCCCGCGCCCACGATGTAGCGCTTGTTGGAGTCCAGCAGCTCGTCGGGGTTTTCCTTGTGGGAGGAGTAGTCCTTGCGGAACACCATGTATTTCAGGTGCCCTTCCCTGTCGACCAGGGGCAGGGAGTTGAGCTTGTGGTCCCAGATGATGTCGTTGGCCTCCTTGAGGGAGGTGTTCTCGTCCGCGGTGATCAGGTGTTCAAGGGGCGTCATGAAGCTGTGCACGGGGGTGTCCGGCGTCATGCGGCTCACGCGGTAGTCGCGGCTGGTCACCACGCCCAGCAGCCTGCCGGTGGCGGTGCCGTCGTCGGTGACGGCCACGGTGGAGTGCCCGGTCTTTTCCTTGAGAGACAGTATGTCCTGAAGTGTGGCGTCGGGGCGGATGTTGGAATCGCTCACCACGAAGCCCGCCTTGTAGGCCTTCACGCGGGCCACCATGGCGGCCTCATCCTCCACGGACTGGGAGCCGTAGATAAAGGAAATACCGCCCTCCTTCGCCAGTGCGATGGCCATGGTGTCGTTGGACACGGACTGCATGATGGCGGAAACGAGCGGTATGTTCATGGTCAGGGGGCAGGTCTCGCCCTTGCGGTACTTGACGATGCCGGTCTTCAGGCTCACGTTGGCGGGGATACATTCCGCCGAGGAATACCCGGGGATGAGCAGATACTCGCCAAAGGTGCGGCTGGGTTCGCTGTAAATGAACGCCATGGCTTCTTCCTCTCCTTTGCGTGTGTGGATAATTGTTATGGATTATACCAAAGCATTGAGAAAATGCAAGGCCTGTTCGTGTAAAAAAGGGGAAAAATGAAGGATAAACTGCAGAAAAGGAGGGGAAGGGGCCCTTATAGGTAGCCCAGGCTCTTTAGCAGGAAGGTCCACAGGAAGATGGTCAGCACCGAGAACAGCGTACCGAACACCACCAGCTCCCCGGCCAGCTCGCCGTCGCCGCCCATCTGCTGGGCCATGGTGTAGGACGATACGGCCGCGGGCGAGCCCAGCATGACCATGAGGCCGATCAGCTCCGGCCCGCGGAAGCCCAAGAGCACCGAGATGGGCAGGAAGATCATGGGCACGACCACCAGCTTGCCCAGCAGGCCGATGGTCAGCGGGCGCAGGTTGCCGCGCACCCGGCCGATCTCGAAGGAGCCGCCCAGGGCCACCAGCGCCAGCGGCGTGGCCACGGCGGCCAGATCCGCCACGGTATCCTCCAGCACCACGGGGAAGCGGAAGCCGGAGAGCAGCACGATCATGCCCAAAACCGCGGCGATGATGAGCGGGTTGGTGACGATGCCCTTGAGCAGGGACTTGACGTTCACCCTGCCGCCGCCGCGGAAGCTCTCCAGGGCGACCACGGCCAGGGCGTTGTAGACGGGGATGATGAACGTGACCAGCATGGAGACGGGGCCCACGGAGTCCTCGCCGTACATGTTGGCGGCCACGGACAGGCCGAAGACGATGAAGTTGCTGCGGAAGATGCCCTGGATCAGCACGCCGCGGCGCCTGTTCTCCTTTTCCAGAAAGAGCACCGCCAAGAAGGAGAGGCCGAACACCACCAGAACGATCAAAACGCCGCTTATGATGAGCTTGCCGTTGAAGGCGCTGGATAAGTCCGAGATGTAGATGTTGCGGAAGATCACCAGGGGCAGAAACACGCGGAAGACCAGCTTGTTCAGCTGCTCGAAGCAGTCCGGCGTGACCAGCTTGATGCTGCGGATCACATAACCCAAAAGCAGCATCAGGAACAGCGGCAGGACCACCTTAAAGGAGATCACCAGGTTTTCCAAACAGCATCCCTCCGTCCGCGTAAGTTTTTTCTAATATTTAGTATACGACAGAAAAGCCGTCTTGTAAATGAGAGGGCGGGCAAAAAAAATGAAGGCGTTTTTGGGGCCGCACATAAGAAAACACATGAAAAACTTTACATGAGCAAAAAGGCCCTGTGCGGCGGCGGGGCTTTGCGGCGCGGCCGCCGCCGTGGTATAATACTTAAGGTATACAAAAAATCCATCCGAAACAGGAGGGAACACACATGAAATTCAAAGACTTCCCGTATGAACGGCCGCAGCTGAGCGAGGTGCTCGCCAAGGCCGAGACCATCGCCCAAAACATCGAAAACGCCAAGAGCGCCGACGAGGTGCTGGACGGCATCAAGGCCTGGGAAGCGCTGCAGAGCCACTTCTCCACCATGGCCAACGTGGCGCACATCCGCTACACCGTGGACACCACCGACCCCTTCTACCTCAAGGAGAAGGAGTACCTGGACGACGCCCGTCCCCGCATGATGACCGCGGAGAAGAAGGTGCTCTTCGCCATCGCCAACTCCGCCTTCGCCAAGGACATCGACGAAAAGTATGGGCCGCACTACCTGAACACACTGCGCATGGAGCAGAAGCTGCTGGACGAGCGCTTGGTGGAGCCCATGATCGAGGAGAGCCGTCTGGCCTCCGCCTACCAGAAGCGCATGGCCGCCTGCCAGGTGATGTGCTGCGGGCAGGTGCGCAACTTCTACGGCCTGCTCAAGCTCATGGAGGACGACGATCGTGAGGTCCGCAAGGAGGCCTACCGCGCCTACTGCAACTTCTTCAAGGAGAACCAGGACTTCTTCGACGACGTGTACGACAAGCTGGTGCACCTGCGCCACTCCATGGCCAAGATCATGGGCTATGAGAACTTCATCCCCGTGGCCTACATGCGCAAGGGCCGCAGCGATTACGGCCCCGAAGAGGTGGCCGCTTCCGCGAGCAGGTGCTGCGCGACCTGGTGCCCCTGTGCAACAAGCTGCGCGAGGACCAGGCCAAGCGCATCGGCGTGGACAAGCTGCGCTTCTACGACGAGACCTACATGTTTGCAACCGGCAACCCCGCGCCTATGGGAACCACGGAAGAGCAGGTGGAGCTGGCCCGGCAGATGTACGACGAGCTGAGCCCCGAGACCTCCGAATACTTCAACAAGATGGTGGAGATGGAGCTGTTCGACCTGGATTCCAAGCCCGGCAAGGCCAACGGCGGCTACTGCACCTTCCTGCCCGAGTACAAGATGCCCTTCATCTTCTCCAACTTCAACGGCACCTCCGCCGACGTCGAGGTGCTCACCCACGAGAACGGACACGCCTTCATGGGCTATGAGAGCGCGCGCTGCAACGAGCTGGGCGCGTATCGCCACTCCACCTCCGAGGTGGCCGAGATCCACTCCATGTCCATGGAGTTCTTCACCCACCCCTACATGGAGAAGTTCTTTGGCAAGGACGCCGACAAGTACCGCTACCTGCACATCGCCAAGGCGCTGACCTTCGTGCCCTTCGGCGTGGCGGTGGACGAGTTCCAGCACAGGGTCTATGCCGAGCCCGACATGACCCCCGCCCAGCGCCGCGCGGTGTGGCGCGAGCTGGAGCGCAAGTACATGCCCCACAGGGATTACGACGGGGACGAGACGATGGAGAACGGCGCTGGCTGGTTCTTTAAGCTCCACATCTTCCTCTATCCCTTCTACTACATCGACTACACCTTGGCTTCCATGGGCGCCTTCGCCTACTTCGGCCGTTCGCTCAAGGACCGTAACGAGGCCTGGCAGTCCTACCTTAAGCTCTGCCGCGCGGGCGGCAGCAAGCCCTACCTGCAGCTGCTGGCACTGGCCGGGCTGGACAATCCCTTCGAGGAGGGCAGCGTCCGCCGCGCTATCGAGCCTCTGGCCGCGGAGCTTGCCAAGGTGGACGACAGCAAGCTGTAAGCGTTTTTTGGGGGTCGGGAACCCGCCCGGCCGGAAGCTCGTTTAAACCGCGCCGGGAGCTTTTGCGCGGGTAAACGATAATCACTAAGAATTTTTAAGCGCCCAAGGGAAAGGAGGGACACCGGGAAGCGATGCTTTTGCACAAGAGACGGGATTTCTTCATGAACCGGGGCAAGAGCCGGCCGGACTGGTGCCTGCTCCTTTGCCTGGTGGCGCTGCTGGCCGTGGGCGTGATGGCCATCTCCAACGCCACGGCGGACCCCTACGCCCAGACCGAGGGCGAGGGGCTGCTGGCCCAGCTCTCCCGCGTGCTGAGCTACTCCACAAGGCTGCAGCTGATCTGGATCGCCGTGGGGACGGTCGCCATGCTGGCGGTCACCTACCTGCTGGACTACCGCGTCTACGGCGAGTTCGCCGTGCCCATCTACATCGCGGCGAACTTGCTGATGCTGCTGATGCTGGTGCTGCCGAAGGTGCGCGGCATCGGCGCCTTCCTGCAGTGGGGCCAGGACCGCACCTTCCAGCCCTCGGAGGTCTGCAAGGTGGCCATCATACTGACGCTGGCCAAGCACGTGAGCATGCGCGAGGAGCCCATCCGCACGCTGAAGCAGGCCATCCCCTACCTTCTGCACATCCTCATCCCCTTCGTCATCGTCATCCTGCAGGACGATTACGGCAGCGCCTTCGTGTTCGCGGCTATCTTCATCGGTGTGCTGTTCGTGGCCGGGATGAGCTGGAAGCTGTTCCTGGGGCTGGGCGGCGCGGTGGCGGTCGCCTGCGTGAGCGCCTGGCCGTTCCTAAGCGACTGGCGGCGCAGCCGCATCCTCGACTTTTTGCAGCCGGACCGGGACATCCAGGGCACCGGCCTGCAGGTGTATTACTCCAAGATCGCCGTGGGCTCGGGCCAGATCACCGGCAAGGGCCTGCTGCAGGAGGGCGCCATCAGCCAGCTGGACTTCGTGCCGGAAAAGCACACGGACTTCATCTTCGCCGTCACGGCCGAATCCGTGGGCTTCTTAGGCTGCCTGCTCATCCTGCTTTTGTACCTGACGCTGCTGCTGCGCCTTTTGTACGTGGCCTACAAGACGCAGGACGCCTTCGGCCGCTACATCATCGCGGGCGTGGCGGCGATGCTGGCCTTCCACATCGTGGAGAACATCGGCATGACCATCGGCCTCATGCCCGTGACCGGCATCCCCCTGCCGTTCCTGAGCTACGGGGGCAGCAACCTGCTGGCCAACATGGCCGCGATGGGGCTGGTGTTCAACGTGATCAAGAACCGGCAGCGGAGCCTGTTCTAGGGAAAAACCGACAAATTTACGCCGGGCGGCGCGGGAGTGCAAACTCCCGCGCCGCTTCTCTTTGTCCCCTGGGTCCTTTGGCATGTTTGCTTATCTCCTCCCATATACATGCGGAAGGAAGGAAAGCCAAACGGGGAGGGGGCGCTTGCCTTGCAGAGGGATGAAACGAACGGGACGCGGATGCGCCGGGTGAGCCCGCAGGACAAAAGGTACGTGATCGAGCGGGAGAGGATGTACCAGAGGCGAAAAAAACGCGCCCCATACACCCAGCCCGCCCGTCCCAAATGGATGCGTCTGAAAGCCCAGAGCGCGGCGGCGCTGTGCCTGCTGGCCCTGGCGCTGGGCCTGCGCGCCCTGCCCTTTGAGAGCACGCAGGCCTGGACGGCCTGGCTGCGCCGGACGGCCACCGCCGAGCTGGACTTGGAGCGCGTGGGGCAGACATTGGGCAAGCTGGAGTTCGTGGACCGCCTGGTGCCCCAGAGCGTGCTGGTGTTCTGGGACCGCACCAGCGGCGGCGGCGCGCCCGCGGAGATGGAGCTGCCCTTCACCGACGGGCAGCTGGCCATGGAGCGGGACGGCGGCGCCTGGGTGGTGGGCACGGGCGTGGTGCACGCGGCGGCGGACGGCACGGTGCGCAGCGTGACCCGCTCCGCCCTGGGCGGCTACCGCACGGAGGTTGACCACGGCGGGGGCGTGACGGGCGTGTACGAGCCGCTGGTGGGCGTGCGCGTGGCCCCGGGCGAGACGCTGCGCCGGGGCGAGAGCTTCGCCGTGCCCGTGGAGGAAGATGGGATATGCAAGCTGTTCTTCAAGCTGGAAAAGGACGGCGAGGCGCTGGCGCTGGACGGCTATCTGGAGCCGTGAGGCTGGGCAGTCTCTGGGGAACGGAGATCCGGCTGCATGTGGGCGTGCTGCTCCTCCTGCTTTTCTCCTGCCTTTTGGGCGGCGCGCCGGGCCTCTGCCTGGCCTTCTGCCTGGCCGCGCTGCACGAGATGGCCCACTGGCTGGCGGCCCGCGCCCTGGGCATTTTCGTGGAGTCCGTGGAGCTGGCCCCCTTCGGCGGCGTGGCGTTCATGCCCGGCCTGTCAGACAGGCCCGGCGCGGAGGCGCTGGTGGCCTTGGCGGGGCCGGGCTGCAACCTGCTGCTGGCCATGGCCGCCTGCCTGCTCTGCCGCTTTTCGCCTGCCCTGTCGGGCCCGCTGTCTCCCTTCGTGGCGCTGAACCTCTGCTTGTGCCTGTTCAACCTCCTGCCCGCTCTGCCCCTGGACGGCGGCAGGCTGCTGCGGGCGGGGCTGACGCGCCTAATAGGCGAGCGGGCGGCGGGCCGGGTCGCGGCGGCGCTGGGCATCGCGCTGGGCCTGCTGCTGGCAGGAGGCGGCGCGGCGCTCTACTTTTTCGCGGGACGGGTGAACCTGACCCTGCTCGTGAGCGGGGCGTACATGGCGCTTTGCGCCTTCCGCGCCCTGCGCGCCCGCCCCTTCGACGGGGCCCGGCGGCTTTTGCGCCTGCAGAGGCAGAGCCTGTCCGGCCGCGTGCTGCCCGTGACGCTGCTGGCGGCCCCGGAAGGCACGCCGCCGGAGACGCTGCTGGCCGGCTTTAAACCCGGCAGGCTCCACCGGGTGGTGTTTCTGGACGAGGAGCTGCGCCCCGTCTGTGCCGCCTGGCAGGGCGAGATCGTGCGACGGGCGTTGGAAACGGACGGGAAAGAAAAGGCGGGGCCAACATTTCATTTGACGGATGCCGTTTCGCCGTGGTACTCTTAAAGGACGAAAAAGAGTACCGCGGCGTTTTGCCGTTTTTAAGAAAAGGGAAGTGTCTGGTTTTGCTGTACGATGCCATCCGCCCCCTGCTCCCGCAGGTGCAAAAGCCTGCCCGCTACACGGGCGGCGAGGTGAACATGACGGTCAAGGACCCCGCGAAGATGGACATCCGCTTCGCCTTCTGCTTTGCGGACACCTACGAGGTGGGCATGAGCCATTTAGGGCTCAAGATCCTCTACCACGTCCTCAATAAGGAGCCAAACGTCTACTGCGAGCGCGCCTTCGCCCCCTGGGTGGATATGGAAACGAAGATGCGCGAAAACCACATACCGCTTTACACGCTGGAGACGTTCACGCCGCTGGACCGCTTCGACATGCTGGGCTTTACCCTGCAGTACGAGATGAGCTACACCAACGTGCTGAACATGCTGGACCTGGCCGGCATCCCGCTGCTGGCGAACAAACGCGGCGAGGAATGGCCGCTGGTGGTGGCCGGCGGGCCCTGCGCCTTCAACCCGGAACCCTTATGCGACTTCATCGACCTGTTCATGGTGGGCGACGGCGAGGAGCAGATCGTGGAGCTGGTGCGGGAGTATGACGCCTTCAAGAAGAAGGGCGCCTCCCGCGAGGAGTTCCTTCTGCACATGGCCAAGCGCCAGGGCTTCTACATCCCCCGCTTCTTCCGCGATTCCTATTTTGAAAACGGCGACTTCAAGGCTCTGACGCCCACGCGGGATGACGTGCCCGCGACCATCCTCAAGGCCTTCCTGCCGGACATGGACGCCGCCGACTACCCGGACAGCTTCATCGTGCCCTTCACCGAGGCGGTGTTCGACCGCGTCTCTTTGGAGATCGCCCGCGGCTGCACCCGCGGCTGCCGCTTCTGCCAGGCGGGGATGCTCTACCGCCCCCAGAGGGAGCGCTCGATGGAAACGCTGATGAAGCAGGCCGAGAGGCTCATCGCCTCCACGGGCTATGAGGAAATTTCCCTCTCCGCCCTGTCCACGGGCGACTATTCCTGCCTGCCCCAGCTGGTGCGGGGCCTGATGGAGCAGCACAAGAAGGACCGCGTCTCCGTCTCCCTGCCCTCCCTGCGCATAGACTCGGTTTTGGGCGAGACGCTGGAGGAGACGCGGCAGGTCAAGAAGACCTCCCTCACCTTCGCCCCGGAGGCGGGCAGCCAGCGCCTGCGCGACGTGATCAATAAGGGAGTGCAGGAGCAGCAGCTGCTCGACAACGTCCGCGACGCCTTCGAGAAGGGCTGGAACGGCGTCAAGCTCTACTTCATGATCGGCCTGCCCACCGAGACCGAGGAGGACCTGCTGGGCATCCCGGCGCTGGCCAAAAAGGTGACGGAGCAATACTACGCCGTGCCCAAGGAGCAGCGGCAGAAGGGGCTGCGCGTCACCTGCTCGGCCTCCTCCTTCGTGCCCAAGCCCTTCACCCCCTTCCAGTGGGAGCCGCAGAACAGCATCGACCAGCTGATGGACAAGCAGCGCTTTTTGCGGGAGAACTTCCGCATGCGCGGCGTGGAGTTCAACTGGCACGAGCCGCACCTGAGCTTCCTGGAGGCCGCCTTCGCCCGGGGCGACCGCAGGCTGGGCAGGGTGCTGCTGCGCGCCCACGAGCTGGGCTGCCGCTTCGACGGCTGGAACGACTGCTTCCGCTTCGACCTCTGGATGCAGGCCTTCGCGGACTGCGACATCCGCTGCGAGGACTACGCCTACAAGAGATACGATCTGGACGCGCCCCTGCCCTGGGACCACATCTCCTGCGGCGTCAGCAAGGAGTTCCTAAAGCGCGAGTGGCACAAGGCGGAGAAGGGCGAGCTTTCGCCGGACTGCCGCCAGCACTGCCACGGCTGCGGCATCCGGGCGACGTTCGGGAAGGGAGTGTGCCGGACATGCGGCTGATCGCGGAGTTTGAAAAGACGGGGCGCTGCATCTGGTTCTCCCATCTGGACCTGCAGAGGACCATGCAGCGGGCCCTGCGGCGCTCCCGCGCGCCCATCGCCTACAGCCAGGGCTTCAACCCCCACGCGGAGCTGGCCTTCGCCTCGGCCCTGCCCTTGGGCTGCCGGAGCCGCTGCGAGATCATGGACGTAAAATTGGACGGCGAGATGGACGCGGGGGATTTCCTGCGGGCTATGAACGCCGTTTTGCCCGAGGGGCTGCGCCTCTCCCGCGCCCGCACGGTGGACGACCGCTTCCCCGCGCCCATGGCGAAAATGGCCTTCGCCGTGTACGAGGCCCGGCCCGAGGGGAAGATAGAGGGGATCAAGGAAAAGGCGGAGGAGTTCCTCCGGGCGGAGAGCTTCTTCGTGGAGAAGCAGTCCAAGGGAAAGAGCCGTGAGCTTGACATCCGCCCGCTGGTGCATGAGCTGCAGGCGGACGGGGAGCTTTTGCGCCTGCGCGTCACCTGCACCAACGCGGACAACCTGCGGCCGGAGCTGCTGCTCTCCGCGCTGTTCCCGCAGCTGCCCTTCGAGGTCACGCGGGTGGGGCTCCTGCAGGCAGGCGGCGAGCCGCTGTTCGAGCTGAAAGCCGGGGAGGAAGGCTGATGGAACGCAAGCTGCTCCTGGAGGAGGCCTTCGGCTGCCTGCGCGCCGCCCTGCTCGAGGACGGAAAGCTGGTGGAGCTGCGCGTGGAGGAGCAGGGCGGCGGCAGCCGCGCGGGCAGCATCTACAAGGCGCGGGTGCAGAACATACTGCCCGGCATCCAGGCGGCCTTCGTGGACATAGGCGAAAATAAAAACGCCTACCTGCCGCTGGAGGGCCTGCCCGCGGGGGACGAGAAAAAGGGCATCGGCCAGAGGCTGCGGCCCGGCCAGGAGCTGCTGGTGCAGGTGAAAAAGGAGGGCGACGAGCAGAAGGGCGCGCGGGTGAGCGCGCGTCTGGCGCTGCCCGGCCGCCTGCTGGTGCTGCGCCCTTTTGAAACGGGCGTGGGCGTTTCCAAGCGCATCGGCGACGAGAAAAAGCGCGCCGAGATACGGCGCGTTTTGCAGGAGCGCTGCCCGGCGGGCATAGGCGCAGTCTTGCGCACGGCGGCCCAGTTCGAGAGCGAAGAAACCCTGTGCAAGGCCTTGGATGCGGCCGTGGAAAACTGGCGCGCGCTGGAGAGAGAGGGCCAGAGACGCAGCGCGCCCTGCCTTCTGTGGGCGGAAAACGACCTGATGGAAAAGGAGCTGCGCGACCTGTTAAACCCCGACCTGACCGAGGCGGTGGTCGGCGGCCGGGCGGCCTTCGAGCGGGCCGTCTCCCTTGCCCGCGAACTGGCCCCGGAGCAGGTGGGAAAGATACGCCTCTACGACGAGGCGCTGCCCCTGTTTGACCTCTACAATTTGGAAACGGAGATCGCCCGTGCCTGCCGCAAGCGGGTGGAGCTTAAAAAGGGCGGCTTCCTGTTCGTGGAGCCCACCGAGGCGCTGACCGTGGTGGACGTCAACAGCGGGGCCTTCGTGGGCGGCGGCGCGCCGGAGGAGACGGCCTTCCGCACCAATCTGGAGGCCGCTGGGGAGATCGCCCGGCAGCTGCGCCTGCGGGACGTGGGCGGCGCGGTGGTGGTGGACTTCATCGACATGGCGGACCCTCTGCACCGCAAGGCGGTGGTGGAGGCGCTGCGGCGGGCCTGCGGGGCCGACCGCACGCCGGTGACCGTGCACGGCATGACCCGTCTGGGCCTGGTGGAGCTCACCCGCCGCCGCAGCCGCCAGCCCCTGCGGCACGACCTCATGCGCCCCTGCCCCTTATGCCACGGGGAGAAGATGATTTTAAAGGAAAGCATGCTCCTGCGGCAGGGACTGTCCCAGGGGAAGCGGCAGGGGCGCGCCGTGAAAGTGCGGCCCGATCTTTACCCGCTGGCCCGGGAGCTGGCCGGGCAGGAAGTAAAGGTAGAGGAGGACAAGCGCCTTTCACGCGCCTTCGAGCTAACAGACACGGCGGTTTCACAAAAAGAAACGTAAGACCACGGAAAAAACCATTGACGGCGGGAACAAGACCTGCTATACTATTTAGGCCGCGCGAGCAGGGTCCGACAAGCGGCGCCCTTGTTTTACAAGGCGCACACCCGTTTCGGCGAGATTGGGTAGAGGAGGTGCTACCAGAGAAATGTTTGCGATCATTCAGACCGGCGGAAAGCAGTTCCGCGTGCAGAACGGCGACGTGATCTATGTCGAGAAGCTGAACGCTGCCGAGGGCGACATGGTGGACTTCGAGGTCCTCATGTACGAGAAGGACGGCGAGGTGCAGTTCGGCGCGCCCGTTCTGGAAGGCGTCAAGGTGCAGGGCAAGGTGCTGCAGCAGGGCAAGAGCAAGAAGATTCTTGTGTTCAAGTACAAGGCCAAGAAGAATGTCCGCCGCCGCAAGGGCCATCGTCAACCCTTCACCAAGGTGGAGATCACCTCCATCGGCTGAGCCGTGACAAGGGTAGAAGCGGGCTTCGACGGGGACAGGATCACATCCCTCACCGTCAAGGGCCACACAGGCTATGCCGAGGCAGGAGAGGATCTGGTCTGCGCGGCCGTCTCGGCCGTGACGCAGACCGCGGTATTGGGCATCAAGGCCTTTTCGCCCACGGCCTCCATCCGCATCGACGAGGAGAGAGCTCTGATCGAGATGACCCTCAGCGACGAGAGCGAAAGCGCCCAGGCGATCTTAAAGACCGCGCTGCTGGGGCTGGAGGACATAGCGGCGGGAATGCCGGAATTTGTAAAGGTACTCCACAAGAATCGGAGGTGGAAAACATGATGAATCTACAGTTCTTTGCGCACAAAAAGGGAATGGGCTCCACCAAGAACGGACGCGACAGCGAATCCAAGCGCCTTGGCCCCAAGAGGGCGGACGGCCAGTTCGTTCTGGCCGGCAACATCCTGGTCCGCCAGCGCGGCACCAAGATCCATCCCGGCATCAACGTGGGCATCGGCAAGGACGATACTCTCTTTGCGCTCAAGAGCGGCGTCGTGCGCTTCGAGCGCAAGGGCCGTTTCGACAAGCAGGTGAGCGTGTATCCCAAGGAGACCGTCGCCGCCGACTAAAGCGTGAGCAAAAAAACAAACCCGAGGGGGCCTATCGAGCATAGGCCCCTTTCTTGTACAAGCGACGAAAAAGGGAGAGAAACGGATGGAGGAGAGGCATTTCCGGGCCGACATCGACCTTGCCGAAACATTTTTAAGCGGGCAGACGTTTTTGTGGGACGAGACGGAGGGCGGCTTTGCAAGCTACCTGCGCGGCGGCGTGCATGTGCGGCAAACGGAAGACGGCTTTGCGGTCGCGCCCTGCGGGGAGGCGGACGTTCCCTTCTGGCGGAACTACTTCGACCTGGACAGCGACTATCCGTCCCTGCTCGCCCCCGTGATGGACGAGCCGCTGGCGCTGGCCGTGCGGGCCTGCCCGGGGCTGCGGCTGCTGCGCCAGCCCTTCTTCGAGACGCTCTGCGCCTTCATAAGCTCCGCCCACAACTCCATCCCGCGCATCTCCTCGATCATGCACGGCCTGCGTGTTTTGTCGCCCGCGGGCGGCTTCCCCACGCCATCGGAGGTCGCGGCGGCGGGCGTGGAGGGCTTACAGCGCGCGGGGATGGGATTCCGCGCGGAGAGGCTTTATAAAAGCGCCTGCATGGTCCTGGAGGGCATGGACGAAGCGAGCTTTACCGGCCTCCCCTACGAGGAGGCCCTGCAGAGGATGCTGCGCTTCCCCGGCGTGGGCGAGAAGGTGGCGGACTGCGTGCTGCTGTTCGCCCTGGGCTACCGGGAGGCCTTCCCCGTGGACGTGTGGATGCTGCGGGCCATGGAGCGGCTGTACGGCATCACGGGCACGCCCGCGCAGGTCAAGCGCGCCTCGCGGGAGAGGTTTGGGAAAGAAGCGGGCCTGGCGCAGCTGTACCTGTTCCACGCGGTGCGCCTGGGCCGCATCACGCAGGGCTTGACAGAAGGGGCTTGCCTTTCGTAAAATATATGGGATGTCATTTTGCATAAGCCCGCTGCGGGGCGGTAACGGGAACCGCTCTGCACGGGGCTAGAAAAAACGCATCGTTGCTGAAATACCCGATCCACAGAACGATATGGAACATAAGGGGGTCTATTCATGAAAGCACTGTTCATCGGCGGCACCGGCACCATCTCCTCGGCCATCACGGCGCTGGCGCCCAAGCTCGGCTGGGAGCTGACGCTGCTCAACCGCGGTAGCCACAACGAGGGCCTGCCGGAGAGCGTAAAGACCATCCGCGCGGACATCCACGACGAAAAGGACGTGGCGGAAAAGCTCGAGGGCCTGCGCTTCGACGTGGTGGCGGACTTCATCGCCTTCGAGCCAGACGCCGTGGAGCGCGACTGGCGGCTGTTTAATGGAAAGACGGCCCAGTACATCTTCATCTCCTCGGCCTCCGCCTACCAGAAGCCCCCGACTGATCCCTTCATCGACGAGAGCACGCCCATGTGCAACCCCTTCTGGGAGTATTCCCGCAACAAGATCGCCTGCGAGGACGCGCTGCTGGCCCACTACCGGAAGGATGGCTTCCCCATCACCATCGTGCGGCCCAGCCACACCTACTGCGACGCCTCCATGCCCGTGGGCCTGCACGGCAGCAAGGGCTGCTGGCAGGTGCTCAAGCGCATGCAGCAGGGCAAGCCGGTCATCATCCCCGGAGACGGCTCCACCGTCTGGACGCTCACCCACAACGAGGACTTCGCCAAGGCCTTCGTGGGCCTGATGGGCAACGCCCACGCCCTGGGCGGCACCTACCAGATCACCTCCGACGAGCGGCTCACCTGGAACCAGATCCACAAGATCATCGCGGACGCCATGGGCGTGGAGTTAAAGGCCGTGCACGTGAGCTCCGAGTTTTTGGATGCCTGCAGCGACATGGACCTGCGCGGCTCCCTGATCGGCGATAAGTCCAACAACGCCATCTTCGACAATTCCCGCATCAAGGCGCTGGTGCCCGGCTTCTGCGCCACGATCCGCTTTGACCAGGGCGCGCGGCGCTGCCTGAAGTACATGCTCGCCCACCCGGAGACCCAGGTGGAGGATCCCGAGTTCGACGCCTGGTGCGACCGGGT
Organism: uncultured Clostridia bacterium; assembly: GCA_947625765.1. Classification (GTDB taxonomy): domain Bacteria; phylum Bacillota; class Clostridia; order Christensenellales; family UBA1750; genus CALWRM01. Next base: position 34,816 of record CANQPP010000010.1, read on the forward strand.
GATCGAGGCCCTGGAGGAGGCAAAGGAAAAGGTCTTAAAAGGCTGAACCGAACTGAACATAAAAAGAAGGCCGCGGGGGTTTTCCCGCGGCCTTCTTTTATGCGCTTGTGCCCCACACGTTACCAGAAGCTTACGAAAACGTCATGGAGTCTTTAACCTAGAAGGAATGTCTTTTGTTGCCGCCCTTCCCGAATTGTGGTACAATGTTGGGGAACGCCGCGCTTGGCGGCGGCGGGCCGAGATCGGGCCCCGCCTTGAAAAGATCGGGAGGTTAGCAAGGGAGCTTATGGAAAGAGTATACGACGTCGCCTGGATCAAGGATTCCATCGTCAGCTATCTGGAAAGGGTCTACGCCTGCACGCTGGAGGAGGCAACCGAGGAACAGCTGTACCGCGCCGTGGCGCTGACCGTGCGCGACCAGATCATGGATAAATTCGTGGAGTCCCGCCACCTGCGCCACAACAACAAGAGCCGCAGGCTGTACTACCTGTCCGTGGAGTTCCTGATGGGCCGCGCCTTGCACAACAACATACTGAACTTAACGCGCACCGCCGAGTACACGCAGGCCTTGAAGGAGCTGGGCATCTCCTTTGACTCCATCGCCGAGCAGGAGACCGACCCGGGCCTGGGCAATGGCGGCCTGGGCCGTCTGGCAGCCTGCTTCCTGGATTCCCTGGCCTCCCTGGACTACCCGGCCATGGGCTGCTCCATCCGCTACGAGTACGGCCTGTTCCGCCAGAAGATCGTGGACGGCATGCAGGTGGAGATGCCCGACAACTGGCTGGACAACGGCAACATCTGGGAGATCAACCAGAGCGCCGACACCTTCGAGGTGCATTTCGGCGGCCGCATGGAGGAGGAGTGGGTGGACGGCGTCAAGCTCCGCCGCCACGTGGACTATTCCACCGTCCTGGCCGTGCCCTACGACGTGCCCTGCGTGGGCTACGACGTGGACACCGTGGTGCCCCTGCGCCTCTGGTCCGCGAAGGCCCCCAAGAGGCTCAACATGGAATACTTCAACCGCGGCGAGTACGGCCGCGCCATGGACGAGCGCGAGCTGGCCGAGGTCATCTCCAAGGTGCTCTACCCCGAGGACAACCACTACGAGGGCAAGGAGCTGCGATTAAAGCAGCACTACTTCTTCACCTCCGCCACCGTGCAGTACATCATCAACAACTACAAGAAGTATTACGGCAACGACCTGACCCGCCTGCACGAGAAGGTGGTCATCCACATCAACGACACCCATCCGGGCCTGGCCATCCCCGAGATGATGCGCCTGCTGATCGACGAGGAGGGCCTTTCCTGGGAGCAGGCCAAGGCCGTCACGGAAAAGTGCTTTGCCTACACCAACCACACCGTGATGCAGGAGGCGCTGGAGCGCTGGCCCGAGGAGATGGTGCGCACCACGCTGCCGCGCATCTATGAGATCCTGCACGGGCTCAACGAGGACTACTGCCAGAAACTGTGGAAGTACTTCCCCGGCCAGTGGGAGCGCATCGGCGCGATGGCCATCATCGCCTACGGGCAGATCCATATGGCCAACCTCTGCTGCGCCTATGCCTTCTCCATCAACGGCGTCTCCCAGCTGCACGCCGAAATTTTGAAGCGCGAGACCTTCCACGACTTCCATCTGGTCAGCCCCAATAAGTTCTGCGGCATCACCAACGGCATCACCCACCGCCGCTGGCTGATGGCGGCCAACCCCGGCCTGACCGAGCTGCTCTACGAGAGCATAGGCGACGCCTGGGTGAAGGACCCGCAGAGGCTCACCGACCTTATGCCCTTCGCGGACGACCCGGCCTTCCTGGAGAAGTTCGCGGCCGTCAAGCGGGAGAACAAGGTGGTCTTTGCCGGCTGGCTGGCCCGGCACCAGGACGCGGCGCTCGATCCCGCCTCCATGCTGGACGTACAGGCCAAGAGGCTGCACGAGTACAAGCGCCAGCTGCTGAACATCTTGCACGTTCTCTCCCTCTACAACCGCATCGTGGAGGACCCCTCCTTCGAGATGCCGCCCAGGACCTTCCTGTTCGGGGCCAAGGCCGCGCCCGGCTACCTGCGCGCCAAGCTCATCATCCGCCTCATCCACTCCGTGGCGGAGCTGGTGCGCTCCAACCCGCGGGCCTCGTCCATGATCCGCGTGGTGTTCCTGGAGAACTACTCCGTTTCCGCCGCCGAAAAGGTGATGCCCGCCGCCGACCTGTCCGAGCAGCTCTCCACCGCGGGCAAGGAGGCCTCCGGCACCGGCAACATGAAGTTCATGATGAACGGCGCCCTGACCGTGGGCACCATGGACGGCGCCAACATCGAGATCTTCGACCGCGTGGGCGCGGACAACATCTTCATCTTCGGCAAGAACGCCCAGGAGGTGGCGGAGATCCTCAGGCAGGGCAATCAGGTCTCCGGCAGCGAGTACGAGCGCAACGCCGCCCTGCGCCGCGTGATGGACCAGCTGATCGACGGCACCCTGATCCCGGGCCGCATCTACTCCGAGCTCTACCACGCCCTGCTCTTCGGCGACAACAACAACATACCCGATCCCTATCTGGTCCTTGCGGACTTCAGCGATTACGCCCGCGTGCAGGAGCGCATCAGCCGCCTGTACGGCAGCCGCCAGTGGTGGCGCAGCGCGGTGATCAACGTGGCGCAGTCCGGCTTCTTCGCCTCCGACCGCACCATCGAGGAATACAACGACCGCATCTGGCACCTGCGCAGGCTGCACTCCTAAAAGACCTCTATCGGGAAGGAGACTTAAACAAAGATATGCAGGTTCTCCACGATTCACAGGATCCGCTCTACCGTTTCCCCCGGGGCGCCATGCCCTGCGGGGAAACCGTTTGTTTGCGCCTTCTGGCTCCAAAGGACGCAAAGTGCACGCTGCGCTTCTGGCACGGCCACAAGGAGCGGCTGACGCCCATGGCCCCCATCCGCGAGACGGGGGAAAACGCCCTGTTCGAGGCCCGCTATGTCCTGCCCGCAGAGCCCGACGTGCTCTGGTACGCCTTCCTCATTGAGAGGGACGGCAGGACGCTCTGGTACGGCAACCAGGAGGACGGGCTGGGCGGCGTCGGGCGGCTCACCGACTGGCACGCCAAGGGCTACCAGCTCACCTGCTACGACCCGGCCTTTCAAACCCCCGACTGGATGCGCGACGCCGTGGTCTACCAGATCTTCCCCGACCGCTTCTCCATGGGCGGGGAGGACCTGCGCGGTGCCAAGAAGGGCATCTACTGCCACAAGGCGTGGATGGAAAAGCCCCGGCCCTACATCGAGATGGACGACTGGGAATACTACCCCTACGATTTCTACGGCGGCAACCTGCAGGGCGTGATCGACAAGCTCGACTACCTGAAGGGCCTGGGCGTCAACACGCTGTACTTTAACCCCCTGTTCGAGGCCCGCTCCAACCACAAGTACGACACCGGCGACTACCACCAGATCGACCCCACCTTCGGGGACAACGAGACGTTCCGCCGCCTGTGCAAAAGGGCGAAGGAGCTGGGCATCCGCGTGATACTGGACGGCGTGTTCTCCCACACCGGGGACGACAGCCGCTACTTCGACCGCTACGGCCATTATGGCAGCCAGGGCGCCACGAGCGGGGAGAAGTCGCCCTACTACAAGTGGTACGACTTTAAGCACTTCCCCGACGAGTACCGCTGCTGGTGGGGCTATCCGACCCTGCCGGAGGTGGACGAGAACGAGCCCTCCTACCGCGAGTTCATCGTGGAGGGGGAGGACGCGGTGGTGGCCAAGTGGCTGCGCTTGGGCGCGTCCGGCTGGCGGCTGGACGTGGCCGACGAGCTGCCGGACGACTTCATCCAGGCCCTGCGGGAGCGCGTTAAGCGCGAGGACCCCGACGCCGCCGTGATCGGCGAGGTCTGGGAGGACGCAAGCAACAAGATCAGCTACGGCGCGCTGCGGGCCTTCGGCCTGGGCCGCTGCCTGGATTCGGTGATGAACTATCCCCTGCGGGAGATGCTGCTGGCCTTCTTCACCGGCGAGGAGGACGCCCATCGCTTAACGCGCAGGCTGCGCTCCCTGCAGGAAAACTACCCCGCCCCCATGTTCTACGCACTGATGAACCTGGTGGGCAGCCACGACCGGCCCCGCGTGCTCAATATGCTGGCGGGCCGCAGCGGCGAGGGCTTAAGCGATGCGGAAAAGCGGGAGCTGTGCCTGACCGGGGAGGAGTACCGGGAGGCCAAGCGGAAGCTCAAGGCCATGTTCGCCCTGGTCTGCGCGCTGCCGGGCATGCCCACCGTCTATTACGGCGACGAGGCGGGGATGCAGGGCGCGGCGGACCCCTACTGCCGCGGGCCCTATCCCTGGGGCACCGAGGACAAGGACCTGCAGGAGAGCTACCGCCAGGCGATCCGCGCGCGCAGGGAGGATGCCTTATGGACGCGGGGGAAGATGCGGATGGAAGCGGTGGATGCGGACACCGTCGCCATCTGGCGCTACGACGGGCCGCGCCGGGCGCTGTTTCTCTTGAACCGCGGCGAGGACCGGCACGTGACGCTGAACGGGCGGGAATACGCTTTGCTGAAGCTGCAGCCCCAGAGCTTCGTGCTGCGTTAAGTTTTGGTTTTTTGTGCCCCGCGCTTGCACAGCGCCTTTCAGAGGGGTATCATAGTAGATAGAAAAGTTTTCTTTTTCGATCAGCTAAGGAGGAAAAAGATATGATCACCATCGACAAGACCATGACCATTTCGTCCGTCATGCAGAAGGACCCCGAGGTCGCTCCTGTGTTCATGAAGTACGGCATGTTCTGCCTGTATTGCCCCCACGCCTCCGCCGAGTCCATCGAGATGGCCGCCGCCGGCCACGGCATCAACGCCGACGAGCTGGTCAAGGCGCTCAACGAGTATTTCGCCGCCAAGGCCTAAGGCCCTGCGGACGGAAAAGACCCACTTTGACCCTTGAAAAAAGGCGCCCGCGGGGCAGGAAGCCCTCCGCGCCTTTTTTTACAAGAAAATCTTATAAAATTTAGGAGGAAAAGACTGATGGAAAAGTACGTATGCGACCTTTGCGGCTATGAATACGACCCCGCCCAGGGCGACCCCGACAACGGCATCGCTCCCGGCACCGCCTTTGAGGACCTGCCCGAGGATTGGGTCTGCCCGCTGTGCGGCGCGGGGAAGGACCAGTTCTCCAAGGAGTAAGGCCATGGAAAACGCTGTGAAGATCAAGGAGAAGCTCTGGTGGACGGGCGCGCTGGACGCCGGTCTGCGCGTGTTCGACGTGGTGATGGAGAGCCCCCGCGGCACCTCCTACAACAGCTACGTGGTCAAGGGCGAGAAGGGCGCGGCCGTGTTCGAGTCCGTGAAGGCCCCCTTCGCCGAGGAGTGGGTCGAGCGCGTGCTGAGCGTGGTGCCCGCCGAGGAGATCACCGCCATCGTCTGTGACCACACCGAGCCGGACCACGCCGGCGCGCTGGATGCCCTGCTGGCCGTCGCCCCCAACGCCACGGTGTATTCCTCCCGGGCGGCCAACGGCTTCTTAAAGGAGATCCTCAACCACGACTTCCCCGCCAGGATCGTAAAGCAGGGCGACGAGCTGGACCTGGGCGGCGTGACGCTGCGCTTCCTGGACGCCCCCTTCCTGCACTGGCCGGATTCCATCTTCACCTACATCCCGGAGCTGGAAACGCTCATCAGCGGCGACGTATTCGGCTACCATTACGGCAAGCAGGCCGTATTTGCCGAGGAGGACGGGGAGACCGCCCACGATCGGGAGTACTACTTTAAGGCCATCTTCGGGCCTTACGTGCAGCACGTGCTCTCCGCCGTGGCCAAGGTGCGGCCTTTAAACATCGAGACCATCTGCCCCAGCCACGGCCCCGTGTACAACGGCCGGGAAGCCGCGAAGCAGGCCATGGACCTCTACGAGAACTGGGCCGGCGCGGCGGTCTCCGGCCGTGAGCCGGGCTCCGTGTTCGTGGGCTACGTCAGCTCCTACGGCTACACCCGCTCCCTGGCCGAGAGGATCGCCAAGGGCGCGGAGGAGGCCGGGCACAAGGTCTACCTGACCGACATCGCTGCCGACCCGGCAGCGGCCGCCGTCCTGGCGGAGAAGTGCGGCGCGGTGGCCGTGGGCAGCGCCACCTTCAACCGCGACGCCCTGCCGCCCGCCTGGAACATGCTCACCGCCATGGGCAGCTATGCCTGGCGCAACCGCCCGGCCGTGACCTTCGGCGCATATGCCTGGAGCGGCGAGGCGGCCCTTAACCTGCAGCAGCGGCTGAACCAGCTGGGCTTCAAGACCCGCGAGCCCCTGCGCGTCAAGCTCAAGCCCACCGAGGAGGACCTGCAGAAGGCCGAGGCGCTGGGCAGGGAGCTGCTCTAAAACACCGACCGACGAACAAAGGCGGCCGATCCCGAAAATAAGGGACCGGCCGCCGTCTTTTTTGTGGCGGGTCGGGTTTACAAGATGCGGGAACGTGGCTTTTTCGGTCGACGAAAAGGGGAAGCGGGACTTCCAGAAACACGATTTTCCTGCCGACCTTGGAAGCGCGAACACGTTTTTTCTATGAAAGAAGGACACGGCCGGAAGGGCTTGGGGGATGCGGCCGCGCGGCCTTTTTCCGCACGACCCTTAAGGCGCGACGGATTAGCCGACCTTCTCCGCGGCGTCCATGAGGCCGTCCTCGGCGGCGTCCGGCTCGGCGGCGGGCTCCTCTTGGGCGGCGGGCAGGAGCCCCTCCGGCGCGCGCTCGCAGTAGACCTCGCCGCTGGCGCAGTCCACGTAGTCCGTGAACTCGCTGGTGGTGATGCGCCACTGCAGGCGGAACAGGTCCCTGTCCACGCCGTCCGGGGCCACGCCGCTGAAGTAGCAGAGGGTGGCGTCCAGCAGCACGGGGGAGCCGTCCTCGCCCTCGTGTTCGGCCGCGGAAAGCTGGAGGGCGTCCAGCAGGGGCATGGGGTCGATGCTGCCGCCCGCCGGGCTCAGCTCATGCCAGCCCACGACGGCCAGCGCCACGCCCGCGTCGGTCATGAGGGCGTAGGCCCCCTCCATCGCCGAGGCCCAGCGGGGAGACAATACGGGCAGCCCCTCGTAGAGGTGGTAGAAGGTCAGCTCGTAGCTGCCCTTCTCCGCCCAGCGGGCCCTGTACGCCTCGTCGCTCAAGGGCGCGCCGTTTTCCCAGCGGAGGGCGCGGCAGTTGAGGTCGTGGTCGGAATCGGCCAGGGAAAGGGACAGGGAGGGCAGTATGCGGGAGAAGAACACCTGCATGTAGGCACAGGCCTGGTCGTAATCAAGGCCGATGCTCCCGCCGCCCGCCGGTTCCAGGCCGTACAGATATCTGTCCAGATCGGCCACCAGCGAGTTCTCGTAGAGCAGGTAGCTGCCGGAGGGAACGTCGATCTGGACAAGGCCCAGCGGGTCCACCCACATCTCGGTGGAGTGCGCCTCCCAGGTCTTAAAGCTGTCCGCCCGTGCGCCCGTGTCGATGCCGTAGAGCCACTGGACGGCGGCGCGGTAGTTGTCGTACACCTCGTACGACGCATAGCTTTGGTCGGTCTCCGGGACGGACCCGTCCCCGAAGAGAAAGTTCAGGTAGGAGCTGCCCTCGATGAGGTCGGAGAGCGTGTATAGCGCCTCGCCGCGCCGGATGGCGGCGGGGAAGCTGCCCATGGGCGTGCCGCTCAACAGCACGCCGTCGGCCTCGGGGTAGGGCAGCGCGCCGCTGTCCAGGGGCTGCTCCCCGGAAATGGAGGGCCTGTCCAGCAGGTAGGGCTGTCTGTTCGGAGAGCCGCAGCCCAAGAGCAGGCAGGGCAGGAGCAGGCACAGCGTCAGGAGGCAAAACGCTCTTTTCATGTGCCGTCACCGCTTTCCAGTGTGATCAGGACCATGTCCAGCGGCCGGGAGACCAGGATGGAGGCCTGCAGCCGCTGGTCCATGGAGAAGCGCGCCAGCGTGCTGTTGTACATGGACATGGGGTCGTTCCCGAAGGGCGATACCAGGGAGAGAAGGTCGCTCTCCGCGTTCAGCCCCAAATGCCGGGCGTAGGCGTTGGCCAGGTTGGGCAGCAGCTCCACGAGGTCGGGAGAAACGCCGCCGTACTCCTCGTTCAGCCCGCCGCGCAGCCACTGGGGCAGCCGCGCCTGGATGCGTAGGGCCTTGCCGGTCTTTTCGTCGATGTAGACGCAGCAGCCGTCCCCCTCGAAGCGCAGCAGCTCCAGGCCGGAGGGGTAGTTGAGGTGCTGCAGGGACACGCGCTCGGCGGTGGTCTCGCCGTCCGGCGCGCTGCATAAAAGGTCGCGCTCCAAACTCTCCTAGTAGGCGGCGGCGTCCGCCTCCAGCGGGGAGACGGCGGCGGTCACGTCCGGCGCGGCGGAGAGCCACTTGGTAAGGGTGTCCGCCTTGTTGCGCAGGGAGCCCTGGTAGGAGTAGCTGCTCTGCTCGCTGTCGTCCGCCTCCAAAACGCCGAAATAGCCCTCGTCCCGGTAGGCCACGTACAGCCCCGGCGCGGCCGCGCCCAGGAGCAGCACCAGCACCGTTACGCAGGCCAGCAGGCCGTACTTGAGGCCCGCGATCCACTTCGCCCTCATGCCGCCGCCTCCAGGACCAGCTGCACCACGGTGCCCTTGCCCAGCTCCGAACGGATGGACAGGTGGCCGCCGTGCAGCTGGGCGATCTTCTCGCACAGCGCAAGGCCCAGACCCGCGCCGTTCTGGGCACGGGCACGGGACTTATCGACCATGTAGAAGGCCTGCGTGATCTTGTGGATCTCCTCCTTGGGGATGCCGCGGCCCCGGTCGGCCACGGAGAACAGGTAATGTCCCTCGCGCTTTTCGCCCCGCAGCAGCACCTCGCTGCCGGGCTCGGAGGCCTTGCGGGCGTTGTCCACCAGGTTGTAGAGCAGCGTCTTGAGCAGGTCGGGGTCGGCCAGCAGCGCCCCGTCGGCCACGCGCACCCGCAAAAGCAGGCCCGCGCCCTGCATGAGGGGCGTTAAGCTCTGTTCCAGCTCCTGGGCCAAAATGCGCGGGTTCACGCGGCGCTTGTCCAGCTCCTCGTGGCCCACGACCATGAGCTCCAGGAGCTTGATGGACAGGGCTTCCAGCCTGCGGCCTTCGCTGAAGATGGTGTTGGCGCAGCGGAAAACCCGCTCCTTGGACAGGTTCTGGGAGCGCAGCAGGTCCGCATAGCCGATGATGGAGGTGAGCGGCGTCTTGAGCTCGTGGGCGAAGTTGGCCACGAAGGCCTCCCGCTGCTCCACGGCCTGGGAGAGCTCGTCCAGCTTGGCCACCAGCGCATCGGTCATGCGGTTGAAGTCGCGGGTGAACTGGGCCACCTCGTCGCTGCCGCCCTCCGGGGCGCGCAGCTCGTACTGGCCGCCCGCGATCCGCCGGGACAGGCGCGCAAGGCGCGAGACGGGCCGGGCCAGCAGCGCGGAGAAGGCGAAGATCAGCAAAGCCGAGACGCCCAGAACGATGCCGTAGATGCGCAGGAAGCTGGTCAGCAGCGCCTCCCGCTGGGTGTAGAGGAAGGAGATATCCGTGCGGCAGAGCAGGCAGTAGGTCTGCCCGCCCAGCTCCACCGGCCCGCCCACATACAGATAGCGCGCCTCGCCGTTTTGCAGCACGGCAAGCGCGCGCTCTGTCGCTTCCGGGTCGAACAGCTCCGGCAGGGAGAAGGCGCCGTAGAGACGCCCGCCGTCGGAGCGGAACAGGGCGAGGGAGCGGTCCTGGCCCAGCTGCTCGGCGATGGCCAGCACGGTGTCCTCGTCCAGGGCGATGTCCTGTATGGCGTAGGTGACGGAGGCGGTCTCAAAGCCCATCTTGAGCAGGTCCTGCTCGTCCAGCGCCCGGCCCTTTTCGCGCTCCAGTCCCTGCTCGAAGCTGGACTGCACCAAAAGAGAGGCGCCCAGGGACAGCGCCAGGGCCACCACCACGATGGACGCGCAGACGATCTTGAGCGCAAAGCGCATCGCCTATCTCACCTCTCTTTCGGGGCTTTTCGGCTAAATCCTTAAAGGGATCAGATCTCCAAACGGTAGCCGATCTTGTAAACGGTCTTGAGCTCCTGCTCCCAGCCCAGCTTCTTGCGCAGGCGGCGCACGTGCAGGTCGATGGTGCGGGTATCGCCCATGTAGTCGCTCTGCCAGACGCGCTGGAAGATGGTCTCACGGAACAGGGCGATGTGCCGGTTGCGCACGAAGAGCAGCAGCAGCTCGTATTCCTTCAGGGTCAGCTCCACGGGCACGCCGGCCTTATACACCGTGCGCGAGACGGTGTCCACCGTCACGTCCCCCACGGTGTATTTTTGTTCGCCCTTGTTGTAGCGGCGCAGCACGGTCTCCACCCGGGCCAGCAGCTCCACGATGGCGAAGGGCTTGGTGATGTAGTCGTCCGCGCCCATGCGCAGGCCCTTGACGCGGTCCTCTACGGAGCCTTTGGCGGTGATGAAGATGGCGGGCGTATCCATGGTGCGGACGTATTCCAGCAGGGAGTAGCCGTCGATGCCGGGCAGCATGATGTCCAGCAGCACCAGGTCGTAGTTGCGCTCCTGCATCAGGTCCGCCGCGGTGTTGCCGTCGTAGGCGCAGTCGCAGACATAGCCCTGCTGGCTCAGGCTCATTTCGATCAGCTCGTTGATGGGCTTTTCGTCTTCCACGATCAGAACGTTCATTTGGCTTCTTCCCTTCCCCTGCCTTCATATACAAGCACACGGTAACACGAAAATGTATCCAAAATGTAAGACTCTGGCAAAAGAGTTATGTGCGTTTGGGCCCGCGGCGGGCCTTACCCTTAGTTTATATAATTCAGTTGTATATGTCAATGGAAATGTATAACTGAGTTGTATATTTTAAGAGGAGTGCATGATATAATTTTATATATACGAAAACTAAAGGGGGTAAATCAAGACCATGGACTATTCGGAGTATCTGCCCAAGCGCCTGACGCTGCTGCGCCTGCAGAAGGGCGTTTCCGCGCGGGACATGTCCCTGTCCCTGGGCCAGTCGCCCAGCTACGTGAACATGATCGAGAACCGCCGCGCCCTGCCCAGCATGCAGATGTTCTTTGAGATCTGCGAGTTCCTGGAGGTAACGCCCATGGCGTTCTTCGACCACGAGGAGCCCATCCCCGCGGCGGCCCTGCGCCTGCAGAAGAGGCTGGAGCGGCTGGGCGCCAAGGGCGTGGATTCCCTGAGCGCTTTCATCGACTTCGTGCTGCCGGAGACGGAGCCCCAGGAGCCCCAGCAGCCGTGACGGAGGAGGTCCTCTCCTTCTTTGCAAGCTGCCCGCAGGCGCTGCCCATCTATGAAGAACTGGAGCGCGCCGTGCGCACGATCGAGCCGCAGACGAGCATCCGCGTGAAAAGGACGCAGATCGGCTTCTTCTGCGGCTGCGGCTTCGCCTTTGCCTCCCGCCTGCGGGTGGGCGGGGCGCAGCGGCGGGAGCCCTGGCTCACGCTGACGCTGGCGCTGGGCAGGCCGCTGACAGAAGCGGAGGTCTCCACCGAGCCCTATCCGGGCCGCTGGACGAACCACCTGCTGCTTTTGTCCCCAAAGGACATAGGGCCGGAGCTGCGGGCGCTTCTCAAAGAGGCCGCGGACTTCGCCGCCTTCCGTGCCCAAAGGGGCAAAGGCTAGGATGCTCCTTCCATCCCCAAAAGAGATATATCCGCGCAATCCCGCCGCCCGACTTTGTTTTCCTTACCGGGCGGCCGTGATTTTTGCACCCCAAACGGATAAAAACAGGAACAGGAGGGCCTTTTCATGAAACACGAATGCAGGATCACCGTCCTGGAGACGCGCTGCTTCCCCGAATTGCAGGAAAAGTACCTGGCCGACCCTATGTCCGGGCCCTGCCGCTTCTTTCAGCCGGGAGATACGTTCCTGCTCAGGCAGGAGGACTTCTTCCGAATGGCGAACGGGAAGTTCTGCAGCGAGGCCTGGGACGCCATCAGCCGCTACGTGTACGCGGCCTTGCAGGGCGGCTCCATCATGAAGGGCTGGACAAACGACGAGCGGATGATGATCGCCTGCTGCAACGACGGCACGCGGCCCGTGATCTTCAAGATCGAGCGGATCGACATACCCGAGGATGAGTGACCGAAAACGCATGTTAAGCGCCCCGCGGGCCTTCAGGGCCCTGCGGGGCGTCTTTTGTTGGAAGGGAGAGGCCGCTAGTTGGCGGTGATCTCGATCCAGATGTCGTTGTATAGCTTGGCCGCGTCGGACACGTCGTGGAAGAAGCTGCAGCGGTCCAACACATCCTGCGGCGGGTTGAACGTGGGGTCGGAGAGGTAGTCCTCGCCCAAAATTTCCAGCGCGCCCGTGTTGGGGGTGGAGTAGCCGATGTACTCGCTGTTCATGGCGGCGATCTCGGGCCGCATCATGAAGTCGATGAAGGCGTGGGCCCCGTCCACGTTTTTGGAGCCCTTGGGGATCACCATGCCGTCGGCCCAGACGTTGGAGCCCTCCTTGGGCACGCAGTAGGCCAGGTCCTCGTTGAGGGCCATGGAGGTCATCGCGTCGCCGGACCAGACCAGGCCCAGCGCGGCCTCGCCGCCCACCAGCTTGTCCTTGATCTCGTCCACGCCGTAGGCCAGCAGCACGCCGCTCTCCTTCTGCTCCAGCAGCTTCTGCTTGGCCGCCTCCAGCTGGGCGCTGTCGCGGGTGTTGAGGTCATAGCCCAGGTAGCAGAGGGTCACGCCCAAAGAGTCGCGCACGGAGTCCATCATCAGCACGTTCTTCTTGTACTTAACATCCCACATCGCGCCCCAGGAGTCGATGGGCCCGCCGGTGACGGCGGTGTTGTACAGGATGCCCACCGTGCCCCACATATACGGCGCGGAGTAGGCGCAGCCGGGGTCGTAGGCCGGGTCCTGCAGCCACTGGGCGTTGTTGGCGAGGTTGGGCAGCTTCTCGTGGTCCAGCGGGGTCAGCATGTCGTTGGCGATCATGCGCTCGATCATGTAGTCGGAGGGGAAGGCCACGTCGTAGCTGGCGCCGCCGCGCTCCAGTTTTATGTACATCTCCTCGTTGGTGGTGAAGCGGACGTAGTTGACGTGGATGCCGGTCTCCTCCTCGAACAGGTCGATGGCCTCGGGGTCGATGTAGTCCTCCCAGTTGTAGACGGTGATGGAATCCTCGGGCGACGCCGCGCAGCCAAACAGGGACAGCGCGCACAGGCACAGGGCCAGCAGCAGGGAGAGGGACTTTTTCATTTCGGTCTGATCGTTTCCTTTCCTTGAATGTGTTTTCCCTTAAATTTAAGGGTATTTTCATGAGCCGGAGCCGCCCGGCGGGGAAGCAAACGTCAGCGCTCCAGGATGTTGGAGCGGCGGTTCACCAGCAGGAGCAGCAGCATCACCGCCAGGAACAGCAGCGTGGACAGGGCGTTGATCGTGGGGTTGATGCCCAAACGCGCCATGGAGTAGATGAGGATGGACAGGTTCTGCGCGCTGGAGGTGGTGAAAAAGGAGATGACGAAGTCGTCCAAAGAGAGCGTGAAGCTCAGGATGAGGCCGGAAATAACGCCCGGCATGATCTCCGGCAGCACGATGCGGCGCAGCCCCTGCCAGGGCGTAGCGCCCAAGTCCAGCGCGGCCTCGTAGGCGTTCGTGTTCATCTGCTTGAGCTTGGGCAGTACGGAAAAGAGTACGTAGGGCACGTTGAACGTGACGTGCGCCAGCAGCATGGTCCAAAAGCCCAGCGGCATGCGGGCGAACAGGAACAGGATCATCATGGAGACGCCCACCACGATGTCGGGGGTGAGCATCGAGAGGTTCGCCATGCCGAGGAACAGCGAGCGCGGCCCCTGCTTCATGGAGAAAAGGCCCACCGCGCCCAATGTCCCTATGACGGTGGCGATGACGGCGGCCAGCGCCGCGCAGCCTAAGGTCACGTACAGGGCGCGCAAAATCTCCTCGTTCTGGAACAGGGCGATGTACCACTTGAGGGTGAAGCCGTCCCAGCGGGCGCGGGACTTGGAGGCGTTGAAGGAATAGACGATGAGCGTCAGGATGGGCATGTAGAGAAAGAGGAGCACCGCGAACACGTACAGGCGGCGGAAGATGCGTCTGGTTTTCACAGCACGCCGCCCCCTTCCCGGTCGCCGAAGCGGTTCATCAGGCCCATCGAGATCAGCAGCAGCACCATCATCACCAGGGACATGGCGGAACCGAAGTTCCAGTCGCCGGTGAACAGGAACTGCTGTTCGATCAGGTCGCCGTAGAGGCGGAACTGGGAGCCGCCCAGCAGGCGGGAGATGACGAAGGTGGTCACGGCGGGCATGAACACCATCGTGATGCCGGAAAACACCCCCGGCAGCGACAGGGGCAGCTTCACCCGCCAGAACACCTGGGCGCGGCCGGCACCCAAGTCCTCGGCGGCCTCCTCCACGCTCGCGTCCATGCGGGTCAGGACCGTGTAGAGCGGCAGCACCATGAAGGGCAGGTAGTTGTAGATCATGCCCATCAGCACCGCCTGGTAGGAGTAGAGCAGGCGCACTTCCTCATTGGCCCCGAACAGGCGCAGCACCCAGTTGACCGCCGTAGCCACCAGCCCGCCGGATTCCAGCAGCGTCAGCCAGGCGTAGGTGCGCAGCAGGAAGTTCATCCACATGGGGATGATGAAGAACACGATGAGCATGCCCCTGGGATCCACGTGCCGGTCGGCCAGGAAGTAGGCCGCCGGATAGCCGATCAGCAGGCAGAGGAGCGTACAGAGCAGCGCCATGCCGATGGAGCGCAGAAGGACGGAAAAGTAGATGGGGTCCAAAAACAGCCGGAAGTTCTCCAGCGTGAAGCGGCCGGTCCTGTCCGTCAAGGCGTAGATCACCACCAGCAGGATGGGCGCGATGGTGAACAGGATCATCCACACCGCGTAAGGGGCGGCGAAGCCCTTCGTCTTCATGTCAGGCTTCCTCCTTGCGCATGATGTGGATGTCGAAGGGTACGATGGAAAGGCCCACTTGGGCGCCCACCGGCTCGCAGAGCGTGGAGTGCACAAGCCAGGTGAAGCCCCCGGTGCGTATGGTCATCTCGTAATGCACGCCCTTGAACACCACGGTCTGCACCACGCCGCGCAGCATCCCCTGCTCGGGCGGCACGAGCTTTATGTCCTCGGGCCGCACCACCACGTCCACGGGCCGGTTTTCCCCGAAGCCCCTGTCCACGCAGGGGAAGTCCGCGCCGTCGAAGCGCACCAGCTCGTCGCACAGCATGAGGCCGGGCAGTATGTTGCTCTCCCCGATAAAGTCGGCCACGAAGGCGTTCTTGGGCTCGTTGTAGACGTCCGTGGGCGTGCCGATCTGCTGGACCAGGCCGTCCTTCATCACCACGATGGTGTCGGACATGGACAGCGCCTCCTCCTGGTCGTGGGTGACGTAGAGGAAGGTGATGCCTAAGTGCTGCTGCATGCGCTTGAGCTCCAGCTGCATCTCCTTGCGCAGCTTTAGGTCCAGCGCGCCTAAAGGTTCGTCCAGCAGCAGCACCTCCGGCCGATTGGCCAGCGCCCGGGCGATGGCCACGCGCTGCTGCTGGCCGCCGGAGAGCTTGTCCACCGTGCGCTTCTCAAAGCCCTGCAGGCCCACCATCTCCAGCATCTCCGCCACCACCGCGCGCACCTCCCTTTCCGGCGCCTTTTTAAGGCGCAGGCCGAAGGCCACGTTCTCGTAGACGTTCAAATGCGGAAAGAGCGCGTAGCGCTGGAACACCGTGTTGACCCGCCGCTTGTAGGGCGGCAGGGCGGTGATGTCCCGGCCCTCGAAGATCACGCGGCCGGAGGAGGGCGTCTCGAAGCCCGCGATCAGGCGCAGCGTGGTGGTCTTGCCGCAGCCGGAGGGGCCGAGGAGGGTGACGAACTCCTTGCGGCGGATGTAGAGGTTCAGGTGCTTCAAGGCCTCCGTGCCGCCGTCGTAGACCATGCTCAGGTCCTCAAGGTCGATCAGGTGCTCTTGTTCGACGATGCTCATGGGGCAAACGCCCTCCTATCGTGGAATATGGGGCCCGCGCCCTTGGAGAGGAGGCCCCTTAGAAGCTCGGGGGCGTGGAGACCCACAGCAGCCGCGCGGTCTGCTTGGTGACGTTCAGGATGCGGTGCGGGGCCTCGGGACGGAAGTAGAAGCCCTCGCCCTTCTTGGCCTTGTACTGCTTGTGGCCCAGCTCTATGACCACGCCGCCCTGCAGCACGTAGCCGAACTCCTCGCCCGCGTGGGGGTTGTCCAGCACCGTGGCCCCGCCGGGGGCCAGCTCCAACAGGATGGGCTCCATCTCGTTCTTCTGGGCGTTGGGAATGAGCCAGGAGATGGTGGTGCCGCGGTCGGGGTCCTTGGATTCGTAGATGTCCTGCTGGGAAAAGACGATCTTTTCCTCCTGCTCGTCGTCGAAAAACGTCTTAAGGTCGGTCCCCAGGCACTCGAGAATGTCCATAAGCGTGGCGATGGAGGGGGAGGTCAGGTCCCGCTCCAGCTGGGAAATGAAGCCCTTGGACAGGTCGCAGCGCAGGGCGAGTTCTTCCTGCGTCAGGCCGTGGCGCAGCCGCAGCCTGCGGATCTTTTCGCCCAATTCCATGTTGTTGTCCCCTTCTTCCTTAGCGGATAGGTATTCGGTCTGCTTTGACTTTTAAGGTCCGCCCGGACGGCGCGGGCACTGTAATAGTAAGAAATTAGTTTAGAAATCCTAAACAGCCGTCAATGGCCATTGAACCATATTTCCTCTTTGCTGTCAAGGGGGTTTCTCAATCTTTCCCTGAATTTTTCACAAACTGTCGAAAGCGGGGGAGCCCTGTCGGAAAGAGGACGGGGACAGAGACGCCGCTTCGACAACCAAAGCGCCGCCATCGTGTTACCATAGGGCATACCTGCAGGAAAGGCACGGAGGCGGAGGGGAAGAAATGAACGAAAAGACGATCAAGACGCAGCGGCGGAGCTATGTCTGGAGCCTGCGCAGGCGGGACAAGCGGGCCTGGAGCCAGGCTGTGGCCGGGGAAGCGGAGGGCCTGCGCTGGCGGGAGATGCTGCGTCAGCTGCCCTTCCTGCCCCTGTGCCTGCTCTGCTCCATGGGCAGGATGCAGGGCGGCGCCTCGCCCTTCGGCATGGGCCTGCTGGCCGGCTGGCTGATGGCGGGCCGCAGCCCCCTTCCCGCTGTGCTGGGCTGTGCGGCGGGGGCTGCGCTCGGCGGCAGCTGGGACCAGGCGGCGTGCATCCTGCTGTTTTTCCTGCTGCACCAGGGGCTGGCGATGATGAAGGTCAGGCCCGGGGAGCTTACGCTCATGCTCCTCTGCGGCCTCTGCGCTTTTCTGCCCGTCTTTGCCGCGGAGAGCATCTACGCCGTGGTGACGGCCGCGCTGTCAGCCCTTGCGTCCATGCTGCTGGCCGTGCTCTTTGCGGGGGTGCTGAAGGTCCGCTGGCGGCAGCGGGAGAGCCTGTCCCTGGAGGAGCTCTGCGGCGCGGCCCTGCTGCTGGGCGCGCTGCTGCTTGGGATGAAGCCCTGGCTGATCCGGGGCGTCTCGCCCGCACTGCTTTTGTACCTGTTCGTGCTGCTTGTAGGCGGGTACCTGGGCGGCCCCGGCGCGGGCGCGGCTTTGGGCGTATCGCTGGGGATGTTGGCGGCCCTGGGCGAGCCCGCGCAGCCCTTCCTCGTGGGCGGCATGGCACTCTGCGGCCTGCTGTGCGGGTTGTTCGGGGCCTACGGCCGCTTCCCGGCGGCGCTGGGGCTGTGCCTGGGCGGGACGCTGTCCGCCGCCCTCAGCGAGAGCTGGTTCGCCCCGGCCATGTGGATGCAGGCGGGCGGGGCGTGCCTTCTGTTCCTGCTGCTGCCGGGCAGGCTGCTCCGCTACCTGCGGATCAGGGTGAACCGGGACGCCTTCGCCCGCCGGACGGAGGCGGACATGCAGAACGAGGCCCGGCAGGAAGTGCGCGCCCATCTGGAGGGCTATGCGGCCCTGTACGAGAACATGGGGGCGATCCTGCGCCGCCGCTCGGGCGGGCGGCAGTACGCGGCCATGGCCCGGGCGCTGTCCGGCATGGCGGACGCGCTGCGGCGGCCCGTGGAGACGGACGGGGAGCTGGCCTCCGCCTGCGCCCTGGCGCTGGACAAGGCGCGCCTGCCGGTGCTGAAGGTCCGCGCCTGGCGGGAGGGCGGCCAGCTGCGGCTGCGCCTGCGCTTCCGCAGACGGGCGGGCAGGGAGCAGCGGGAGGAGGCCGTCCGCGTCTGCGCCGCCGCCGCGGGCACGCCCCTGCGCTTGCAGCCGGGCAGGACCTGCCCGGAGGACGAGCTGCTCTTAGGTCCCGCCAGCCGCTTCCAGCTGCTGGTGGGCGCGTACCGCCTGGCGGGGGAGGAGGGCGAGCCCTGCGGGGACAACCACGTCTTTCGGGAGCTGCCGGACGACAGCTACATGCTGGCCATCTCCGACGGCATGGGCCAGGGCGCGCGGGCGGCGGAGGAATCCCGGGCGGCGGTGGAGCTGCTGGAGGACTACCTCTGCGCGGGCTTCGAGCCCCAGGCGGCGGTGCTGGGCGTCAACGACCTGCTGCTCAAGCGGGAAAAGGGCGAGATGTTCGCCACCATGGACTTGAGCCTCATAGACCTCACCACCGGGCGGCTGCGCTCCAGCAAGATCGGCGCCGCGCAGAGCTACATCCGCCGGGGCCGGGAGCTGATCCGCTTAAGCGGCGGCGCGCTGCCCATGGGCATCGTGGAGATGGTCTCCCCGTTCGAGGGGGAAACGCAGCTCATGGACGGCGACGTGCTGGTGATGGTCTCCGACGGCGTGGCGGACGCGGGCGACGAGGGGCCGGGCTGGCTGGAGAAGGAGATCGGCCTGTCACTGCCCCGGGAGCCCCAAGCGGCGGCCAGGGCGCTGGTGGAGAGCGCGGAGAGGCGGGCGCGGACGCCGGACGACCGCACGGCGCTGGTGGCAAGGGTCCTGTGCCGGGGCGGCGCGGGGGCCGAGACGGCCGAAAACCAAAGCGCTTCCATACTGAAAAACGCGGGGTGAAAGCGGCGAAGGCGGCGCGGTGGGACGGCTCCTTCTTCTAATGAATAAAGGAGGAAGGCGTTCCGTAAAGCGCGAGCGGGGCATTTTCTGAAAAAAGCGGATAAAAACAGCGGAAGGGCCGTCCCTTTTCAGGAAATTTTCTTGCATTTTTCGCTTGAGTTGGATATACTGGAAGCCGGGTCAAGGGCTGCGCCGCCGGCGCGGGCAGCCTGGGAGCGCACGATGAAGGGCGGGACCTGCACAACGCCATGCTGTGAACCGTGTCAGGGCCGGAAGGCAGCAGCACTAAGCGGATGTTGGCGTGTGACGCAGGCAAGCCTGCCCGGAGCCGCTTTTCAGGCTGTCTTCGCGGGCCGCGCAGCCCTTTGAATATACACGAACGGGGGGCGAAAAGCCGTGGCCGCCGCGATCCAGATGTTCATGGGCAAGAAGAACTTCGACTGCCAGAAGGCCGAGCGCTGGTTCAAGGAGCGGCGCATCGCCGTGCAGGTCGTGGACCTGCAAAAGAAGCCCCTCTCCTGCCGGGAGTTCGAGTCCGTGGAGGCGGCGGTGGGGCTGGATGCAATGATCGAGAAGGACGGGCGCGCCTACAAGGAGAGCCCCTTGCGCTTTTCCGAGGATATCTCCTTTCAGCGGGGCATCCTCTTCGAGGACCAGCGCCTGCTCAAGACCCCCATCCTGCGCTGCGGCCGCAGGGCCAGCGTGGGCTTTAAGCCGGAAATATGGGAAGAATGGCTGCGGGAAAACGCATGAAGTTTCAACATGAGTCTGCAAGGAGATGCGCTGCGCATGCTTGAGATCGCCATCGTCGGCGGCGGCCCCGCGGGCCTGACCGCCGGTCTATACGCCCGCAGGGCCGGGTGCAGCTGCGCCCTGTTCGAGGTCGGCTTCCCCGGCGGGCAGCAGGCCACCACCGACCGGGTGGAGAACTACCCCGGCTTCCCCGGCGGCGTGGGCGGGCCGGAGCTGTCCGCGGCCATGCAGGCCCAGGCGGAGGCCTTCGGGCTTGAGATCCGCTATGAGGCGGTGGAGCGTGTGGAGCTGGACGGCCCTATCAAGCGGCTCTACGGCCCCGGCGGCGTGACCGAGGCCCGCGCCGTGATCCTGGCCATGGGCGCCACGCCTAAGGCCCTGGGCGTGCCCGGCGAGGAGGCGTTCCGCGGCCGGGGCGTTTCCTACTGCGCCACCTGCGACGGGGCCTTCTACCGGGGAAAGGACGTGGCCGTGGTGGGCGGCGGGGACACCGCCGCGGAGGACGCGCTGTACCTCTCCCGCTTCGCCAAAACCGTGACGCTCCTCCACCGCCGGGATAAGCTGCGCGCGCTGTGCTCCCTCGCCGAGAGGCTGGAGCAGACGAGCAACGTTAAGATTATTTACAACGCCCAGACGCTTTCCATAGAAGGGGAGAATGCGGTAACGGGCCTTACATACCGCGACAAGATGAGCGGAGAGGATGCTCCCCGTGAGCGGCGTGTTCGTGGCCGTGGGGACCCAGCCCGGCAGCGGCCTTGTCCGGGGCCAGCTCGACACGGATAAAAACGGCTATATTCTGGCGGGGGAGGACACCCGCTGCAGCCTGCCGCTGGTCTACGCGGCGGGCGATATACGGCAAAAGCCCCTTAAGCAGATCGTCTGCGCGGCCAGCGACGGCGCGGTGGCGGCGTCCATGGCCGTGCGGGACCTGGAGGCGGCGGAGGCCGCCCATTGACAGCTGAACACATCAAATAAATGGAGGATGGAGACACAGTGGCAAGAATGTTTGGAACGGACGGCGTCCGCGGGGTCGCCAACGCGGACCTGAGCGTGGAGCTGGCCTTGAAGCTGGGCCAGGCGGGCGCGCAGGTGCTGACCAGCGGCGCCCATCGGCCCACCGTCGTCGTGGGCCGCGACCCGCGCGCCTCCGGCGACATGCTCTCCGCGGCGCTGATCGCGGGGCTCTGCTCCGTGGGCGCGCGCGCCATCGACCTGGGCGTCATCACCACGCCCGCCGTGGCCATGCTGGTGCGCGACTACAAGGCGGACGCGGGCGTCATGATCTCCGCCTCCCACAACCCCGCCGCGGACAACGGCATCAAGTTCTTCAACAAGGACGGCTACAAGCTCTCCGACGCGCTGGAGGACGAGATCGAGCGCATCATCCGCAGCGGCGAGGAACTGCCCCGGCCCATCGGCGGGGAGCTGGGCCGTGTGGAGCGGGACGACAACGCCGTGCGCAGGTACATCGACCTGTTGAAGGGCAAGCTGTCCCTCGACCTGCGCGGCCTGCGCCTGGTGCTGGACTGCGCCAACGGCTCCGCCAGCGCCGTCGCGCCCACGCTGTTCCGGGAGCTGGGGGCCGACGTGACCGCCCTGCACGCAGAGCCAGACGGCCTTAACATCAACGACCGCTGCGGCTCCACGCACCCGGAGTCCCTGTGCGCGGCCGTGAAGGAGCTGGGCGCGGACCTGGGCCTTGCCTTCGACGGCGACGCGGACCGCCTGATCGCCGTGGACGAGAAGGGCGGCATCGTGGACGGCGACCACATGCTGGCCGCCTGCGGCGCGCACCTGCACAGGCAGGGCCGCCTGGCCGGCGGGGCCGTGGTGGCCACGGTGATGAGCAACATGGGGCTGGAGCTGGCCCTCAAGAAGCAGGGCATCGGCATGGAGCGCACCGCCGTGGGCGACCGCTACGTGCTGGAACGCATGCTGGAGACCGGCTGCGTGCTGGGCGGCGAGCAGTCCGGCCACGTGATCTTCTTGGAGCACAATACCACCGGCGACGGCATCCTGACCGCGATGCAGCTGCTCTCCACCCTGCAGGAATCCGGCCGGACGCTGTCCGCGCTGGCGGGGGAGATGGAGGTGCTGCCCCAGGTGCTCATGAACGTGCGCGTGCAGCCGGAGAAGAAGCAGCTCTTCCAGAGCGATCGGGCGCTGGTGCAGGCGGTCGCGGACGCGGAAACGAGGCTGAACGGCGAGGGCCGCGTGCTTGTGCGCCCCTCGGGCACCGAGCCGCTCATCCGCGTGATGGTCGAGGGCCGCGACGGGGAAAAGACCGAGCGAATCGCCGCCGAGCTGGCCGCCCTGCTGGAGGAGCGGCTGGGGAAGTAGCGCCGTTTCCCATCCAACGGGAAAAATCAAACACAGAAAAAACGCTTCGGACGAGGACAAACCCGCCGGAGCGTTTTTTGTATATAGAACATGTCGGTAACTTGCGCAGGGAGAGAGCTTAGGCGAGAGGCCGCCTGGCCAGCTCCAGGTCCATCGCATAGTGGACGGTCAGCGTGCCGCCGTGGCGCTCGATCGCGGCGCGGATACCATCGAACAGCCCCTGCCGGTCGGCGGGATCCAGACGCAAGTGGTCGGGGTAGGTCCGCAGGAGCGCCATGTATTCCCCGGCGGTAAAGTCCTTCGCCGCGTGGTACAGCGCGGAATGTAGATCGGTGAAGCCGTAAAGGGCCGCCTTCTCCGCCAGCCGCTGCGCGTCTTGTCGGCCAAATTCCGCGGGGTAGCTCTCCTCGCACATGTACCTGCGGTAGAGCGCCTGTATCTCCTCCGCCAGCGCCGACCTTCCCCGATCCGGCCCGGCGTGGTAGGCGAAGCGGGCGAAGGCGCCGCCGGGCTTCAGTAGATCAAAGACCCGTTTGTACCCGTATGCCTCCGGGAGCCAGTGGAACGCCGTCGCCGCAAACACCAGGTCGAAGGCGCCGTCCGCCCCGTCGTACGCCTGCAGCGTCTGATTTAATAAGCAGAAATTTTTATACCCCCGAAAGCGCTCCCGGGCCAGCGCGGCGAGGTTTACTCCCGGCTCGAGGCCGACGAGCTGGCAGCCCGTGTCCAGAATGGGCCGCGACGCCTTCCCGGTGCCCAGGCCGATCTCCAGCGCCCGGCTTTCCGGGCCGAGCGGCTGAAAGCGGAAAATGTCCTTATAGATTTCCCGCACGTACTCGGGACGGCTGCGGTCGTAGTCCCGGGCCGCACTGTCGAAGGTGGTCTCAAAGGCGGTCATGGTCCCTCCATAGATGATAAAAGAATCGCCGCGCGGATGTCTCATCCGCGCGGCGCGTGTGGGTGTTGCAGGGCTTACTCCTCGTCGTCGTCCAGCTGGGCGTTGGCGATGATCTTGGCGGCCACCTGGGCGGGCACTTCCTCATAGCGCACGAACTCCTTGACGAAGGAGCCGCGGGCCTGGGTCATGGCGCGCAGGTCGGTGGCGTACTTGAAGACCTCGGAGAGGGGGACCTCGGCGGTGACCTTCTGGCCGCCTTCCACCTGGTCCATGCCCATGATGCGGCCGCGGCGGCGGTTCATATCGCCGATCACGTCGCCCATGTACTCGTCGGGCACGGTGACCTCGAGCTTATAGACGGGCTCCAGCAGGCAGGGGGAAGCGTCCACGCACTTCTTGAGCGCCAGACGAGCGGCGGTCTTGAAGGCCATTTCGGAGGAGTCCACCGGGTGGTAGGAGCCGTCGAACAGCGTGGCGCGGATGTTCACCAGCGGATAGCCGGCGATGACGCCCTTGGGCAGGTTCTCGCGCAGGCCCTTTTCCACGGAGGGGATGAAGTTGCGGGGCACGACACCGCCCACGACCTTATCCACGAACTCGAACTCGGCGCTGCCGTCCAGGATGGGCTCGAACTCGATCCAGCAGTGGCCGAACTGGCCGTGGCCGCCGGTCTGCTTCTTGTGGCGGCCTTCCGCCTTGATGGACTTCTTGATGGTCTCGCGGTAGGGGATCTTGGGATCCTGCAGGGTGCAGCTGACGCCGAACTTGGAGGCCATCTTGTTGACCAGCACGTCCAGGTGCATCTCGCCCTGGCCGGAGATGATGGTCTCGGTGGTGACGGGGTCCTTCTCGATGGTGAAGGAGGGGTCCTCCTCGGTCAGACGGGTGAGGGAGGAGTAGATCTTATCCTCGTCGCCCTTGTTCTTGGCGTACACGGCCATGGAGATGCAGGGCTGCGGGAACTCGGGGAAGGGATAGACGATGGGGTCGGAGGGCGCGCAGAGTGTATCGCCCGTGGCGGTGAACTGCAGCTTGGTCAGCACGCCGATGTCGCCGGCGATCAGCTTATCCACGGAGATGAGCTTCTTGCCGCGCATCACGGAGACGCCGCCGGCCTTGCCGGCCTTGTCGTTGTTGGCGTTGACGAAGGCGGTGTCCGAGGTCAGAGTGCCGGAATACACCTTGAGCAGGGAGATCTTGCCCACGAAGGGGTCGGCCAGGGTCTTGAACACCTGGGCGGAGAAGGGAGCGGAGGGATCCAGCGGCCTGGAGGTCTCGGAATCGTCCTTGGGGTTCTTGCCCACGGCCGCGCCTTTGGCCTCCGGGGAGGGGAACACGTCCACGATGTAATCCAAAATCTTGGCAACGCCCAGGCAGGGGGCCGCCGCGCAGCAGAACACGGGGGTCACGTCGCCGTCGGCGATGCCCTTGGCCAGGCCCTTGAGCATGTCCTCGGCGGAGAGGGTGCCCTCCTCGAAGAACTTCTCCATCAGCTCGTCGTCCGCGCCGGCCGCGGCCTCGACCAGGCCTTCCATCAGCTCCTCGATGTGGTCCTTCATGGCCTGGGAGGTCTCGACCTCCTTGACCTCGCCCTTCTTGCCGGCGAACTGGTAGCTCTTGCCGGTGGTGGTGATGGTGTAGCCCACGAAGGCGCCCTTGTCCATGATGGGCAGCATCAGGGGGGCGAAGGACACGCCGGGGAAGGTCTCCTTCAGCTCGCCGAACACCTTGTCGAAGTTGGCATTCTCGCGGTCCATGGAGTTGACGACCACGGCGCGGGGGATGTGCCGGGCGCCGGTGACGGCCATGGCCTTCTCGGTGCCCACGGCCACGCCGCTGACGGCGCCAACCAGCACCAGAGCGGCGTCCGCGACGGACAGGGGGCCGCCCATCTCGCCCACGAAATCAAAGTAGCCGGGAATATCGATCAGCGTGATTTTATGATCATTCCATTCCAGAGGCGCGACCGCCGTAGAAATGGAGATGGTGCGCTTGATTTCTTCCGGATCGTAGTCCGTGGTGGCGGAGCCGTCCTCCACCCTGCCCATGCGGTCGATCGTACCGCTCGCATACAGGAAAGCCTCCGTCAGCGTGGTCTTCCCCTCGCCGCCGTGCCCCACGAGCGCGATGTTCCGCAGGTATTTTGCCTGATAGTCTTTCATTGGGAATCCTCCTCGTTTGTAAACGTGAGACGGTATGCGCCTATAACTTCATTTTAACATATAAGGGGTGGTTTTGAAAAGGGGTTTATTCGGAATAAACGTAAAGTTAATGACGATCTTTGCTCAAAGGCCGCAGACCCAGAGACGAAGGACTGCGCGCAGCCCCACGAGAAAGCCCTTTTCGGCCACGTCGCGGGAGGCGGTGAGCGGCACGCGCAGGACTTCTTCTCCGCCCTTTTCGACCACGGCTTCCCCCAGCTCCTGCCCCTTTAAGATGGGCGCGGCAGGGGAGCCGTATTCATAGCGGACGCTGTACTGCCCTTCCTCGCCCCGGCGGCAGAGAAGACGCAGGTCCCGGGAGAGGAGCAGGTCCACCGTTTCTCCGCCCGCTTGATTGACGGGCACGGCCTCGGCGGCCGTATCGCCCTGCATGCCGAGGCTCGAGTAGGCGTAATGGTCGAAGCCGTGGTCCAGCATCGCCCCGGCGATGGAGAAGCGCTGCCGGCCATTCTTGGCGCCCAGCACCACCGCCACGAAGCGGAGGCCGCCCCGCTTGGCGCTGGCGGAGACGCAGAAGCCCGCCTCGTCCGTGGAGCCGGTCTTGACGCCGTCCGCGCCCTCGTAGAAGCGGATGAGGCGGTTGGTGTTGACCAGGGAGGTCACGCGGCCGGAGTTGTGGGTCAGATCCTCCATCCAGACGGTGGAGTATTCAAAGAAGCGCTCGTGGCGCATCACCTCCAGGGAAAGCGCAGCCACGTCGCGGGCCGTGGTGTATTGCCCCTCCGCGGGCAGGCCCGTCGGGTTGCAGTAGTGGGTGGAGGAGAGACCCAGCTCCGCGGCGCGGCGGTTCATGGCCTCCACGAAACTGTCCACGGAGCCTAAGGCGTGCTCCGCCAGCGCCACGGCGGAGTCGTTGGCCGAGGCCACGATCAGGGAGCGCAAAAGCGTTTCCAACGGGTACACGCCGCCCGCGTCCAGCAGGGCCTGGGAGCCGCCCATGCCCGCGGCGTTCGGGGAGACCGTGACCGGCTCTTCCAGCGTGAGGCGGCCCTCGTCCACCATCTCCAGGATGAGCAGGATCGTCATCAGCTTGGTGATGGAGGCCACGGGGCGCTGCTCGTCCGCGTTTTTCTCGAAGATCACCTGGCCGGTGCCCGCCTCCAGAAGGAGCAGGCTGGCGGCGTCCGCCTCGAAGGGAAGCTCCGCCTCCAGCGGGGCGGCCAGGGCAGCCTTGGGCAGGAAGAAAGAAATGACAAGCATGATCGCGGCCCAGCGGGCGCGCACGGATAAGCGCATAAGGATACCCCCTCTCTTAGGGGAGCTTATGCGGAACACGCAGGAAGAATACCGGGAGGAAGGCCAAGTAGAAGCAGCTTCTTTATTTCAACGAGAGAGGCGGCGGTAGGCCCGTGGGGGCGGCCCGCAGGGCCGCCCCCACGGGCCTACCCATAAGGCCGGGGGCCCGCGCGCGCAGCGCGCGGGCCCCCGGCCTTATGGGTAG
>CANQPP010000011.1 GCA_947625765.1 uncultured Clostridia bacterium
AAAACGCCTTATTGGAGAACGCTGAAAGCGAATGGGGAGTTAAATGAAAAGTATCCCGGCGGCATCAAAGCGCAAAAGGAAATGCTGGAGACGGAAGGCCATACGATCATTCAAAAGGGACGTAAAAATATCAGGTACTATGTAAAAGACTATGAGAAGGTTCTTTTTGAATTGAACTGAACAAATCGGGATGCATATTCACAGATAAATCCCCGTTTCTCCATCGGTCCGATCGGAAGGACGCGCTTTAACTTTTCTCCCCAAAATCGAACGGGCCGCCGCGCTTTTTGAAGCGCGGCGGCCCGCCTGCGTTTGCCGGAGATCAAAGGATGCGCGCATCTGTGGGATAGAAAAAAACAGCGCAGTTCCCCCGGTTGCCAAGGCGTTCGGGCGGTGGTACAATGGTGGACATTGGACGGGAAAAACGTTCGATAAATCGGGAGTTGAGGGATCAGAATATGAATAAAAAGCAAATAACTGTCATGACGATTTTAACATTGGTCATAGCTTTCATGGACATATCCGGCTTGCCTGCGGCATTGTTTGTACATTGCAGTTTATCCGATGTGACGCCGTATGTCATGAGTCTGCTGGTAAACTTTCTGATCATAGGACTTTTCGCATGGCTTGTCCTTAAATCATTTGGAAAAGATTGGCCGCTTGGACTTCACGCTTCCGGGTTGGTTGAGGGATTAAAGAAGTATGCTTCTGCGGGCGTTGCAGCGGGTGTTTTTTCTTGTGCTGCATTTATCATTGGGCTTGCACCTTTTGATCATAAGCCGAGCGTATGGAAAATCCTGATCGAAGGCGTTTTATATTATCTTGGTGTAGCGGTCATTGAGGAGCTGTATGTCAGAGGCTTGTTCCTGAACATTGTTGACAAAATTTTTCACAAAAAGGAGCATCATGAGATCATTGCCATATGGGTATCCTCGGTCGTTTTCGGATTGGGACATATTCCCGGCGTGATCGGCATGGAGCCGCTTGTAATTTTATTTAAAGTGATTTCAACTGTTGGGATGGGCTTGTATTTTGGTGTGATATACAAAAAGACGAATAATCTGTGGGTGCCGATCATCCTGCATGGCTTTATCGATATATGCGCCCTGCCGTACTGCTTTACGACATTCAGCGGATATAAAACAATAAGCCTGATCGGACTTGTTATCATATATACGCTTTTAGGCATATACAGCATCGTTCTGATGAAACCGCAAAAACGATAGATCCCCTTTCTCCATCGGTCCGATCGGAAGGACGCGCTTTAGCTTTTCTCCCCCAAAATAAACGGGCCGCCGCGCTTAAAGAAGCGCGGCGGCCCGCCTGTGTTTGCTGAAAGTATCAGGCCTCGCCAAAGCCTTCCAGGGAGAGGAGGCCGCCCTCCTTGAGATGCTCCAAGTACCGCTCAAAGTCGTAGGGGACAGCGCCGGCGGCGTAGTGGTTCTTATACTGTTTGCCGTCGCACTCCCATTCGATCAGGTAGAAGCGGTGTGCATCCTCATAGGGGAACTCGGCCACGGTCACGGTCTGGTTGGCCTTGAGAAGCGCCTCGCCCTGCAGGACGACCCTGTGCGCGGACAGCTCGGTCACGGTGTAGCGGACCGCCTTGTCGCAGAGGTACTCGTTGGCCCCGGCCAGGGAGAGCATGCCCTCTTCCGGCTCGCGGATCATCAAGCACACGGGCTCCTGGCTGCGGCGGATGAAGCCGAAGGCTGCCTTCTTCGTGTAGTAGTAATCGACCACCGCGTCGGAGAACTGGGGCCAGCCGTCGATCAGGTTCCACCAGATGATGCCGGTCCGCCGCCACTTTTCGCTGCGGAAGTGCTCGATCAGGTACTTGTCGGCCTCGGCCTGCGAGAGCTGGCTCATGAGCGCGAAGCGGGAGAGCGCGTCCGGCTCCTCGCCGAAGAGCACCTTCACCTGGTTGGCCATCAGCGGGATGCGGTAGGCGTAGGTGGAGGCGGGCGTGGGGTCGGGCTCCATGCAGGTGGCGTGGGCCAGCCATTCCTTGTTGCCCTGCCAGGGCCAGAGCTTCTCCGCGCTCAGGAAGCGGCGCAGGGACGCGGGCGCGGGGCAGCCGTGGTAGCCGGTCTCGCTGGCGAAGTGGGCGTAGGTGTTCTTGTAGAAGTCGCTCTTGAAGTAGTCGCGCGGGCCCCAGAGGTGGTTCTCCGGCAGCAGGTTGCTGTCGCCCGCAGCGTAGGCGGCGCTGCTGATGTAGGGGGAGCTGGGCAGATAGGGCCGCCAGGGGTCCAGCCGGGAGAGCACCTCCGGCAGCACCACGCGGGTCAGGCGGTTCCCATCCGGGTTTTTGGGCGCGCCCACGAGATAGGCGTTGAACTGGTCGCACTCGTTGTCGCCCGCCCAGAGCATAAGGGAGGGGTGCTGGCGCAGCTTCCGAACGACCGATTCCGCCTCGGCCTTCAAACGCGCGGCGAAGGCGTCGTCCTGGGGATAGGCGGCGCAGCCCATCGCAAAATCCTGCCAGACCAGGATGCCGTGCCGGTCGCAGAAATCGAAGAAGGCGTGGTCCTCGTACACGTTGCCGCCCCAGCAGCGCACGCCGTTGCAGTTGCTCTCCAAAAGCAGTTCGAGGGCGCGCGGCAGACGCTCGGCGTCGCGGGAATGGAAGGCGTCCAGCGGGACCCAGTTGGTGCCGCGGATGAACACGGGCTCGTCGTTGACATAAAACAAGAACTTGCCGCTGCCGTCCTTGTCGGTGAGGTCGGTCCTTTCCAGGCGCACGGTGCGCACGCCGAGTTGGAAGGCATAGCTGTCCACCTCCGCGCCCTTATAGAGCAGCGTCGCCTTGACGGCGTAGAGCGCCTGCTGCCCCATATCGCGCGGCCACCAGAGGCGCGGTGCATCGATGCCAAAGCGGAAGGCGCCCTGGTCATGCCAGAGGCGCTCGGCCCGGTAGGCAAAGCGGCTGTCCCCGCATTCGCCCTCGACGATCAAGGCGTAATCCTGGCTTAAGTCCCCGCTCATCTCGATGTCGAAGGTGCCGATGATCTCGGCGCGTTTCTCATCGGCGCTGGCGGTGTGCAGATAGAGCCCGCGGATGTAGTCGCGCTTTTGCTCGTACAGGAAAACGCCGCGCCACAGCCCCGCCGAAACGAAGCGCGGCATGATGTCCCAGCCGAAGGAATGCGCGGCCTTGCGGATGGAAAGGGAGGCGGCGTTGTGCGGCTGGTGGACGTTCACATCCAGGTCGAAGGGGTATTTGCGCGCCTCGATGCAGGCCGGGCGTATGTGCACCAGCAGCTCGTTTACGCCGCTGCGGATGCCCTCGGCCTTATATTCGTGCCGGACGAACATGTTCTCGGCCGCGCCGATGTGAAGGCCGTTCAAATAGATGTCGGCGAAGGTGTCGATGCCCTCAAAGCGCAGAATGGCTTGGTCTGGCGCATCTCCCGCATAGTCGAAGCTGCGCGCGTACCAGAGGTGCCGGTTCTCCAGCTCCTGGACCTTCGCGGGGTTCATTCCCCAAAAGGGGTCCTCGATCAGCCCGGCGCGCTGCATGTCCAGCTCGAAGTTGCCGGGCACGCTGCCCGGGATGGGGGAAAGGCCGCGGGTCTTCAGGTCGCTCTCCTGCCTGACCGCGTCGGTGAAGGATGCGCAGCTGCGGTTCTCTGCCAGATACAGCCGCCACTGCCCGTCGAGGCTTTGGATGTGCTCGTCCATGAAAGTACCTCCTCCAAGGGGGATCTTGCCCTAAATTATATCCAGCCGGCCGCGCGCAGTCAAGAGCGAGTTAAACATTTTGCAATCAATGTTTTGGAACGGTGAAATAGACAGGGCGCGAAGAAATGTACAGGTTTTAGGAAGCTATCTCTTTCCGATAAGCTTTCGCAAATGCGAAAAAGCGTCGGTGTTGTTCAACTCTCCCCAAGCGGCGCTGAATACCTCTTTTGAGAAATCATCGTTTGAGGAATAAATCCACACTTTCTCCTTGGATGCGATGACCGCATAGGTCACATTCAGCTGCCGTGCATAACTTCTTGCCTGTATTTGTACTTCCTCCAATTCCTTTTGGCCGGTGATACTACGTTTTGCTTCGATCAGTGCAAAAGCGGTTTGGTGTCCTCTGGCGGTCACGGGCAGCAATACGAAATCGGGGATCAGGGCGTGGTTGTGATTGCCGATCTCTATATAGAGCTGCTGCACATAGTCTTCTTCCGAATAGCTAAGCTTTGCAAGCAGAGGCTTGATGAGTTTATCCTCCACATCCTTTTCACGCGCAAAATCCTGGCCGCTGTCTGCGATGATAAAATCGAGCTTTGGGACTGCCGCTCCGGCCAGCTCCACCAAATGGTTGTATTGAAGTGGCATCAGTTCCACGCCGTTGATGCCCTGCATATTTTTGCGGACGATCGGCATATTTTTAAAAATCTCGTCTTTTTGGAGCTGTTTCTGGGGGAGTTGCTGGATAACGATCGGGCGGGCGATGTAGGTGCATCTGTAATAAAAGAAAAATGGATCGTTGAAACCGATCGAGACACTGCGCCATACAGAGTCGACTGCGCTCACCGGGGAACGCATATACATGACGATCATATCTCCGGCGCGCGTGTCCGGGCTGCACTGCCAACAGGTAATGGCATCAGGATCGTTAGAAAGGAATTTGTCCCCTTTGGAACCCCCAATGAAAAATGCGCTTTTCGGTTCGGGCAAGTCTTTGATGATATAGCTGTCCAGGCCGCCTATGTATTTGGGGGCAAAGTCATAGAGAAAGGCGCACATTTCACAGAAGGAAAGGCCGTGCTTTTCCCTGAAAACAAGAAATGCTCCGCAAATCTCCCCATAGAAATAGAAGCGGCCCTCATGATCTTGCTTGGTCGGCATGGACGGCAATTCGATGTCAAATTCCTGAGCGATCTTTTCCAGAATAGTATAATTGTATTTGAAATAGTATGGCGTGAATAGATCCGGCAATTCAACAGCTAAAGAAGTTGTGATATACTCAATGGAATCGGAAAAGCGCGCGAATACTTCTCTTGCAGAGAGATTTTCCTCTCCCTTTATGTCATTATAAAGAAATTCCAGTGCAGATTTTATCGTATATTCTCCATCTTCCAAGAGAAAGAAATGATCGGACAAATCTTTGGAAAGGTCTTTGAGCTGCTGGGCCGTTTCTTTTATCGCCCTCCTTTCGGGGCAATAGGCTGACCGAAATTCACCAATGGCTTCTATGTATTCCGGCGACAGGTTTCCGTTCAAGTTTCGCTCAAAAAGCTCGACAACGTTCTTGCCGCCTGCTTTTAAGTACGTCTGCCACATATAGTCGTTGAACATAATTCCCCGCCTTTCAAAAGGATTATCCAATGATTATCCAATAAAGAAAGATGTTTAAAATGTTGAACGAATGGTCTAGGATTCATGCTGGAACGGGACAGGAAACGGAAAGATATGTCAACGGGTGAGGGTGTAGATCGCGGGGTGGAGGCCGTGCAGGCTCAGCTGGGCCTGCGCGCGGGGCGTCCAGCCGGTCAAGCGGCAGGCGGACAGCAGCGCCTCGTGCTTGTCCGTGAGCAGGGTGAGCGCGCCGCCGCACTTTAGCACGCGGGCGGCCTCGCGGAGGAAGTCCGTGTACAGCGCCAGCAGGTCGTCCACCTGGATCTGCACGTCCCAGGGCAGGTTGGTGGCGAGGGCGTCCACGCTGTGGTCGCGGTGGGGGAGGCTGCGGGCGTCCGCAGTCAGCAGCACGGCGCCGGGCGGCAGGTTCCGCCGGGCGGCGGCGACGGCTTGCGGGGAGATGTCGGAGGCCAGTATGCGCCGGACGGGGAAGCGGGCCCGCTCGGCGGCGATGGTGCCGGAGCCGCAGAAGGGGTCGAGGAACACGTCTCCGGCCGCGGGATGGGTGAGCCACACCAGCGCGGCGGCGACGGTGGGCCGGATCGCCCCGGCGGAGAAGGCGCGCTCCTCGCCGCGGAAGCGGAAGGCAGCGCCCGTGAGCTTGAGGGAGAGCAGCGCCTTCTCGTCCTTCACGTCCACGCGCAGGCTCAGGTCGTGTTCCTCCCCGTCTCCCGGCAGAAAGCAGGGCCGCTCGCAGAGGGCCTCCAGCGCGGCATTGGCCACGTCAAAGCGGGAATAGCTGTGCTTGCCGCTGCGGGCGGCGCTGACGGCGATGCGCCAGCGGGAGGCCGGCCTTATCTCCAGCGCCGCGCCGAAGCGGGACAGGGGCAGGCGGCGGAGCGAGATGCGGAAGGCGTCCAGGTCCGCCTTATGGGGGCCGATGGGCCCCTCCCACAGGCGCAGGTAGAGGTTGTCGGCTAGGTCCAGCGCGTATAGGGAGGGGATGTCGCCCGTCAAGGCAAAGTGCAGCCGCCCGCGCTCCTCCTGCATTTCCCCGGCTTCGGGGAACAGCTGCCGCAGCCGGGCGGAGAGCAGCTTTTCCAGCCCGGGCACGCAGGTGGCCAGAAGCTCCATCCGGCGGGGATCAAAGTCCTGCCGCAAACAGGGATAGCCGCTCTCCGTGCGCATGCGCGTGACCTCGCTTTCGCTCTTATATGGATGCAAACAGGGGCCCCGGCGGGAATGCGCCGCCGAGGCTCTTATTGTTTCAAGTGTGTTTGGGGCCCGTCAGCCCACCGCGTGGTCGAGACCGCCTTCCTCGGGCGGCGTGTTGGGATCGGTGCTCGTGCCGGGATCGGTGCTCGTGTTGGGGTCGGTGTCCGTGCCGGGGGCGAAGCCCGCGCCGGGGTAGCTGCCGTAGGGCGTATGCACGTCGCAGTAGTCGGAGGCGGTGTCGCTCAAGAAGCCGTCCTCGCCGTAGAAGTCCTCCTCGCCGCCCATGGTGCCGTCGGTGGGGCCGGAAACGTCCGCGTAGGTGATGACGCCGTGGGGGAAGAGCTTGTAGAACGTCTCCTCGCTCAGCGCCTCCACGCCCCAGCTGGCAGGGATGAGCTGCACCGCGCTGCTGACCACGTACTCCGCCGGGCAGTAGGCGGTGGCCAGCTTGCCGGAGGCCGTGCAGATGCTGTCGCTGGAGTGCAACTTGCAGCTTTCCGTGGGCACGGTGCCCTCGTGGAACCAGTCGGTGACGGGCTTAAAGTCCTCGTCGGCGCGGCAGGCGTCGGTGGCCAGCTTGCCGGAGAGGGAGCAGACCGTGGCGCGCACCAGGCCCAAGGATTCCGGGTCGTCCTCGATGATGGGCTTGTCTTCCAGCTCGTAGTGGGTGTGGATCTCCTCCATGATGGCCTTCCACAGGGGCGCGGCGTCCTTGCCGCCGGTGGCCCCGCGGTAGAGGGATTCAAACAGGTCGTGCCCAACCCACACCGCGCCCGAATAGTAGGGCGTGATGCCAGTGAAGAACACGGACTTGTAATCGGAGTGCGTGCCGGTCTTGCCGCCCACGGTCATGCCGCTGATCTGGGCAGAGGTGCCGGTGCCGTAGTTGACGGCGTCCTCCAGCATATCCACCAGCATGTAGGCGGTGCCGGGCTTGAAGGCCTGCCGGGTCTCCAGCGCCTGGTTGGCCTTCATGTTGAGTATCTCGTTGCCCTGGGCGTCCACGATGCGGGTGAAGGAGATGGGCTTCTGGTACACGCCCTTGTTGGCGATGGCCCCGAAGGCCGCCGCCATCTGCAGCGTGGGGATGCCAGAGGAACCCAGGGCCAGGCCCGCGCCGTCGGCGTTGATCATGCTGTCCTCGATGCCCAGGGCCTTCAGGTAGGAGACGGACTCGTCGATGCCCACCAGGTCCAGCAGCGTGTGGGCCGCCACGATGTTGAGCGAGGAGCGCATGCCCCTGCGCAGCGTGAGCATGCCGCGGTAGGTGGACGAGGAGGAGTTGGAGGGATAGCCCTTGGCGGTGCCCCAGCCCTCGATGGGAAGGGGCATGTTGGAGACCACCGTGGCGGGGGAATAGCCTAGATCCAGCGCGGGGCCGTATACGGCGATGGGCTTGATGGAGGAGCCCACCGGCATGGTGGAAACGCGCGCGCGGTTGAGCTCCAAAAACTGCGTGGGCGGCGTGCGGGAGCCCACGATGGCGCGCAGCTCGCCCGTGTGGTAGTCGAAGATGGTCACGGCGCACTGGGGCTGTATGGTCTCCACGATGGTGCCGTCGGCGTTCTGGGTGCGCACGATGCCCTTGGACTCGTCCTGCAGGGCGGGGTAATACTCCCAGTTGTACACCGTCTGCTCCACGATGTCCTGCACCTCCGGGTCTATGGTGGAGTAGATGGAGTAGCCGCCGGTCTGGATCTCGTTGCGCACGATCTTGCGGTTGGCGGCGGTGTCGTCCAGCCCGCGCAGCTCCAGCAGCGCCTCCGTGGCGTCGGCCAGCACGGTCTCCACGGCGGCGGGCATGTCGTACAGCTCGTTGACCTTGGACTTTTCCACCACGACCAGCGTGTCGTTCAGCGCGTCCATGTATTCCTCGCGGGTGATGGCGTTGTTCTCGTACATGGTGCGCAGCACGTAGTCGGTGCGGTCCTTGGTGTTCTTGGGGTCGCCCGCGCCGTAGTAGTTGCGGCGGGGATTGTAGCGCGTGGGGTTGCGGGTGATGCCGGCCAGCGTGGCGCACTCGCGCAAGGTCAGCTCGCTCAGGTCCTTATCGAAGTAGTCCTTGGCGGCGGCCTTGATGCCGTAGTTGGACTCGCCCAAGGGGATGGTGTTCAGATACCATTCCAAAATCTGCTCCTTGGAGGTGGTCCTCTCCAGCTCTATGGCCATGTAGGCCTCCTGAATTTTGCGCTTGTAGGACTGCTCCAAGGTGAGCAGGCGGGTCTTGATGAGCTGCTGGGTGATGGTGGAGCCGCCCTGCACGCTCTCGTTGCGCAGGTTGGACACGAAGGCGCCTACGATGCGCTTTAAGTCTATGCCGTTGTGGGTGAAGAAACGGGCGTCCTCCACGCAGACGAAGGCCATGTACAGCTGCTCGGGGATCTCGTCGAAGCTGGCCCAGATGCGGTTCTCGCTGCCCTTGTAGTCGGTGATGAGTTTGCCGTTCATGTCGTAGATGAAGGAGGTCAGGTCCTGCTCCTCCATCTGCTCCAGGTCCAGGTATGGCGTGGTGTCGTAATAGCCCTTCGCGATGCCCATCACGAGGCCGAAGCCGCACGCGCCCAGGACCAAACACAAAACCAGCACCAGCGCCACGGCGTCCACGGCCACGGACGCAAAGAAGTTGGGCTGCTTTTCGCGCGGTCGGAACAGGGAAACGCGCTTTTTTCTCCTGTGTTCAGTCTGCTTACCGGTCATGGGGAGCCTCCCTTATCGAGTACGGATGGAAGGAAAAACGTCCGCGTTCCGCCCTTCCATTCGGATACGCATTTGATCCTTTAAATGTATAAATTCTGCGCCGCCTTTCATCTTCCCTGCAAACGGCGCATAAGAAAGCGGAAGGGGAGCCAATGGCTGCAAAGGGGCGTGGAAAGATGAAAAACAAAGCGGAGAGGACCAAGAAAAGGCGCTGGCCCTGGGCGCTGCTCATTTTTCTGGGAGCCTGCCTTGCGGCGGCCTATTTCGTCACGGAGAGGAACGTGCGGCCCATCGTGCTCTCCATGGCGGAGGCCCGCGTGCGCGCCATCGCGCTGGACGCCATCAGCGGCGCGGTGCAGCAGAACCTGGCGGACATCCGCTACGAGGACCTGGTGCAGCCCTTCGTGGACGAGCAGGGGAACGTGACCATGCTCAAGGCCAACATCGTGGCCATGAACCGCCTGGCCACCGCCGTCTCGCTCTCCGCCCAGAGGTACATACAGGATATGGAGCTGCAGCCGGTGCGCATCTCCTTAGGCACCGCCACGGGCAACCCGCTGCTGGCCGGCCGCGGGCCCACGATGCTGGCGCGGGTGGTGCCTGCGGGCTCGGTCTCCACGGAGTTCTTGACGGAGTTCACCTCCGCGGGCATCAACCAGACACGGCACCGCATCTACATGCGCCTGACCGCCGCGATGAACATCGTGATCCCCACGGGATCTTCGCAGGTGCAGGTCTCCAGCCTTGCGCCCATCGCCGAGACCGTGATCGTGGGCAGCGTGCCCGACTCCTTCGTGAACGTGGAGGAGGTGGACGATATGCTCAACCTCATCCCCGACGAGACGAAAGGAGAATGAAGGGATACACATAAGAAAACGAGAAGGGGGACGAACAAGTTCTTATTTTAGGCCCTCTTTAGGCTAAGAGAAAGGAGAGGACCTCCCAAGAAAATCAGCAGGCTTAACAAATACTGTCTTTACGCAAATGCTTGCATTATGCTATACTCTTTCGGTAATAGTTATCCGGGAGGGAGAAGTTATGTCCGGACATTCCAAATGGGCAAACATCAAGCATAAAAAGGGCAAGGCGGACGCCGCCAGGGGCAAGATCTTCACCAAGATCGGCCGCGAGATCGCCATCGCCGTGCGCGACGGCGGAGCTGACCCCAGCTCCAACGGCAAGCTGCGCGACGTGATCGCCAAGGCGAAGGCCAACAACATGCCCAACGAGAATATCCAGCGCTCCATCAAGAAGGCCGCCGGCGAAGGCGAAGGCGCCAACTACGTGGAGATCAGCTACGAGGGCTACGGCCCCGCGGGCGCCGCGATCATCGTGGAGTGCATCACCGACAACCGCAACCGCACCGCCAGCGACGTGCGCCACGCCTTCGAGAAGTTCGGCGGTTCCTTAGGCGCCACCGGCTGCGTGGGCTGGATGTTCGACCGCCGCGGCATGATCGTGGTGGACGCAGAGGGCCTGGACGAGGACGAGGTGATGATGGACGCACTGGACGCGGGCGCCATGGACGTGCAGCTGAACGACGGCGTGTTCGAGATCACCACCGACCCCAACGAGCTGACCAAGGTGCGCGAGGCGCTGGAGGGCAAGTATACCTTCGTTTCCGCGGAGGTGGAGAACATCCCCCAGAACACCGTCGCGCCCCAGGGCGAGGATCTGGAGAACCTGCTCAAGATCCTGGAGCTGCTGGACGAGTCCGACGACGTGAACGAGGTGTACCACAACGCCGAGCTGCCCGAGGAGGAAGAGGAGGAGTAAAGTCCCCCTTCATCCGTTTGTCGGGCAGGTCATGACACACCAAAAAGGGCCGCGTTTCCATATAAGAGAAACGCGGCCCTTTTGGCCTTTTAAGGGTTTACCGCAGGTCGAGGAGGCCCGGCAGGCGCAGCAGCTCCAGCGGCTCTTGTAGTACGATCCGCGCGCCTGGGGCCTGCCGCAGGGCTTCCTCCCCGCGCAGGCCCCAGGCGCAGCCGATGAAGGCCATGCCGGCGTTGCGCGCCGTGGCCACGTCCACCTCCGAGTCGCCTACGTAGGCGGCCTCTTCCGAGGAAACGCCAAGCTGACGCAGGGCCAGCAGCGCCCCGTCCGGCGCGGGCTTCTTGGCAAGCCCGCCGCCTTCGCCCACCACCACGGAGATGTAGGGCCGCAGGAAGGCCTCGGCCAGGCGGTCGGTGGCCTCCTTGTGCTTGTTGGAATTGACGGCCATGCCGACGCCCCGCGCCTGCAGTTCTTCCAAGAGAGGCAGGATGCCGGGATAGGGGCGGGTGCGGTCGATGAGGTGTTCGGCGTAGTAGCCGCGGTAGACGGCCTGCACCCTGTCCACCGTTGCCTCGTCCACGCCCTCGGGCAGGCTGCGCTTTACCAGCATCCGCGCCCCGTTGCCGATGCGCGCGCGGATCTCCATGAGGCTCCGCTCGGGGAAGCCGCCCTCCCGCAGGGCGAAGTTCACGCCCGCCCACAGGTCTTCCAGCGTGTCGAGCAGCGTGCCGTCCAGGTCGAACACCAGGGCCCTGATCTGCGCGCTCATCGGTTCATCTCGCTTTGCAGCTGGCCTTCGTGGGCGGCGATGGTGGAGTCGATCTCTTTCCAGTCGCTGGAGGGCATATCGCCCATCACCGTGTTCTTGATGGCGGCCATCGCGTTGCCGGTCTTTAGGGCCTTTTCCGGCCCCAGGTCCAGCAGAAGGGCGGACAGCACGCCGGAGAGGTAGGCGTCGCCGCTGCCGATGCGGTCCACCACCTCGATGTTCTCATAGGGCGCCTCGCGGTAGAAACGGCCGCTTTCGGCGTCGAAGATCATGGAGTCCCAGGAATGGCGGGTGGGGGAGGTCACGTGCCGCATGGTCATGGCCACCACGCTGCAGCCGAACTGCTCGTGGTAGCCGCGGGCGATCTCCTCCGCGCTGCCGCTGCGGCGCATCATCCGGCGGGAGGTCTCCTCGGAGATGAACAGCACGTCCACCAGGGGCAGTATGCCGCAGACGGTCTTGTAGGCGGTCTCCTCGTCCCAGAGGGCCGCGCGGTAGTTGACGTCGAAGGAGATGGCGGCCCCGGCTTCCTTAAAGCCCTTGAGCAGGGCCAGCGTGGTCTGCAGGGGGACCTGCCCCAGGGCGGGCGTGATGCCGCTGACATGGAAGGCGCGGGTCTGCCCAAAGGGAAGGCCGGGGATGTCCTCTAAGCGCATCGAGCAGAAGGCGGAGCCCGCCCGGTCGTAGAGCACGGAGGACTTACGGGGATAGGCGCCCATCTCGTAATAGTAGACGCCCAGCCGCGCGCCGTCCGCGTTTGACAGGAGCAGGTGATCGTCGCTCACGCCCGCAAAGCGGATGCGGTTCTTGACGAACTGGCCCAAGGCGTTGTCCGGCAGGGCGGTGATGATGCCGGAGCGCAGCCCCAGCGCGGACGCGCCGCAGCAGACGTTCAGCTCCGAGCCGCCCGCGGTCTTTTCAAAGGAGTCGGACAGGGCGATGCGGTCCTTGTCCGGCGGGGTCAGGCGGAGCATCACCTCGCCGTAGCCCATCAGGTCGAAGGGCTTGGAATATCGGGGAAGAAAACGCATGGGGAAATACCTCCCTTATCTTGTGTGGTGTGGAGTGGTTCTGTGAGCGGGCAGGAGGCCCGCAGCTGCATTATACACCCGGGGCGGGAAAAAATCCATCACCCGGCCGCGGCGTTCCAAAGGGCGGAAAAGAAAGGCGCGGGGCGGGACGATCGGCCCCGGCTCCGCGCTTAAAATCTATCGTGTTGCAGTCATCCCGCTCGGCTCATTTCAGCAGCCGGAAGGGGAGCTTGGCCAGCAGCGGCAGGGGCTTGAGCGAGCCGCCGCACACCGAGAAGATGCCCAGCACGTCCAGCAGCAGGATGGCCAGCGACCCTAAGCAGAACAGCACGGGCCCCGCGAAGGGGATCAGGTACAGCAGCGCGAACAGCACGGCGAAGGCCAGAAAGAGGATCAGCCCCTGGTTGGCGTGGAAGCGCAAAAGCTCGTCGTCCCGGCCAAGAAAGACGGGGATGAGCACCAGCGGGCCGAAATAGGAGAGAATGCCCATAAGTAGCCTTCGGTTTTCCGATGAGATCATGGCGCTGCTCCTTTCCCGCGCGGCCCGGCGGTTTCATGCGTTTGAAGATGCCGCGCTTATCAAACGCCGGACGGCGGCGCTGCGTTCCCTTCCTTTTGTTAAGGGAACACCCTTCCCTTCAATTATATAGGAAATCCTGCCCGGTTACAAGGTTTTTCCCCCGAAAAAAGGCTTGACAGACCGCCTCGCCCTTTGCTATGGTTATGGAAACGGACAAAAACCTTCAGGAGCCGACAAAAAAGAAGGGGGAGTTGTTTTCCTATGGGCATCGACTTTTCTTCGGAGCTGCTGACACGGCTGGGCAACGCGGCCTTCTCCATGCTGCGCACGGCGTTCTCGGCGGCGCTTATCATCGCGGTGGGCGTGGGGCTTACCTACCTGCTCCTGCGCGTGACCAAGCGCGGCCTGGCCAAGAGCCGCCTGGACGTGACGGTGCACACCATCCTTCTGTCCACCCTGCGCATACTCTGCTACACGGTGCTGGCGCTCGTGGTCATGCAGGTGCTGGGCATCCCCACCGCCTCGCTCATCACGGCCATCGGCGCTGCGGGCGTGGCCGTGGGCCTGGCGCTGAAGGATTCGCTCTCCAGCTTCGCGGCGGGCGTGCTGATCCTGTTCAACGGCCACATCCACGTGGGCAACGTGGTGGAGATCGACGGCGGCATGGGCGTGGTGACGGAGATCGGCCTTATGTTCACCACCCTAAAGACGTTCGATAACCGCCACATCACCCTGCCCAACAGCACGGTGTTAAACGCCAAGATCGTCAACTACTCCCTGGAGGAGAACAGGCGGCTGGACATGGACTTTTCCATCGCCTACGAGGACGACCCGGAGACGGCCGTCTCCATCGTGAAGAACGCCCTGTCCCGCCACGAGGACCTGATTTTGACAGAGCCGGACGCGCCCTTTGTGCGCATGACGGGCCTTAAGGACAGCTCGGTCACCATCACCCTGCGCGTCTGGGTCAAGAGCGCGGACTACTGGACGCTGAACTTCGCCCTCCTGGAGGAGATCAAGCGCGACTTCGCCAGGGGCGGCATCCACATCCCCTACGAGCAGCTGGACGTGCACGTGCGGCCGCAGGACTAAAAACAAAAGAAAAATCGTTATCAAGACAGGCGGGTTTCTTTGCGCAAAAAAACCGCCTGTTTTTTGTGCGACATACCGACATTTCCGCGGATCGTTTGCAAAAGGAGCGTATATGTGCTACAATAATCGCATAATAGCCAAAATGGGTCCATTTTTAGAGAATTTCAGCCAAAAACCGAACGCAGCGAGCGGGCCCTGCGGCGAGCGAGAAGCCGGGCGCATCCTTGACCGCCCGCGCAGAAGGAAAGGTGCAGAATATGTTATATACCAGAAGGAACAAGCGAAAGAGGCGGCCCAACTGGGGCCGGATCCTGCTGACGCTCTTGGCGCTGCTGGTGATCGCGCTGAGCGTGTATTTCCTGGCCGCCGGGCTGACCAGGCCCCGCGGCACACAGCAGACGGAGCAGGAGAGTCAGGCGCTGCAGACGCAAACCACCACGCCGGAAGCGCCCACGCCGGAAACACCCGCGACGCAGGCCCCCTCGCAGGAGCCCACGCCGGAGACGCCCGCGCTCACGGGACAGAGGCGCATGACGCTGGGCCTCACCGGCAACATCGCCTCGGGCGACTTCCTCATCAAGGCGGCGCGGGATGGCAGCGGCTATGACTACGCCGAGATGTTCGCCCGCATCGAGCCCTACCTGCAGATGCAGGACTGCGTGATCGCCCCGCTGGGCTGCGGCATCAGCGACGGCGACGACCTGGGCGCCTCCGCAGCGCCCACGCAGCTGCTGGATTCCCTCTCCGCCGCCGGCGTGGACGTGCTGGGCTTGGCCTGCGAGCGCAGCCTGGACCAAGGTGTGGAAGGCGCGACGGAGACGGCGGGCCTGCTGGCCGACAGCGGGCTTGACTGTGCGGGCGTGTACGCAAGCGGCGCGGACTACCTGCACCCCCTCATTTTGGAGGGGCAGGACCTGCGCGTGGCGGTCCTGAGCTACACGCTCACCACCGACCAGACGCCGGACGGCGCGCGGGACGTGGTCAAGTACCTGGACGACACCACGCTGCAGAACGACATGAACGCCCTGGCCGCGGAGGAGAGCCCCGTGGACTTCGTGGTCGCCGTGGTCAACTGGGGCAGCGCGGACAGCAAGGACGTGTCCGATGAGCAGAAGTCCTGGGCGCAGAAGCTGGCCGACGCGGGCGTGGACGTGATCCTGGGCTCCCATCCCACGGCGATGCAGCCGCTGGAGGAATTGCAGGGCAAGGATGGCCGCAAGACGCTGGTGGCCTACTCGCTGGGAACGCTGCTGGCCGAGCAGCAGGCGGCGGGCCGCGAGACGGGCGCCATCCTCAACGTGACGCTGGTCAAGGACTACGACAACGGCACGGCCTACTACGAAAACGTGAGCTACCAGCCCACCTGGGTGCTGCGCTACTCCATCGAGGGCAAGTACCACTTCGAGATCATGCCCGTCAACCGCTTTAAGAACGGCGCTTACGAGAACATGGGCCTGGAGGCCCGGGCACGCATCGCGCAGGTGACGGACGAGATCCGCTCCACATTAGGCGAGAGCGTGGGCAAGCTGGACGAGAGCGTTTTGGACGCCCCGCAGACCGGCGAAGGGGAATAAAAGCCACAATACCACCGCGAAGTAAGACGCGGCGGCGGACGAAATACAGGCCCGCCGCCGCGTCTTTCTATATGTGGAGCGGCGGGCATAAGTAAGCGACGACGAACATTTTACATTCAAAAACCGAAGATCGGGTGAAAAACGAGGGATAGAGCGGCGAAAAGGCCCGTAAAAATGGAAGGAAGCAGGCCCGCTGGCAGGGAGGCGACCACATTGTGAAACTTTACACGAACTTCCATCAAAAAGTCCAAAGAAAAATTGACTTTGGTGGGTGCAAAATCCGCGAAGATGTGATAAGATTATGACGGTATGGTATGTGATAACCGCGAAGGTTTCAGGACACTGATCAAAAGGGGGTCGAAAATCCATGCCTATTGACCGCAACGGTAAGGACAAGGAAAAGTTTCAACAGCTTCAAGCCGTCATCGACGACAAGAAGGGCATGCCGGGCGCGCTGATGCCCATCATGCAGAACGCGCAGGAG
Source organism: uncultured Clostridia bacterium (assembly GCA_947625765.1). Taxonomy (GTDB): domain Bacteria; phylum Bacillota; class Clostridia; order Christensenellales; family UBA1750; genus CALWRM01. The sequence continues at coordinate 16,451 of CANQPP010000011.1, forward strand.
ATCTTCGGATACCTGCCCATCGAGGTGCAGCAGTTCATCGCCGATGAGCTGAACATCACCTTGAGCGAGGTCTACGGCGTAGCCACGTTCTACGCCCAGTTCGTGCTGGAGCCCCAGGGCGAGCACGTTATCGGCGTCTGCCTGGGCACGGCCTGCTACGTCAAGGGCTCTCAGGCGGTGCTGGACAAGCTCTCCGAGATCCTGCACTGCCCCGTCGGCAAGACCACCGAGGACGGCAAGTTCACGCTCAACGCCACCCGCTGCCTGGGCGCGTGCGGCCTGGCGCCCGTCATGATGATCGGCGACGAGGTCTATGGGCGCTTGAAGCCCGACGAGGTGGAGGGCATCCTGGCCAAGTATTGACGGCCGGACACCCGTTTCATTTGAAGGAAGTGAGCATCCAATGCGCGAGCTTTCCCTGCACATCATGGACCTGGCCCAGAACTGCGTAAAGGCAGGCGCGAGCCTCATCTGGATCGAGGTGGAGGAGGACAAGGCAAAGAACACGCTGCGCATCGCCATCAAGGACGACGGCTGCGGCATGGACGAGGAATTTGCCAAGAGAGTCGAATCTCCCTTCACCACCACCCGGACCACGCGCAAGGTCGGGCTGGGCATCCCCATGTTCAAGGAGAACGCCCTTCTGACCGGGGGCAGTTTCCGCCTGGACACCCGCAAGGGGGAGGGGACGACCATCGAGGCCGTGTTCGTGCTGGACAGCATCGACCGCATGCCCATGGGCGACCTGGCCGGGACCGTGCTGCTGCTGGTCCAGGCCAACCCCGCGATGGACGTGCGGCTGGACGTGACCGTGGACGGGAACAGCTACACATTCGACACCCGCGAGGTGCGCCAGGTCTTGGGTCCCGACGTGCCGCTGGACCTGCCGGAGGTGGGCGCCTGGATGCAAGAGAACTTGACCGAAGGTATCGAATCACTGCATGGAGGTATGTAAGATGAAATCCCTGGAAGAATTGGCTGCCATCCGTCAGAGGACTTTGGAGGGCGTCAACATGCGTCACGACCGCCACGGCACCCGCATCGTCGTGGGCATGGCCACCTGCGGCATCGCCGCCGGCGCCCGCCCCGTGATGATGAAGTTCGTGGAGGAGATCAAGAAGCGCAACCTGCAGGACGTGAACGTGTCCCAGACCGGCTGCATCGGCATGTGCGAGCTGGAGCCCCTGGTCGAGGTGTATATGCCCGGTCAGGAGAAGGTCACCTACGTGAAGATGACCGCGGAAAAGGCCTCCAAGGTCGTCAACGATCACATCGTCAACGGCCAGGTCGTTTCCGAGTACACCATCGGCAACTACAAGAAGTAAGCCACTCCCAAAAAATAAAAGCGCTCCGCCCGTAAGATATGGCACAAGGGGCGCCGAACAACAGATTTTAGGAGGAAAGTCAACATGGATTTGTTTCGCTCGCACGTTCTGGTCTGCGGCGGCACAGGCTGTTCGTCCTCCGGCTCGGCCGAGCTGATCCGCCTCTTTGAGGAGGACATCGCCAAGGCCGGTCTGGAAAACGAGGTCAAGGTCGTGCGCACCGGCTGCTTCGGCCTGTGCGCCATGGGCCCCATCGTGATCGTCTACCCCGAAGGCGCGTTCTATTCCCGCATCCGTCCCGAGAACGTGGAAGAGATCGTCAACGAGCATCTGCTCAAGGGCCGCATCGTGCGCCGCCTGCTCTGCTCCGAGGCCATCGAGGACGAGACCACCACCAAGTCCCTGGACGAAGTGGACTTCTATAAGAAGCAAAAGCGCGTCGCGCTGCGCAACTGCGGCGTGATCGACCCCGAGAACATCGACGAGTACATCGCCTTCGACGGCTACCGCGCCCTGGGCAAGGTGCTCACCGAGATGACCCCGCAGGAAGTCATCGACGTCATCAAGGCCTCCGGCCTGCGCGGCCGCGGCGGCGCAGGCTTCCCCACGGGCACCAAGTGGCAGTTCGCCAGGAACGCCGTGGGCGACAAGAAGTTCGTCTGCTGCAACGCCGATGAGGGCGACCCCGGCGCGTTCATGGACCGCTCCGTGCTGGAGGGCGACCCCCACGCCGTGATCGAGGCCATGGCCATCGCCGCCTACGCCATCGGTTCCGACCAGGGTTACATCTACGTCCGCGCCGAGTACCCCATCGCCGTCAAGCGCCTGCAGATCGCCATCGGCCAGGCCCGCGAGTACGGCCTGCTGGGCAAGAACATCTTCGGCACCGACTTCAGCTTCGACCTGGACATCCGCTTAGGCGCCGGCGCGTTCGTCTGCGGCGAGGAGACCGCCCTGATGAACTCCATCGAGGGCAAGCGCGGCGAGCCGCGTCCCCGTCCTCCGTTCCCGGCCAACAAGGGCCTGTTTGAAAAGCCCACCATCCTCAACAACGTGGAGACCTACGCCAACGTCGCCCAGATCATCCTGAAGGGCGCCGACTGGTTCGCCTCCATGGGCACCGAGAAGTCCAAGGGCACCAAGGTGTTCGCCCTGGGCGGCAAGATCAACAACACCGGCCTGGTGGAGATCCCCATGGGCACCACGCTGCGCGAGATCATCTACGACATCGGCGGCGGCATCCCCAACGGCAAGAAGTTCAAGGCCGCGCAGACCGGCGGTCCTTCCGGCGGCTGCATCCCCGCGTCCCTGCTGGACGTCTCCATCGACTATGACTCCCTGATCGCCATCGGCTCCATGATGGGTTCCGGCGGCATGATCGTCATGGACGAGGACAACTGCATGGTGGATATCGCCAGGTTCTTCCTCGACTTCACCGTGGACGAGAGCTGCGGCAAGTGCACGCCCTGCCGTATCGGCACCCGGCGCATGCTGGAGATCCTGGAGCGCATCACCGAGGGCAAGGGCGAGCCGGGCGACATCGAGAAGCTGGAGACCCTGGCCAAGAACATCAAGGCGACCGCTCTGTGCGGCCTGGGCCAGACCGCGCCCAACCCCGTCCTTTCCACCCTGCAGTACTTCCGCGACGAGTACGAGGCGCACATCTACGAGAAGCGCTGCCCCGCCGGCCACTGCAAGAAGCTGCTCCGCTACACCATCGACCCCGCGCTGTGCAAGGGCTGCTCCCTGTGCTCCAAGGTCTGCCCCGTGGGCGCCATCACCGGCGAGCTGCGCAAGACCTTCAGCATCGATCCCAACAAGTGCATCAAGTGCGGTTCCTGCATGGAGAAGTGCCGCTTCAACGCGATCTCCCGCAAATAGGATGAATTACAAGAGGAGTTGAGTCAGACAGATGGATATGGTCAATTTGACGATCGACGGCGTCCAGGTGCAGGCTCCCGCCGGTTCCACCGTGTTGGAAGCGGCCCGTCTTGCCGGGATCCATATTCCCACCCTGTGCTACCTGAAGGACGTGAACCAGATCGGCGCCTGCCGCATGTGCGTGGTGGATACCGGCGCCAGGGCGCTGAGCGCCGCCTGCGTGATGCCCGTTTCCGAGGGTATGAAGGTCCGCACCAACACCGCCGCCGTGCGCGAGGCCAGGAAGGTCAACCTGGAGCTGATCCTTTCCGCCCACGACCGCAAGTGCCTCACCTGCGTGCGCAATAAGAACTGCGAGCTGCAGACCCTGGCCGAGAACCTGGGCGTGCGCGACATCCCCTTCGAGGGCGCCGTGAACAGCTACGAGCCCGACCTTTCTTCCCCCTCCATCGAGAGGGACGCCTCCAAGTGCATCCAGTGCCGCCGCTGCGTCGCCACCTGCCACAACGTGCAGGGCGTGGGCGTGATCGGCCAGGTGAACAGGGGCTTTAACACCATCATCGCGCCCGCCTTCGGCAAGGGCATCGGCGAGGTGGCGTGCATCAACTGCGGCCAGTGCGTCATGGCCTGCCCCGTCGGCGCTCTGCGCGAGAAGGATTCCACCAAGGAAGTCTTCGACGCGCTGAACGATCCCGAGAAGGTCGTCATCGTGCAGCCCGCTCCCGCCGTGCGCGTGGCGCTGGGCGAGGAGTTCGGCATGCCCATGGGCACCCGCGTCACCGGTAAGATGGCCGCCGCGCTGCGCCGTATGGGCTTTGACAAGGTCTTCGACACCAACTTCGGCGCGGACCTGACCATCATGGAGGAAGGCTACGAGCTGATCCATCGCATCCAGGAAGGCGGCGTGCTGCCGATGATCACCTCCTGCTCTCCCGGCTGGATCAAGTTCATCGAGCACAACTTCCCCGAGTTCCTGCCGAACCTGTCCTCCTGCAAGTCCCCCCACCAGATGCTGGGCGCGATCATCAAGAGCTATTACGCCAAGACCGCCGGCATCGACCCCAAGAAGATCTTCAACGTCTCCGTGATGCCCTGCATCGCCAAGAAGTTCGAGTCCAAGCGCGAGGAGATGGAAGTGAACGGCGTGCGTGACGTGGACGCCGTCATCACCACCCGCGAGCTGGCCCGCATGATCAAGGAGTGCGGCATCGACTTCGTGAACCTGCCCGACGAGTCCTTCGACGACGTGCTGGGCGATTCCACCGGCGCGGGCGCCATCTTCGGCGCGACCGGCGGCGTGATGGAAGCCGCCCTGCGCACCGTGGCCGACGTGCTGGAAGGCAAGGACCTGCAGGACATCGACTACACCGCCGTGCGCGGCATCGAGGGCGTGAAGGAAGCCACCGTCACCATCGCCGGCAAGGAGATCAAGGTGGCCGTGGCCCACGGCACCGGCAACGCCCGCAAGCTGATGGAGCGCGTGAAGAACGGCGAGGCCGATTACACCTTCATCGAGGTCATGGGCTGCCCCGGCGGCTGCGTGACCGGCGGCGGCCAGCCCATCGTCTCCGCGCAGAAGCGCATGGAGTGCGACCCCCGTCAGGTCCGCGCCAAGGCGATCTACGAGGAGGATAAGGACATGCCCATCCGCAAGTCCCACCAGAACCCCTCCATCCAGAAGCTCTACAAGGAGTATCTGGGCGAGCCCAACAGCCACCTGGCCCACGAGCTGCTGCACACCCACTACACCGACCGCAGCAGTGTGAGGTAAATCAAAACCCTAAAGCACCAAAAGTGCAAGGCCGCCGCGCAGCTTCCTGCGCGGCGGCTGTTTACCTTTTGGCAAGATGAACTTGCGGGGTCGACCGGGTGGTTTTTACTTTCCGTTTATGATATGATAGATCAAAGCAGCGGAGGAGGGATGCGCTTTGCCGGACGCGCCGGTCATCGGGATGGGCAGCCTGCCGGAGAAGGGCGGCTTGGACGAGCACGCGGCGCTGTGCCGGGAGCTGGGCCTGTCCTTCGTGGAGCTGAACATGGACCTGCCCGCCTTCCAGCCGGACCGCCTGGATGCCGCGTCCCTGCGTTTTTGGCAGGACAAGGGCGTGGGCTTCACGCTGCACCTGCCGGAGCGGCTGGACATGCTGGACTTCATCCCGCGGGTGCGGGAGGCCTGGACGCAGACCGCGCTGGACGCCGCCGCCTTTGCCGCGGAGGCGGGCATCCCTGTGCTCAACATGCACCTGCCCGCGGGCGTGTACTTCACGCTGCCCGACCGCAGGCTGTACCTGTACGAGGAATATGAGGAAGAGTGCCTGCCGCAGCTGCTCCGCTTCCGCGGGCGGATGGAGGAGGCCCTGCGGGGCCGGGCGCTGCTGGCGGTGGAGAACACGGGCGGCTACACGGCGGCGCAAGGGCGCATGCTCGACCGCCTGCTGGAGAGCCCGGCCTTCTGCCTCTGCCTGGACGTTGGCCACGACCACGGCACGGGCGGCGGGGACGGCGCGTTCATACTAAAGCGCCGGGAAAGGCTGCGCCACATGCACCTGCACGACGCGCTGGGGCGGCGCGACCACCTGGCCTTAGGGCAGGGCGAGCTGGACGTAGAGGCGCTGCTCAACTTGGCGAAGGAGAGAAGCTGCCGCGTCGTGCTGGAGGTCAAGCGCGAGGCGGAGCTGCGCTCATCGGTCCAGTACCTGCGCGCCCGCGGCTGGCTGTGAGGAAAGGGGGAAATGCCCATGCGGCAGGGCCTTAACAGGAACCAGATCAAATACATCGCGGTCGCGGCGATGCTGATCGACCACATCGCCTGGGCCTTCGTGCCCACGGAGACGCCGCTGGGGGAGCTGATGCACTTCTTCGGCCGCCTGACCGGGCCCACGATGGCCTGCCTGCTGGCCGAAGGCTACCTGCACACCCGCAGCGTGCCGCGCTACGCGGGGCGGCTGTTCCTGTTCGCGCTCCTTTCCTGGGGGCCCTTCTGCTGGTTCGAGACGAGCCTGCCGCCCGTCTTGCTGCTGGAGGGAAGGCAGACGGGGCTGTACCTGGCCTCCTTCGACAAGACGCTGCATGTGCAGCTGTATTTCGGCGTGATCTACACGCTCTTTATCTCCCTTCTGGCGATCTGGCTGCTGGACAGGGGACGCGGCCCCCTCTGGCTGCGGGTGCTGGGCGTGGCGGGGCTCTGCTGGCTGTCCCGCTACGGGGACTGGCCCGTGACGGGCGTGCTCTACGCGCTCACCGCCTACCTGTTCCACAGGGACGCGGGGAAGAAGTGGGCGGTCTACTGCCTGATCACCGCCGTCTGGCTCTGCATCCGCCTGCACGCGGGCGGGCTGGGGCGCATCTTCCAGGTGGGCGCGTTCCTGACGCCGCTGGTGCTGGGCCTTTGCTACAACGGGCAGCCGGGGAGCCGCAGGGGCTTCCACAAGTGGTTCTTCTACTGGTTCTACCCTGCGCATCTGGCCCTGCTGGCGCTGCTCAAGGTGCTCCTTTGAGCCTTCTGTCCCCGGCGAAAAATGGGGCTGTTCCAAACGGATAAACAATGGTATAATGGACTAAATGCGCCAATAGAAAAAAGGAGCGCGAAGGAGGAGCGGACCCGATGGTCATTCTGGGCGTGGACCCCGGCCTTGCCACCATGGGCTATGGGGTGGTGAGCTACGACGGCGTGAAGGTGCGCCCCATCGACTACGGCGCGTTGCTGACGCCGGCGAAGATGCCCCTGCCCGAGAGGTTGATGCACCTGTTCGACGGCGTGGAGGACCTCTGCAAGCGCTTCGAGCCCGACGACATCGCCATGGAGGAGCTGTTCTTCGCCCGCAACGTGACCACGGCCATCGCCGTGGGGGAGGCGCGCGGCGCGGCCACCGTGGCCATGCGCAGGCACACCAACAACATCTTTGAATACACGCCCATGCAGATCAAGCAGGCGGTGGTGGGCTACGGCAAGGCGGACAAGAACCAGGTGCAGCAGATGGTGCGCATGCTGCTGGGGCTGGAGACGATCCCCAAGCCCGACGACGCGGCCGACGCGCTGGCCGCCGCCATCTGCCATGCGCATTCCTCCCGGATGCGCCACGAGTTCCGCATGTGAATCAGGGAATAACGCCACCAGGCCGGAAGGAGTGAAACGGACATGATCGCCACCTTGGAGGGAACGGTGAGCCAGAAGGGCGCCGACTTCCTCATACTGACCACCGGCGGCGTGGGCTTTTTTGTGAACGCGACCACCGCCGCGCTGAAAAAGGCGCGGGTGGGGGAAACGCTGCTTTTGCACACCAAGCTGGTGGTGCGCGAGGACGCCTTCGACCTGTTCGGCTTCTGCGACCGGGAGGAGAAGGAGATGTTCGACAAGCTCACCGCCGTCTCCGGCGTGGGGCCCCGCACGGCCCTGGCGCTGCTCTCGGCCTTAAGCGTCCACGACCTGGCCCTGGCCGTGGTCACGGGGGACGTGAAGGCCATCCGCAAGGCGCCGGGCATCGGCGCCAAGACCGCCCAGCGCCTGCTGCTGGAGCTGAAGGACAAGGTCTCCAACGAGGAGCTGGTGGGCGCGGGCGTTACGTCCCAGGCCGGGGCGGACTTCGGTTCCGCCGGTCCCGAGGGGGACGCCATCGAGGCCCTGTGCGCCTTGGGCTACACCCAGGGCGAGGCGGCCCAGGCGGTCGCCTCCGTGCGTGGACAGGCCACGGACGGCGCGGAGCTGACCCGGCTGGCCTTGCGGGCCTTGAGCCGGCTTAAATAAACCGACGCGGAAGGAAAGGGGGAAACGGCCATGGACGAGGAAGAGCTGCGGATGATGGGCGGGGAATACAAACCCCTGCAGGACGAAAACGAGGGCAGCCTGCGCCCCAGGACGCTGAAGGAGTACCTGGGCCAGGACAACATCAAGCAGACGCTGTCCATCTATATGCAGGCGGCGACGCTGCGCCGGGAGCCCATCGACCACATGCTGCTCTACGGCCCGCCGGGCCTGGGCAAGACCACGCTGGCCGGCGTGCTGGCCGCGGAGATGGGCGCGCAGATGCGCATGACCTCCGGCCCCGCCATCGAGCGGCCGGGCGACCTGGCGAGCATACTGACCAACCTCAACCAGGGCGACATACTGTTCGTGGACGAGATCCACAGGCTGTCCAAGTCCGTGGAGGAGGTCTTATACCCCGCCATGGAGGACTTCGCCCTGGACATCATGATCGGCAAGGGCCCCTCCGCCCGCAGCATCCGTTTGGATCTGCCCAAGTTCACCCTGGTCGGCGCGACCACCCGCGTGGGCATGCTCTCCAACCCCCTGCGCGACCGCTTCGGCATCGTGTTCCGGCTGGAGCTCTACACCCAGGAGCAGCTCAAGGACATCGTGATGCAGTCCGCGTCCCGTCTGAACGTGAGCATCGACGAAAAGGGCGCGCTGGAGATCGCCCGCAGGTCGCGGGGCACGCCGCGCATCGCCAACCGCATGCTCAAGCGCGTGCGGGATTACGCCCTGGTCCGTGCATCCGGCGAGATCACCGAGCAGGTGGCCCGGGAAGGATTGGACCTTCTGCACGTGGACAAGCTGGGCCTTGACCACATCGACCGCATGGTGCTGCGCGCCATGATCGAGAAATTCGGCGGCGGGCCCGTGGGTCTGGACACGCTGGCCGCCTCCACCGGCGAGGACGCGGGCACCATCGAGGACGTGTACGAGCCGTATCTTTTGCAGCTGGGCTTCATCATGCGCACCCCGCGGGGCCGCGTGGCCACGAAGCTGGGCTACGAGCACCTGGGCCTGACCATGCCCAAGAGCCGCGAGACGCTCAACGAGCAGCTGCGCCTGGAGATGGAAGAGAATGAGTGAGGCAAACGGTGCGCGCCCCCTTCACACCTCGGACTTCGACTTCGAGCTGCCGCCGGAGCTGATCGCCCAGACGCCCTCGCCGCAAAGGGACTTGTCGCGCCTGCTCTGCTACGATAAGCAGAGCGGCAGCATCGAGCACAAGGTGTTCCACGACCTGCCGCAGTACCTGCATGAGGGCGACGCGCTGGTCATCAACGAGACGCGCGTGATCCCGGCCCGCCTCCTGGGCCGCAGGGAGGACAGCGGCGGGGCGATGGAGTTCCTGCTGCTGCGCAGGCTGGAGGACGGCTGCTGGGAGACTTTGGTCAAGCCCGGCCGCCGCGCGCTGCCCGGCCGCCGCTTCGTGTTCGGAAACGGGGAGCTGACCGCGCAGGTGGAGGAGATACTGGAAGGCGGCGCGCGAAAGGTGCGCTTCTTCCACGAGGGCATCTTCGAGGAGGTGCTGGACGCGCTGGGCCAGATGCCCCTGCCGCCCTACATCACCGAGAGGCTGGAGGACGGGGAGCGCTACCAGACCGTCTACGCAAAAGAGCGCGGCTCCGCGGCGGCCCCGACGGCGGGCCTGCACTTCACCCCGGAGCTGCTGGACGAGATACGCAAAATGGGCGTGGACGTGGTGCCGGTGCTGCTGCACGTGGGCCTTGGCACCTTCCGCCCGGTGAAGGAGGAGGACGTCTCCGCCCACCAGATGCACAGCGAATACTACGAGGTCACGGAGGAGAGCGCGCGGCGCATCAACGCCGCCCGGCAAAGGGGCGGGCGTATCGTGTGCGTGGGCACCACCAGCGTGCGCACACTGGAGACCGTGGCCGACGAGCGGGGCGTGGTGCACGCGGGCAGGGGCGAGACCTCTATCTTCATCACGCCCGGCTACCGCTTCCGGGCCGTGGACGCGCTGGTGACCAACTTTCACCTGCCCAAGTCCACGCTGCTCATGCTGGTGAGCGCCTTCATCGGCCGGGAGGAAGCGCTGCGGGTATACAGGACCGCCGTGCAGGAGCGCTACCGCTTCTTCTCCTTCGGCGACGCCTGCTTCTTCCATTGACCGAGAGAAAAAACCTTTGAAATAACGCTGACCTAGGATGTGAAACGCTTGCGATTCGAGCTGCTCAAGACCGATACCCGTTCCGCCGCCCGGCGGGGGAGGCTCCACCTGCCCCACGGCATGGTGGAAACGCCCATCTTCATGCCGGTGGGCACGCAGGCCACGGTCAAGGCCATGAGCCCCGACGAACTCAAGGAGATCGGCACGCAGATCCTCCTGTCCAACACCTACCACCTGTTCCTGCGCCCTGGCCACGAGATCGTGCGCGAGGCGGGCGGGCTGCATTCCTTCATGCACTGGGACAGGCCCATACTCACCGACAGCGGCGGCTTCCAGGTGTTTTCCCTGGCCGAGATCCGCAAGATCCGCGACGAGGGCGTGGAGTTCCGCTCCCACATCGACGGGCGGCGCATCTTCATCAGCCCCGCGTACGACATGGAGATCCAGCAGGCCCTGGGCGCGGACATCGCCATGGCCTTCGACGAGTGCTCGCCCTATCCCTGCGACCACGACCGCGCCAAACGCGCCGCCGAGCGCACCTACGTCTGGGCCAAGCGCTGCAAGGCGGCCCACACGCGGGAGGATCAGGCGCTGTTCGGCATCGTGCAGGGGGCCTTCTACAAGGACCTGCGCATCGACTGCGCCAGGCAGATGGCCGACTTGGACTTCCCCGGCTACGGCATCGGCGGGCTCTCCGTGGGCGAGCCCAAGCCGGTGATGTACGAGCTGATGGAGGAAATGATGCCCCACATGCCCAAGGACAAGCCCCGGTACTTGATGGGCGTTGGCTCGCCGGACTGCCTGCTGGAGGGCATCGAGCGCGGCATCGACATGTTCGACTGCGTTTTGGCCACCCGCATCGCCCGCAACGGCACCGTGTTCACCAAGCACGGCCGCCTGGTGGTGCGAAACAACCAGTACGCCCGCGACTTTCAGCCCCTGGACCCGGACTGCGACTGCTATGTGTGCCGCAACTTTACGCGTGCCTACATCCGCCACCTCATCAAGGCGGAGGAGATCTTGGCCGCGCGGCTCACCAGCTACCACAACCTGTATTTCCTCATCCACATGATGGAGGAGGCGCGCCGGGCCATCGACGAGGACCGCTTCCCAGAGTTCAAAAATAAATTTTTTGAAAATTACAACGAGAATCCATAAACCGCGATTGTAAAGACGCTTGCGATTTGGTATACTTGACCCAAGTACAACTGGAGGTGCTTTTTACCATGCCTGAAAATGTTGCTGCGATCCTGGTGCAGATACTGCCCCTCGTCCTCATCGTCGTGGTGTTCTACTTCCTGCTCATCCGTCCTCAGAGGAAGAAGGACAAGGAAGTCAAGAACATGCTGGCCAACCTGAAGGTGGGCGACCGCATCACCACCATCGGCGGCATCTACGGGACCATCGCTTCCATCAAGGACGACGTGCTCACCATCGACGTGGGCGCCGACAAGACCAAGATGGTCATCGCCCGCTGGGCCGTGCGCTCCCTGGAGAACACCCCCGCCGAGAGCCAGAACGACCTGATCTGACCGCACCCCTTTAAGCACGACCATAAAGAAGCGCCGCTTTTTGTGTTTCCGTTATTTTGGAAAACAGAGCGGCGCTTCTTTTGGCTTTCCGGCCGGAACCCAAAGCGCTCCCTTTCCATATATTGATGGCAGGGGGCAAGACAGGCCCTCTTTCTGCCCACGAGCGACTGCAAGCAGGAGGGATGCCGATGTTCGATTGGCCGGAAAACAGCTGCCTGATGTGCGACATGCCCTGGAAGAACAACCGTGTGCGCTACCCCGGCGGGCCGCCGATCCCCAGCCCAGGAGGAAGGGACGGCAGCGCCGCCGAGCTGTGCCTTGGGGAAATGCGCGTGCTCGCCTTCCCGGACGGCCGCGTCCGGCTGGAGGGGCCGGAAGAAAGACGCGAATTTGCCACGGGGCTTTCCATACAGAGAGGGACGCTGGCCGCGGACGTGGCCACGCGGACGCTGTACCTGAGCGCCGGGCGGGAGCTGCTGGCCTTCGATCTGGAGAAGGGGAAGATACGCTGGAGAGCGTCCCTGCCGGAAAAGGCCAACAGCCCCATGCTCTTTGAGCTGCTCAAAAAGGACGGCGGGGTGCTGTTCTGTTTGGGGCTTACGGACATAAGCGGCGGCGTCTTTGCCTTTGACAGGGAGAAGGGCAAGCCCCTTTGGCAGACGGAGACGGGCTTTGCCACCGCCAACGTGCCCGCGTTTCAGGACGGCAGGCTGTTTTTAAGCTGCGAGGGGCTGGTGGCCTGCCTGGACGCCGCCACCGGCGACGCCATCTGGGCCCGGCCAGATCAGGGTGGCGAGGAAGGCGTGCTGACGGAGAGGGGTTACGAGCGCGCGGGCCGCCGCTTCGATGCGCTGGACGGAAGCCCGCTGGATTGACCCAGACGCCCGGCAAAGGGAGCCGGGCCTACATAAAAAAGACGCCGCTGCCGAAAGCGGAACGACCCGGGATGAACGGGCTTCCCCTTTCGGGAGCGGCTTTGCTTATGGGCAAAAGGCGTGTCCTATTCGCCCAAGTTAAAAAGAGGTTCGATGCCGCTGTCGTCGGCGGCCATGTAGTAGACGATGAAGTAGTCGGCGAGCTTGTCCCAGACCTTGGAATACGCATCGTATCCCACGCCCTGCTGCGCCGCCCAGTCGTTGACGCCATGCGCCAGGACCGTGATCCGCTCCTTCCACAGATCGCTGCCGTTGTGGCGGCTCATGTCGAGCTCGTTGTCGATGAAGTTCTCGAGGGCGGCATCGTCCATGAAGTCCTCCGAGATGTTGCTGCGGATCTCATCGCAGGCGCCCGCGAAGTCAACGGCGGTCTCCGTTTCGACGAACGCGGCGTCCGCGGTCCATTCGCTGTCCACGTGCGCCTGCACGGCTGCTTTGAGCGCCAGGAACTCATCCACGGAAAGCCCATAGGAGCCCGCGATCTGCTCGGAGACCGTTTCCTCCGCAGGTGCTTCTTCGTCATTTTCTTCTTCCGTCGCCTCCTCCGTCTCCTCCGGGGCGGGGGTCTCTTCTTCCGGCACGCTGCTTTCCTGCGGTGCTTCTTCGGTTTCTACGGGGGAAGCTCCCTGCGTTTGCACCGCTTCCTGCGGCGGGGTCGGCTGCTCGCCGCCGGAGGAACAGGCGGCAAGCGAAAACACAAGACACAGGGCCAGGAAAATGGCCGTCACTTTTGTGCGCATGAAAACGGACTTCCTTTCACTTAAATCGTAGTGCTTGACCAAAATGTCCACATTTTGGCAAGGCATTAGTATACCCCAAGGATTTGGCACTTTTCAAGGTTTACAATGTGAATTTTTTATGTCTCATTCGATGCCTTGGCTCTTAAGGAAAGAAGAGAAAAAGCCGCATGTTCCGGCCTTAGCACGCATAGATATAAGCGCAAAAGGAGGTTTGTACCATGCAGAAGTTCGATATTTACAGGGATATTGCCGAAAGATGCGGCGGGGACATCTACATCGGCGTGGTGGGCCCCGTGCGCACGGGCAAGTCCACGCTGATCTCCCGGCTGATGGAGCTGCTGGTGCTGCCCCACGTGGAGGAGGGACCCAAGAAGTCCCGCATGGTGGATGAGCTGCCCCAGTCCGGCTCGGGCAGGGAGATCATGACCACGCAGCCCCGCTTCGTCCCGGCGGAGGCGGCCGTCCTGCAGCTGCCCGAGTGCGGCAGCATCTCCGTGCGGCTGGTGGACTGCGTGGGCTACATGGTTCGCGGCGCCTTCGGCGGCGGGGAGGACGAGGGCGAAAAGCGCATGGTGCGCACCCCCTGGGCGGAAAGCGAGCTGCCCTTTGCGGAGGCGGCGGAGCTGGGCACGCGCAAGGTGATCGAGGAGCATTCCACCATCGGCGTTCTGGTGACCACGGACGGCAGCATCGCGGGCATCCCGCGCGTCAACTACGCCAAGGCGGAGGAGGGCGTGGTGCAGGCCCTGCGGGAGAGCGGCAAGCCCTTCGTGATCGTGCTGAACTCCGCCGACCCGGGCAGCGAGGAGGCCCAGGCCCTGCGCGCGGACCTGGAGGAAAAGTACGCGGTGCCGGTCTTGCTGCTGGACGTGCTGCACATGGACGAGGAGCAGGTGGCGCAGATTTTGGGCGCGGTGCTGTACGAGTTCCCCATCCGCACGGTCCACGTGGACGTTCCCGCCTGGCTGCAGGCACTGGATGCGGAGCATCCGCTGGTCCAGAAGATGCTGGACGGCCTGCGGGAAACGGGCGCGGAACTCAGCCACGTGCGGGACCACAAGCGGCTTTTGGAGAGCTTCTCCATGGACGAGGGGGAGACGCTGGAACTTGAAGGCGTGGCTCTGGGCCGGGGCGAGGTGCGACTGGGGCTGGAGCTGCCGCAGGAACTGTTCTACCGGGTGCTGGGCGAGCAGTGCGGGGCGGAGGTGCGCTCGGACGCCCACCTCATGGGGATGATGGGCTCCCTGGTCAAGGCCAAGCGGGAGTACGACCGCCTGGCGGAGGCATTGGAGAGCGTGCGCCGGACGGGCTACGGCCTGGTGCCGCCCACGCCGGAGGAGCTGCAGCTGGAGGAGCCGGAGCTGGTCAAGCAGAACGGCCGCTTCGGCGTGCGCCTAAAGGCCTCCGGGCCGAGCCTGCACCTGATGCGCGTGGACATCGCCACGGAGGTGAACCCGGTGATGGGCACCGAGCGGGAGTCCGAGGAGCTGATCCACTACCTTTTGAGCGAGTTCGAGGCCGACCCCAAGAAGATCTGGCAGACCAACATGTTCGGCAAACCATTGAGCAGCCTGGTGGAGGAGGGCCTTTCCAACAAGCTGATGCGCATGCCCGAGGACGTGCGCGGCAAACTCAAGGACACGCTGCAGAAGATCATCAACGAGGGCAGCGGCGGCGTGATCTGCATACTGCTTTAGGGGAAAAGAAAAAACCAAAGCCCCGCCGCAGAGACAGCTTTCGTAACAGAAGTGCCTCTGAACTGGCGGGGCTTTGGCTGTGACAGCCAAGGGCGTATGCGCTTACACGTTGCGGGCGACCTTGCCGGAGCGCAGGCAGCGGGTGCAAACATACATGGACTTGGGCGTTCCATCCACGATCACGCGCACATGCTGCGTGTTGGGGGAGGAATAGCGGCGGGTGCGCTTCTTGGAGTGCGCGACGTTGTTGCCGGACATGGTGCCCTTGGAGCAGATCTCACAAATTTTTCCCACGAAAGACACCTCCTTTTAGGTGGTAATGGCAGTTCAAAACATTGTTAGTTTAGCATCCTTTCGGGGCAAATGCAAGGGGATTTTTAAATTTTACAGGCAAAATCGGCGGCGGGGAAGGTGTCCGGCCCGGCCCTGGGGAAGTTTTATGTTAAAAGAATCAGGGAATATACGGCCCTTCTTGCCTAACGCGCGGAAATAAGGTATACTGATAGGAAAGAGGCGCGTTTCAAGCGCCGGGACACCGATCAGTCTGGCATCGTATATCGGAGCTTCCCTTCTAGGGAATGCCCACCGGGACGCCTTTTGAAGATCAGAGGACAAGGAGGAACAGAAAATGGCAGTGGAATGCACGGTTAAGAACGAACTTGGGAACATCACCATCGGCGAAGACGTCATCACCACCGTCGCGGGCTACGCGGCCCTGGAATGCATCGGCATCGTGGCCATGGCCTCGAAGAAGGCCTCCGACGGCATCGTGGAGCTGCTGGGCAGGGAGAACCTAAAGCGCGGCGTGCGCGTGACGCTGGCCGAGAACGCCGCCACCATCGACCTGTACATCATCGTGGAATACGGCGTGTCCATCGCCGCGGTCGCCAAGACCTGCGTGGAGACCGTCAAATACCGCGTGGAGAAGGTCACCGGCGTCACCGTGGACAAGGTGAACGTGGTGGTCGAGGGCATCCGCGTGCAGTAAACATCGCAAGGCAGACACAAAAGGGCTTGGAACAAAGCCTTCACACAACAGAGAAAAGCGAAAGCCGCGCATTTGTTTTACATGTTCATACACGTCTTTATGGAAAAAGATCAATGAAGCGAAGAGATGCGGCCTTTGCCCTTAGGAGGGAATACCTTTGACCTTTCTTGCCTCGATCGATGGTCAGCTTCTGAAGGCCATGATCCTAGAAGGCGCCGCCCTGCTGGAAAAGAATAAGCAGCGCATCGACGACCTGAACGTTTTTCCCGTTCCCGACGGGGACACGGGCACCAACATGTCGCTGACCATGGTCTCCGCCGTCAAGGAGCTGGTGAACGTGGACAGCGCCTCTGCCGGCGTGGTGGCCCAGGCCGTGGCGCGCGGCGCGCTCAAGGGCGCTCGCGGCAACTCCGGCGTCATACTTTCCCAGCTGTTCCGCGGCTTCTCCAAGGCCCTGGGCACGGCGGAGAAGATCGACACGCCCCTGTTCGCCCAGGCCCTGGAGGCCAGCGTCGCGGTCGCCTATAAGGCCGTGATGAAGCCCAAGGAGGGCACCATACTGACCGTGGCCAAGGCCATGGCCGACAGCGCCCGCGAGGACGCCGAAAAGGGCCGCGACGTGTACACACTGATCGAGAACCTCCTGAGCAACGGCAACGAGATGCTCAAGAAGACCCCCGATCTGCTGCCGGTCCTCAAACAGGCGGGCGTGGTGGACGCGGGCGGCGCGGGCCTTCTGACCATCTACCTAGGCTTCAAGATGGCCATCGACGGCGACGACAGCGTGGAGACCACGGAGCTGCTGAGCAAGATCACCGCGCTGCAGGGCCAGAACACCGTGAGCGCCGCGGCTGCGGGCAATCAGGACGCGGGCGAGGAGATCGAGTTCGGCTACTGCACCGAGACCTTCATCCGCAACCTGCACCCCGGCGTCACCCAGGAGAACGTCGACAAGCTGCGCGAGAAGCTGACGAAGATCGGCGACTGTGTGCTGGTGGTGGGCGACCTGGACGTGATCAAGGTCCACTGCCATTCCAACGACCCCGGCAAGGTGCTGCAGTACTGCTTAAAGCTGGGCGAGCTTTCCAACATCAAGGTGGACAACATGCGCGAGCAGCACCGCAGCCTCCTCGAGGAGACGGAAGGGATCAAGGAGCCCGCGCCCGTCTTTGAGAAGGAGACCGGCTTCGTGGCCGTGGCCGCGGGCGAGGGCATGGAAGCCCTGTTCCACGACCTGGCCGTGGACGAGGTGGTGCTGGGCGGACAGACCATGAACCCCTCCGCGGACGACATCGCCCAGGCGGCCCGCCGCACCAAGGCGCGCAAGGTGTTCGTGCTGCCCAACAACCACAACATCATTTTGGCGGCCCAGCAGGCCAAGGAGCTGGTGGAGGAGCGGGAGCTGATCGTCATCCCCACCAAGACCATCCCGCAGGGCGTTTCCGCCATGATCGCCTACGTGCCCGACGTATCCGAGGAGGAGAACGTGCAGCGCATGACCGAGGCCGCCGGCAACGTCAAGACCGCCTCCGTCACCTACGCGGTGCGCGACTCCAACTTCGACGGCCGCGAGATCCACGAGCACGACATTTTGGGACTGCTCGAGAACGACGTGGTGCTGGTGGGCGAGAACATCGAGGACGTGGCCATGGAGCTGCTGGGCAAGGCCGTGGACGAGAACAGCGAGATGATCACCATGTTCTACGGCCAGGGCGTGGAGGACGCCCAGGCGGAGGCACTGCAGAAGAAGATACAGGCGAGCTACGACGGCTGCGACGTGGATATGCTCTCCGGCGGCCAGCCGCTGTACTACTACCTGTTCTCCGTGGAATAAGAAGGCGTTAAAAGGAACCGATGCGGCGGCGCGGGGGAGAGAGGCTCCCTTCCGCGCCGCCCTTGACGTTTTAAGGGAGGCCATGAGCTAAATGGACGCGGGCGGGATCGGCGCGCTCAAGGGCGTTGGAAAGGCGAGGCTGGAGGCCCTGCGGGCCGCGGGGATCGAGGATGTGCAGGACCTGCTCCTGCGCCTGCCGAAGGAGTATATCTTCTTTGACGAGCCCCGGCCTGTCTCGCGCGTTACCTGCGGCGAAAAGAACCTGCTCCGCGCCCGCATCTTGCAGCTGCGCACGGGGTTTTTCTCCGGCCGCGCCGTCACCACCGCCAAGCTCAGGGACGCAAGCGGGGAGATCGAGGCGGTCTGGTTCAACCAGTCCTACCTGCAAAAGCAGCTGGAGATCGGCGAGGAGTGCTTCTTCTACGGCTACGTGCTGCGCAGGCCCGACGGCAGGCCCCGGCTCAACTGCCCGATGCGCTTTCCCGCAGATTCCAAGGGCATTCTGCCCCTGTATAAGCCCATCGACGGCGTGCCCCAGAAGCTGCTGCGCGACCTGGCTAAACAGGCGCTGGAAGGCAGCCGGGTGGAGGAGATACTGCCTGACTTCGTCCTGAGTGAGCACGGCCTGCCGGGGGCGCAGGAAGGCTTACACGACCTGCACTTTCCCCCCAGCCGCGAGGCGCTGAACAGGGCGCTGGCCCGGGCGGCGCTGCAGGACCTGCTCCTGTTCCAGCTGGCGGCCCTTTCCCAGAAGAAGAGCGCCCAGAAGGGGGCGGCCATGCAGACCGGCCGCGTCGTGGTGCAGCCGTTTTTGGACGCCCTGGGCTTCCCGCTCACGGGCGCGCAGGAGCGGGTGTTGGACGAAATATTGGGCGATATGGCCTCGGACACGCCCATGGCGCGCCTGGTAGAGGGCGATGTGGGCTGCGGCAAGACGGCGCTGGCCTTCGCGGCGCTGTACGCGGCCGTGCAGAACGGCTTCCAGGGCGCCTTGATGGCCCCCACGGAGGTTTTGGCCGGGCAGCACTACGACAGCGCCAAGGCCCTGCTGGAGCCGCTGGGCGTGCGCGTGGGGCTGCTGACGGGCTCCGTGCGGGCCAAGGAGCGCCGTCTCCTTTTGGAGGAGCTTAACAACGGCGAGCTGCAGCTGCTCATCGGCACGCACGCGCTCATCAGCGAGGGTGTGGTCTACCACCGCCTGGGGCTGGTGGTGACGGACGAGCAGCACCGCTTCGGCGTGCGCCAGCGGACGAATCTGGAGCGCAAGGGAAACGCGCCCCACGTGCTGGTGATGAGCGCCACGCCCATCCCGCGCACGCTGGCGCTGGTGCTGTACGCGGACCTGTCCTTGTCCGTCGTGGACGAGCTGCCGCCGGGAAGGCAGCCGGTGCGCACGCGCCTGGTGCCCGAGAGCCGTCTGGAAGGGCTGTACGGTTTTTTGGACGGCGAGATGGAACGCGGGCGGCAGGCCTACGTGATCTGCCCGCTGGTGGAGGAGACCACGGAGATGGACGCCGCCGACGCGGAGCAGACTTGCGCGCTTTTGCAGAAGAAGCTGCCCAGGCGGCGGGTGGCGCTGCTCCACGGCCGGATGCCGGGCGCGAAGAAGGACGCGATCCTGCGCGCATTCGCCGCCGGGGAGCTGGACGCTCTGGTCTCCACCACGGTGATCGAGGTGGGCGTGAACGTGCCCAACGCCACGGTGATGGTGATCGAGAACGCGGAGCGCTTCGGCCTGGCCCAGCTGCACCAGCTGCGGGGCCGCGTGGGCAGGGGCGCGGAACAGAGCTGGTGCTTCCTTTTAGGCGAGAACAGCGAGCGGCTGCGCTTCCTCTGTTCGACCAACGACGGCTTCGAGGTGGCCCGCAAGGACCTGGAGCTGCGCGGCCCCGGCGACTTTTTGGGCGTGCGCCAGCACGGCGCGCTGGACGAGGGGCTGCTGGAGCTGGCCGGGGACGGCAGGCTTTTGCAGAGCTCCCGCGAGGCGGCAGAGCGTGTGCTGGCGGACCCTCAGGAGGAACAGAACGCGAGGCTGCTCAAGTACGCCCGCGGCTACATGGAGGCCAAGGGCTACGTGTTCTCGCAGAATTAGAACGGGCAGACGCAATTTGACTTTTGCCGCCGCCCGTGCTAGGATGAAAGGCGGAAAAAAGAAGGCGGGCACCTTTGCAAAGAGAAGGTCCGCCGGGCAGCGAAGGAGCGACCCTTTTATGGAAAGGTACCTATACGAAACGCACATGCACACCTCCCAGGCCAGCGCCTGCGCCCATTCCACGGGCGCGGAGATGGCCAGGGCCTACAAGGAGAAGGGCTATACCGGCGTCATCATCACCGACCACTTTTACAACGGCAACACCGCCGTGCCGAGGGAATGGCCCTGGGACCAATGGGTGGAAGGCTTCTGCAAGGGCTACGAGGACGCCAAGCGGGAGGGAGATAAGATCGGCCTGCAGGTGTTTTTCGGCTGGGAATACGCCGACCACGGCCCGGAGTTCCTGACCTACGGCCTGGGCAAGGACTTCCTGCTGGCCCACCCGGACATGGTCACCTGGCCCATCGAGCGCTACTTCCAGGTGGTGAAGGAGGCGGGCGGCTTCCTGGTGCAGGCCCATCCCTACCGCCGCGCCTCCTACATCAAGGAGGTGCGCACCTACGAGAAGTACGTGGACGGCATCGAGGTGCAGAACATCGGCAACTCCGACGTGCAGTTCGACCTGGACGCCATGCGCCTGGCGCAGGAGAACGGCCTCTACCAGACCGCTGGTTCCGACGAGCACGACCACAGGCGCTTCCGGGGCGGCGGCATGGCCTTCCCGAGGAAGCTCGAGGACATCGACGACTTCGTGCGGGCGGTCAAGGAGAGAAAGTTCGAGTTCGTGCGGCCCTTCGGCGTGCCCAATCCCTTCTAAAGACCCGTTTTTCCGCTGCGCTTTGGTTCTGCAAGCGCCGTCCCCTTCGTATATATGGAACATGCCTTTGGCGTGGGAAGGGGATGGCGTTTTTTATGAGGAAACGCGCGCGCGGGAAGCGGGGCGGCGCAGGGGAAGGACTGCGCCTGCTGGAAGGACTCGGCATCAGCGTCGGGGTGAGCGCGGCGGCCATCGTGCTGTTCGCCCTGCTGATCCTCTGGCTGGACTTGGGCGAGGACTGCATCGCGCCGGTGAACCAGTTCATCAAGGTGGGCTCGATCCTCTCCGGCACGCTCTTTGCCTGCCACGGGCCGCTGAAGGGCTACCGGGCGGGGCCGCTGCTGGGCCTCCTATACATGGCGCTGGGCGTGGGGCTTTACTGCGCCTTCGACGGCAGGCTGCTGCCTATGACCGTCATCGCGGGGGACCTGGGCCTTGGCGCGGCGGCGGGGCTGCTGTCCGGCCTGCTGGCCTCCACGATGAAGAAGGACGCCGCGGCGGGTGCCTGATGCCTGCAACAAAAAGAGAGAAAGCCTCATCGCAAAATGGGGCTTTCTTTTTGTCCGTTTCCCGTGCTATGATAGGGAAAACGGGTCACAGGGACAGCAGCTGCGGGACCTTGCCGCAGAGCGGGAGGAAGCGCTTAAAGAACATCTCCCCCTCCAGGACCACCGTTTCGGCGGGGTCTAAAGGATGGAAACAGAGGGAAGGCGCCGCGAGCAGGTCGCCGTCCACCAGCAGGGAGACATCCTTCGCCGTGGGTAGGCAGAGCGCCAGGGCGCTGACCGCGCCGGGCCTTGCGCCGAGCAAGGCGTATAGTTCCTCCGTGCCGCCCAGCTGCAGGCGGGACGAGCCCGCCTGCCGGGACACCTGCGGGGCGGAAAAGCGCTTCTCCGGCGACAGCAGGAGCAGGCAGCGCCGCCCGCCGCCCCGGGGCGAGAGGAACAGGTTCTTGGGGTACACGGCGTTTAGAGGCGCGGTGAGGGAGATGCAGTCGTCCATGCCGCGCACGGGCTCGTGGGAGAGCAGGCGGAAGGGCAGGGCGTTTTGCTTTAAGAACGACAGGATCGTTTCGCGGCCGTCCATGAAGTCTCGCCTCCTGTTGGGGCAGAAATATTCCTAAATACAAAAATACCACAGACAGGGAGGAAAGTACAGATGCTGGAGTTTTCGTCCGAGCGATATTTCAGGGAGTTCAGCGAAGGGCTCAAGCCCATCGCGGAGCTGCCCCTGGGAGAAAAGGTGCGCATCCACACGCAGGACTGCTACACCGGCCAGATCGGCCGCGACGGCAGCGAGGGGCCCAGCATGGGCCCGAACCCGGCCACGGGGCCCTTCTACATCCCCGGCGCGGAGAAGGGGGACACGCTGGCCGTCCGCATACTGCACATCGGCCTGCCGGAATACGGCTGCATGCGCGTCTACCCGGACAGCTCCATCGGCGCGATGGGCGAGGTGATCACGAGGCGCGAGGTGCAGGTGCTGCCCATCCAGGACGGGTATGCGCTGCTGGACGGCGTGCGCGTGCCGCTTCGGCCCATGATCGGCGTGATCGGCGTGGCCCCGGCGGATGGGCTCACCATCGACAACGACACGCCGGGCAAGCACGGCGGCAACATGGACGACAACCGCATCGGCGAGGGGGCCACGGTCTACCTGCCCGTTTCCGTCCCCGGCGCGCTGTTCGGCCTGGGCGATCTGCACGCGCAGATGGGCGACGGCGAGGTGGCCATCTGCGGCCTGGAGATCGCGGGGTCCGTGGACCTGGAGCTGTCCCTCATCAAGGGCAGACAGGAGAGCTGGCCCGTGGTGGAGCGGGACGGCGGCTTTTCCGTGAACTGTTCGGCGGGGACGCTGGACGAGGCCGCGTACCTTTCCCGCTATGCGCTGCATGCCTTCATCAGGAGGCGGACGAGCCTTAGCCCTGAGCACATCGCGATGCTGCAGAGCCTGGTGTGCGACCTGTCCGTCTGCCAGATCGTGGACCCGCTGGTCACGGTGCGCATGGCGCTGCGGCCGGGCGTACTGGATATCGCGTTCTGACGGGAAAAGGCGGCATTTGCCGCTTCACAGCTATCCAACTCAACAGGACCGCCGCTCACAGGCCTAGCCAGGCGGGCAGCGGTCCCCTTTTGCCCTGATCCCATTTCTGCGAAAAATGGGGGAATGTGGGGCAAGACGATGAGATTTCCCGGAAATGGTGCCCAAAATCGAAGAAAAATTATTGCAAAATGGATAGGGAGTGGTTTCAAAACTGCTAAATTTCACCTTCTGAACCACGAGCGGGGCTTGTACACTTGCGGCCGTGCCTTCCCGGTGCTACAATACCGAAAAGGGGGAAAATAAGGCAAGTTCTCCCAGGATCCTTTTTTTCCAGACCGGCTCCAAGAACAGGAGGCGAACCATGAAAAAAGCATGTATCCTGTGTCTTACGCTGCTCCTGCTGCTCACGGGCTGCTCGCGGCGCAACCAGACCAGGGTGATCCCCATTGCGACGCTGTCGCCGACGCGTCCCCCGGTGGAAACGCCCGCTCCCGGGGACGACCAGATCACGGCGCCCGAGGAAAGCGCGGGCACGGACGAGCAGACGCCGACCGTGGACGAAAACTCCCTCTCCGGGCGCTTCGCCCCGCCGGAGGGCTATTCCCGCCAGTTCGCCCAGGACAGCAGCTTCGCCACGTTCCTCCGGCAGTATCCGCTGGCGGAGGAAGGGGCGGCCGTCAAGCTCTACAACGGCGAGACCCGCTCGGACGCGGGCGCGGCCGCCGTGCTCAACATCACCTTGAGCGACAAAAACCACGAGGGCCCCGCGGGGGCCATGGCCAGGCTGCTGGCCGAGTACTTCTATTCCGCCGCCCGCTATTCCTCCATCAGCTTCACGCTGGGCGCGCAGTTCGACTTCGGCTTTGAGCGCTGGAGCGAGGGCAAGCTGCTGGAGGTGGACGGCAACACCGTCCGCTGGAAGGACGGCGGCAACGAAGGGACGAGCGCCGAGAACTTCACCGCGTATTTGAACGCCCTGTTCCGCTACATCTCCGTGGACACGCTCAAGAAGGATTTAGAGCAGATCACCGACCCGGACGGCACGCCCATACAGGTGGGCGACATCTTCATCGGCGAGGACAGCCAGCAGCGCGCCAGCTGCGCCATGGTCGCGGACATCGCCGTGGACGACGTGAGCGGCAAGACGGTGATGCTGCTCATCGAGGGCGGCGCGCCCGCCCAGCAGGCCCACGTGATGGAAAACGGGACGGATGCGGCCCTGTCGCCCTGGTACGCCTGCGACTTCGAGCACACGCTCACCACGCCGGACGCCAAGTACGACATCGAGCAGAGGTACCGCCCCAAAGCCCTCAACTAAGGAAAGCGTAAAAATCCTTGCAAGGGGAAAAAAGCTGCGGTAAAATAGGGAGAGCCTTTTCGTATGGAAGGGACTCTCCCTTATCCGTTTTGTATGGGGAAGGGAAAAGAAAGACAACGGGGGGAATGCGGCCGTGCAGCGCATCACGGGCGTGGCTTTGAATCCCTGCATCGACAAGACCGTGGAGATCGACGCCTTTACCTACGGCGGCATGAACCGCATCCGCTTCAGTCGCGCGGACGGCTCCGGCAAGGGCGTGAACGTGGCCCTGTGCGCCAGGGCGCTGGGCTTTGAGGCCGCCTGCACGGGCTTTTTGGGGGAGGACAACGGGCTGATCGAAACGCGCCTGCAGAACGCGGGCGTGGACTTCCGCTTTGCCCGGACGAAAGGCGCGGTGCGCACGAACCTCAAGCTGTTCGACCGCAGCACGCAGCGCATCACCGAGATCAACGAGAGCGGCGTTTCCCCGGAGAAAGAGCAGCTGCGGGAGCTGGAAGGGCTGGTGGAGGAGTACGCCCATGTTTCCTCCGTGCTGGTGTTCACGGGCTCCCTGCCGCCCGGCATGCCGGAGGATACCTACGCGCACCTTATGGAGATCGCCTCCCCGTACTGCGACTGCGTGCTGGACGCCGAGGGCGAGAAACTGCGGCTGGGGCTGCCCCTGCGCCCCCTGCTGGTAAAGCCCAACAGCTATGAGCTGGAGATGCTCGCGGGCCGGCCGCTGGGCGGCCTTGGCGAGATACGCGCGGCGGCGGAGGAACTGCTGAAGGCGGGCGCCCGGATGGTCGCTGTCTCCATGGGGAGCGACGGGGCCATGCTGGTCTCAGGGGACGAGGCCTGGTACGCGCCCTGCGTGCCCGTGACCGTGCGCTCCACCGTCGGCGCGGGGGATTCCATGGTAGTCGGCCTGCTCTGCGGCATCCTGCAGGGCGCGCCCCTGTCCGAAACGCTGCGCATGGGCGCGGCGGCGGGCACGGCGGCCGTGGTGACGGAGGGAACGGAACTGTTCGACCGAAAAGGGTTCGATGAGATGCTGCCGCGCGTGCGCGTGGAGCGGCTTTAATGTGAGGGGGAGCTTGCAGAATATGATCGGCATCGGCTTGTTGGGCCATGGCGTCGTGGGCGGCGGCGTGGCGGAAATTTTGAGGAACAACCGGGACAGCATTTTGGAGCGCACGGGGCAGGATATAGGGCTTGCCGCCGTGTGCGACCTGCGCGACTTTTCGCACCTGCCCTATGCATCCCTGTTCACCCGCGACGCCTATGCCGTCACCGGAAACGAGGATGTGCAGGTGGTGGTTGAGTGCATGGGCGGCATCGAGCCCGCCCGCAGCTTCGTTTTGGACGCCATCCGCCACGGCAAGCACGTGGTGACATCCAACAAGGCGCTGGTGGCGGACTCCGGCGAGGAGATCAGCCGCCTGGCCGAGGAGAGGGGCGTGCGCTTTTTGTACGAGGCCAGCGCGGGCGGCGGCATCCCGGTGATCCAGCCCCTGCGGCAGTGTCTGGCGGCCAACCGGCTGAACCACATCGCAGGCATCCTCAACGGCACCACCAACTATATCCTGACGCGCATGCGGGACGGCGGCGTCTCCTTCCAAGCGGCCCTCAAGGAGGCCCAGCAGCTGGGCTACGCCGAGCAGGACCCCTCCGCGGACATACAGGGCGACGACGCCCGCCGCAAGATCTGCATACTCTCCCACGTGGCCTTCGGCAGCCCCTTCGACGACAGCGACATCTTCACCCAGGGCATCGCGGAGCTCAGCCGCGAGGACATGCTCTACGCCCGGGAGCTGGGCCGCGCGGTCAAGCTGCTGGCCGTGGCGGACCTCTCCGGCGACGGCTGGCGCGCACTGGTGGCCCCGGCCATGCTGCCCGCGGACCACCCGCTCTCCAGCGTCAACGACGTGTTCAACGCGGTGCTGGTGCACGGCGACATGGTGGACGACGTGCTGTTCTACGGCCGCGGCGCGGGCGCGCGCCCCACGGCCAGCGCCATCGTGGGCGACCTGGTCGACATCGCCCTGCACCCGAACGACCCGCCCCTGTGCGTGGAAAAGCGCCACCTGTCTAAGCTGCCCGCGCTGGGCGGCATGACGCGGCTGTTCCTGCGCGTTCTCTGCCCCCTGGAGGAGAAGGGAGCTGAGGTGCAGCGCATCTTCCCCGGCGCGCGCCTGGTGCGCCTGGACGGCCCCTCCTTCGCGGGCGAGTTCGCCGTCATCACCGAGGAGGGCGAGGAGGCGGCCCTGCGCGCCTGCGTGGACGCCCTGCCCCTGCCCCACGGGGCCGTGCTGCGCTATGCCAGCGTTTAAAGGCCGTGGAGAGAATAGATAGAAGGCGCGTCTTTTACACGGAAGCGGCGTACCTTGCGGGCCTTTTGCTGCTGGCCGTCGGCACGGCGCTGATGGAAAAGGCGGACATGGGCGTTTCCATGGTGGTGGCCCCGGCGTATTTGACTTATTTGAAGGTCTCACAGTATCTGCCCTTCTTCAGCTTCGGCATGGCCGAGTACCTATTGCAGGCGGCCCTGCTTGTTGCGATGATGCTGCTACTCCGCGAATTCCGCTGGTCGTACCTCTGCGCCATACTGACGGCGGCGCTTTATGGCTTGGTACTGGACGGGGCGATGCAGCTCATCCGCGCCCTGCCGGACGACGTGCTGTTTCTGCGGCTCACGGCCTATTACGCGGGCGGGATGCTGCTCTGCTGCCTGGGCGTGGCCTTCATGTTCAAGACCTACCTGACCCCGGAGGCCTACGAGCTGTTCGTCAAGCGCGTCTCGGCCAAGTGGGGCTTTTCCCTGCCCAAGTTCAAGACCTGCTACGACCTTGCCAGCTGCGGCGTGGGCATCCTGCTCTCCTTCCTGTTCTTCGGCTTCGGCCGCTTCGAGGGCATCCGCTGGGGAACGGTGTTCTGCTCGCTGGTGAACGGCTTCCTGATCGGCCGCTGGACCTGGGTGCTGGACCGGCTGTTCCGCTTTAAGGACCGCTGGCCGCTGCGCCGTCATTTCGAGTGAAGATCAGACGCGCCGCGCATCCGCAAAGGAGGATGCGCGGCGCTTTAAGCGTTTATAGGGCGCTGCGGTTGACAAGGGGGACAGAAAAGGGTATCATTTAAATCGTATACAATAGAAACAAGCTGTGGGAGGAGAACCACGATGGAACAAACGGGCTTCGATCTGGAAAGCTATCTCTCCAAGGGCGTGGAGGACGTGGTGAAGGAGCTGGTGCGCATGTCCCTGTTCCACCCCAGGGAGAGCGCGTTCATGGCCCGCTACGCCGCCGCCAGCCGCCGCGCCGCCCATCTGCGGGCGGAGGCGGAGGAAAGAGGCGAGCACGTGCCGCCCTTCCTGATCGCCAGCATCGCCCTTGCCTGCAACCTGCACTGCGCGGGCTGTTACGCCCGTTTCCTGCAGGGCTGCGGGGAAGGGGAGAGCGAGCTGCTCCCGGCGGAGACCTGGGAGCGCATCTTCCGGGAGGCCGCGGAGCTGGGCGTGGGCTTCATCCTGCTGGCAGGCGGCGAGCCGCTGCTGCGCCGGGACGTGCTGGAAAGGGCGGCCTGCTTCCCGGAGCTGCTGTTCCCGGTGTTCACCAACGGCACGCTTTTGCAGGGCGAAACGCTGGAACTGTTCGACCGCAGCCGCAACCTCGTGCCCGTGTTGAGCCTGGAAGGCGGGCGGGAGACGACGGACGAGCGGCGCGGCCCGGGCGTGTACAGGGCGCTGGAGGCGGCGATGGAGAGCCTAAAACAGAGACGCATCGCCTTCGGCGCGTCGGTCACGGTGACAAGGGAGAACCTGCGCGAGGTCACGGGGGACGGCTTCCTCGAGGACTTACACGAAAAGGGCTGCAAGGCCGTGATCTTCGTGGAATACGTGCCCACGGACGAAAGCACGCTTTCGTTGGCGCCCGGAGAGACGGAGCGCGCCCTGCTGGACGACCGCGTGCAGGAGATACGCAGGAAGGGCGAGTTGCTGGTGTTGTCCTTCCCGGGGGACGAAAAGAGCTCCGGCGGGTGTCTGGCGGCCGGGCGCGGTTTCTTCCATATCAACGCCCGCGGCGGCGTGGAGCCCTGCCCGTTCTCGCCCTATTCCGACCGCAGCCTGAAGGATTGCTCCCTGAAGGAGGCGCTGAACTCCCCGCTGTTCAAGGGGCTGCGCGAGGGCGGCTATTTGAGAGAGGAACATGAAGGCGGCTGCGTCCTGTTCCCCAAACGGGACGAGGTGGCGGCCCTGGCGGCGGAAACGGGAAAAGGAGGGAACTGAAATGGAACTGAAAGAGTATATCTACCGCAGAAAGTCCACGCGGAGCTACAAAAAGGAGCCGGTGGATAAGGAGACGCTGCAAAAGATCGAGGACTTCATCGGCGAGATGAAGCCGCTGCTGCCGGACGTGCGCTATCGCTGCCGCCTGCTGCCGGGCGGTCAGGTGCGCTCCGTCCTTCCCTGGGTGCCCGCGCACGCCGCGGCCATCTACACGGAGGATAAGAAGGGCGCGCTGGAGAACGCGGGTTTCCTCCTGCAGCAGCTGGACCTGTACGTGCAGAGCTTGGGGTTTGGCGCCTGCTGGCTGGGCATGGGCTCCCTGCCGCAGGAAAAGCGGAGGGAGGACGGGTTGGACCTCGCCATGCTGCTGGTGTTCGGCATCCCCAAGGGCGAGGCCCTGCGGCCGGGCGCGGCCGACTTCCGCCGCAAGCCCATGGCCCTGATCGCGGACAGGATGGACAAGAAGCTCGAGTGCGCGCGGCTGGCGCCGTCCAGCGTCAACAGCCAGCCCTGGTACTTCCTGCACGGCGTGGGGGCGATCCACGTCTATTGCGCCCTGTCCGGCGCCTTTCGGAAGGCGGTCTCCCGCTTCAACCACATCGACATGGGCATCGCCCTGTGCCACCTGTATCTGGAAAACGAGCAGACTTTCCGCTTCTTCTACGCGCCGGATGCGCCCGAACAGGCGGGCTATGCCTACATAGGCAGCGTGCAGCTGTGAAAGAGCGTTAAGGATCATAAAACCTATAAAGACAAGATCAAGCGGCGTGAAAAGATTCACGCCGCTTGATCTTTTGTGTCAAAATGTAAGGAGAAAAAAGATGGAGTATAAATGGTTGGGAAGGAATGGAAATAACGGGGGTTTTCTTAGATCAGTACACGAACTTTTTGCAGCAGGCCACGGCCATGGCGCCCTTGCCGATGTGGCAGGAAACGCTTAAGGAAAGGGGATCGGCGTGCACCTTGTGGCCGGGGAAGCGGGCCTCGATCTCGGCCTTCCACTTGGCGGCTTCCTCCGCGGTGCAGGTGTAGGCGGCGAAGATCTCGACCTCCTTGCCGGCAAAGCGGGTGCGGATGTCGTTCTCCACGGCGTCGAGCATCTGCTTCTTGGCGGCCTTGAAGCCGCGCACCTTGGCGTAGGCGTCCAGCTTTTCGCCCTGAATCTGCAAAACGGGCTTGATGTGCAGGAAGGTGCCCAGCGCCGCGCCCGCCGCGGTGACGCGCCCGCCCTTTTTCAGGTACTTGAGCGTATCCACGGTGATGTAGATGCTGGCCTCCAGCTTGTCGCGCATCAGCAGCTCCACGATCGCCTCGGCGCTCATTCCCTTTTCCGCCATGTCCATGGCGGCCAGAACGGCCTGGCGCTGCGTTACGGAGATGCGCTGGTTGTCGACCACGAACACCTTTCCGGCGTAGTCCTTGGCCAGTGCCACCGCGATGGAGCAGGAGCTGCTCAGGCCGCTGGACATGGGGATGTAGATGATCTGGTCGTTGGTTTTCAGCACCTCGTCCCACAGCTCGGTGACGGCGGCGGGGGAAGGCTGCGTGGTGGAGATATCCGCGTCCGCGTCCAGACGCCGATAGAACTCCTCCTGCGTCAGGGTGATGTCCTCGAAGAAGAGCTCACCGTTGATGAAGAAGGGCATGGGCAGAACGCGAATGCCCAGGCGTTTGGCTTCCTGCTGGGTGATGCCGCTGTTGCTGTCCGTTACGACGGCTATTTTGCTCATTCTACCTACCTCTCCGCGTGCAAGAATAGATGAAAACGGATGATATACACGCATGAGGTATCCTAACACATCCAAAGGTTGCGTTTCAAGGTATTTTACGTTGATTCTGGCGAAAGGTATGCAAAGTACAGCGCGCCTGCCCGCCCGTTACCGCCTAAGCGCCTTGTGCTTCTGCCAAAGGGAGAGAAGGATGAGCACAAGGCCGAAGAGGGCAAGAATGGCGCTCAATAAGAAGATCAGCGGCATCGGCTGCATTTCCGCATAGCGCATGTACTCCACGTAATAGCCCTGGCCGTTCACGAGCTCCTTGTGCATCTGTGCCAGGATAGGCAGAAAGAGCAGCTCCGCCGCGAGCAGGAACAGCCCTAAGGCCGTGACGATGCCGCCCAGCGTGAGCAGCCGCGAGGCCGCGTTCAGCTCCGCCGCCTGCAACAGGGCCGAGCGCGGCTGCGGCGTTTCGGCCGCCTCCTGCGCGGAAGCCTGTGGCGGCTTTTCCAGCAGCAGCTCGTCCATCGACACGCCGAACAGCTCGCCCAGCTTCAGCAGCCTGGGCAGGTCGGGGATGGAGTCGTTCAGCTCCCACTTGGAGATGGATTGGCGGGAAACGCCCAGCGCCTCCGCCAGCTGGTCCTGCGACAGCGACGCCGCCTTGCGCAGCGTCTGTATGCGTTCGCCCAACGTCATGGGAAAACCCTCCTTGCCGGATGTTCTGCCCATATTATAGCAAGTAGGCCCGGTTGCGCGCAACAAAGCCCGCGTGGAAACCGCGCACCCGGCGGTTGCGGATGGGGAAACAGGATAAATCACCAGACCGTTCCATATTATTGGAGCACCTGCTGCCGCTCCGTACTGGCGGTAAATAAATGTCTTCAACGAAAGAGCAACGTAGGTATTTCGTCGAAGACAAGGCAGTATCCATGCAATAAACAACAGGGTTTATGATTTCAAATAGGCGTTGCGTCTTGTCAGATGAAATGACCGTTATGCCGCCTCCTTATACCTTGTATAAACATACTCATAGATACGGCGGCGATACTCGGAGATCCTGATCTCGTCATAGCTCTCCGGCAGCCCCGCCCACAGCGCATCACGGATCAGATTGTCTACAGCGGCCTTTGTCTCCTGCTTATCGGTCCAGTGATCCAGCTCGGAGATCTTGGCCTTTATTTTTGCCAGCAGATCCACGGAGACTTCTTTGATCTTCTTAATTTCCTGCTTGGAAAGATTTTCCTGAAATAGCATATCGTAAAGCGACAACTCTTCGTCGCTGGAGAAGCCCTCTCGCACATATCTTTGCTGTTCTCTGTCCATGGAATTGGCCAGATCCATCAGATCCATGAAAGTCTTTTCGATGGAAGCTCGATCCTGCTCTGCATTATAATCCTGGATGATCTGCTGATAGCGGGTATAGTAATTCATTCGGTTCGGATTGGAAAACAGCATTTGCTCCAGTCGGGCTTGAACAAGTTCAGCCAGGTCCTTCAGGATCAGATTCTTCCGCTTTGCTCTGGCAAATTCCCGCCGCAGCAGATCAAAATCGATTTTGCTGATATTGAAACGGTGGGACGAAGAAGGATCGTCTTCCTGCTGCTCGACCTGGATATATTCGTTGACGATATTGTTGATCTGCACCATCAAATCGGTGTTGTCGGCGTGCTTTCGCTTTTTCTGTAGTTCGTTATAGATAGCGATAATGGCGTCCTTATACGCGCGAGTGGTCGAATCGATATCGTCTCGGTCCGCATACTTTATCAGTCGGGACAGCTCCGCCGCATAAGACTGGAACTCTTTCTTGATCTCCAGCGTTTTGCACATCGCGTCGACCGCGTTTTGAAGCTGCTTCATTTTTGTTAAGGGATTAGCCTCAACAAGTTCCTGCAACACGAATCCGTGTGCTGCAAGAAAATCGTTGGCCGTCCCAATTATCTCATGAATCCGGTCGATCAGGAATTTCTTGTCGATGGTAGGATCGGCGCCCGAGTTGTTTTGGTTGGCCGTATAATCCGCCAGCGCCTGCCTAAGCGCTTTCACAATGCCCACATAGTCCACGATCAGGCCGTTGCCTTTGCCCTCTGCCACGCGGTTGGCTCGCGCGATTGTCTGCATCAAGGTGTGGGCTTTTAGCGGCTTATCAAGATAGAGACAGGACAGCGTCTTCACATCGAACCCGGTCAGCCACATGGCGCATACGAAGACGACGCGGAATTTGCTGCCGTCGTCCTTGAATTCCTTGTCCAGCTCTCTTTTTTCCATCTTGACCCGGTGAGGCAGTATATCCAGGCCCCATTTCTGGAATGTCTGAATCTCGTTCTGTTCCTGGCTGATGACCACCGCCATCTCGGTCTCGCGCATCCATTGTAGCTTCCGGCCCAGCTCCTGGGCTTCCTGTTGAGAGGCGGTCTTCAGCCTTTTTTCCAGGGAGTTGATCTCCTCCTGCCAATACTCCTGTACGAAATTATACATCCGCACACAGGTCACCTTGTTTAAACAGACGAACATGGCCTTCCCGCTGGACCAGAGGTCCGAATAATGCCCGACAAAATCCTTTGCGATGGCCCGCAGACGGGGTTCGGCCATCAAGACATGGATCTCCTTGGCAAACTCACGCTCCAGTCTTTCCTCTTGAGAGGGGTCGAGGTCCGCCGCCTCGATGGCGTCCAATATTTCTTGGGTGATCTGCGGCTTCTCCAGCAGCGCGATCTTCTCCGCCCGGTTTTCGTAGTACAAAGGGACCGTGGCGCCATCCTCGACCGCCCGCTTGAAGTCATACACGGACAGATAGCCGCCGAAAGTGCGCTCGGTGATGTTGTCGTCGGACAGCAGCGGCGTGCCGGTAAAGCCGATGCGGGACGCGGTGGGCAGCAGCCGCATCATATTTTCCGCGAAGATCCCATACTGGCTGCGGTGGGCTTCGTCCGACATGATGAGGATATCGTGCTCCGGGTAGATCGGCTCCTCGTCCGACCGGTTGAACTTCTGAATCAGCGTGAAAATGAAACTCGGGTTTTTGCGGAGCTTCTCCACCAGATCGGTCCCGCTTACGGCGATGAACTGGGACGCCTTTGTCTTGCCCAGCAGGCCGCAGTTTTCAAATGTATCGCTGATCTGCTTGTTCAGCTCGTCCCGGTCGGTCAGGACCACGATGGTGGGGGAGCCCTCGAATTTCCGTCTGATCTTCTGGGCAAGGAACGCCATGGAATAGCTCTTGCCGGAGCCCTGGGTATGCCAGAACACGCCCAGCTTGCCGTCGCGCAGTTTCCGGCCCTCGTAGGCGCTGATGGCCTCGTTGACCCCGAGATACTGGTGGTTGCGGGCCAGGATCTTGACGGTGCGGCCGTTGGAGTGGTCAAAAAGGATGAAGTTCTCGAACAGGCCCAGGAAGGTCCTCTTGTCGCAGATGCCCCGCAGCACGGTTTCCAGCGCCACGCTGCCGGCGTCGTTTTCCTTCAGACGCTTCCACTCGTGGAAAAACTCGTACTTGCTGCCCAGCGTCCCGACCTTTGCCTCCATACCGTTGCTGAGCATGAGAAAGGCGTTGTAGTAGAACAGCTGGGGAATGGTGGCCAGATAGTCGGTATAGTTGTCCACGTAGGCGTTCTGCACATCCACCGTGGTATTCTTAAGCTCGATAAAGAGCAGAGGTATCCCGTTGACGAAACCCACGATATCCGTGCGCTTGTGGTATATATCGCCGTGGATCTTCAGCTCCCGGATGGCGAGGAAGTGGTTTTCCTCCGGGTGCTGGAAGTCCAGGACCATGGCCACCCGCGTTTCCGTCCTGCCGTCCGGCCTTTTGACCGTGACCGGGATGCCGTCCCGAATGAGGAAATACTTCTCCTCGTTGATCTGCATCAGGGAAGCCGTGGAGAGGTGTTCCTCCAGCGCCTTCTGCGCTTCGGCGATTTGAATGGGTGTGATCCAGGGGTTCAGCTTCTTGAGCGCCGCCTGGAAATATCGCGTAAGGAGGATCTCGTGGTAGTCCCGACGGCCGAAGCTGCCGTTCGGGCCCAGGACCTCCTTGTTATAGGCAAACTCCACCTGCCAGCCCAGCTCGTCGCGCAGGAGGTCGGCGGCGCTGCCCTGGACGAGGATGTTTTCGGAGTAGTCGTTAGACATTTACTCGTCTCCCAATAAATTGCAAGGCAAATCCCTGCTTAATATATCGTCATTTATTATATCGTCCCATGCCTGTTTTTTTATAAAGTCCATAATGGAAGCGGTATTTGACTCCTTTTCCAACTGGAATCTCTGGGGCAATGTTGGAGAGACTTTTTTCCCTATATGAAAAATGAAAGTATCCACTTTTAGTTTCTATCGCTGCTATTACATTACTATCATATAACAACTGCAAAAAAGACTTTAAATCATCTGCAAATTTGGGTATTTCTGTAGCGTTGTCATAAATGTAATCAACAAACTGGTTATATGCAGATATGTAATCGCTATATGTAAATTCGGGACTGTCAAAGTAGTCAAAAAATTTTTTAAAATGCCGATAGTCATCTTCAGAATAATAAAAAGAAAGTTGATCCTTTAATGAACTTAAAAAGTATTCTGAATAATCATTCTGAAATTTATCGCTATTATACACGTCATAAGAAAAAGTGTAGTTATCACCCAGCCCTCGATCAATCATGATTTCTTGAATCAATTTGAGAATTCGTTGAATATCTCTTGGCCTGCTAAGCGATATTTTTAGGAATTCCATGAAGGCGGTGTCGTTCTCTCGTTGTTCAGGATTGGAAGATTGCAATTTCCAATCAAAATACCATTCCCAGATATTATCATTTCCTTTTTCGTCTTGACTAAAGGCCAGGAGTTTTTTTCCCATCGTAAAAAGATTTGATGTTGGGTAGTCAGTATACGTTGTCCTCCAATCAAGATAAACTGAATTATCAGCCAATTTATTGGTTGCATTTTGAAGGTTTAATGAAATAAAGATATCAGGACGCAATAGTAGTACAACTTTCAGTCGACCTTTGGAATCTCGGACATTAGCAAACAGTTCAGTATTTAAAGTCCAACTCGCATTTGCAAGGCCTCTGATGCAATCAAGGTACTCATTATAGGGAAAATCGTTTGGACGGACATCAATACCATCAATATAGAGAGTAATATTCTTTTTTAGTTTTAAACTGCCGAGGCATTCTGAAAACTTGGTGCAAATGTAGAACAAATTCATCTGCAATCTCTGCTCGCTGAATTCCACAGAATTGCCCTTTTGCCCGCCTGCTTCGAGGTGGTCAAAAATCAACTTGGCGGCTAATTCACTTTGATCAACTATTTTCATTGCATTGACTATTTCTGGAGAAAAAGCAGAATTGTAATAATCGTCAATGGCTTCTATTAATTCTGGTAAAATACTCTTAGTGAACATGGAAATGACTTTATCGTTCTCTGTAACACTTTTCGCTAGAAGAAGCAAAAGTATGGTTTTCCATATATCAGAGTAGCCACTTATGTCAATTCTCCCACGTTTTTTCAATTCGTGAAATTTTTCATAATCGGTTCCACTAATGTACTTAAGGATTGATTTATTACCCTCATACTCATTGTTGCTTAAATAAGCGGCATAGGCTGTCTTGCCTGTGCCTTTTTCTCCGATAAGATAGTATATGCTATCATTTAGAAGCTTTGTTAGATATGAATTCTTAACAAACACTTCTGAAAGCATCTGCTTGTTGCCTCTTTGGGTATAGTTCTGAGCGTCAGAAAAGCCCAAATTGAGCTTGACGATTGGTTCCTGCATATTTCATACCTCCACTTCCCCGCGCAACAGCTTTGGCAGTAGACGGTCTCGGGCTTGCGCGGCTTTTATGATACTTCTTGAATGTGCGATGATTGAAGAATACAGAACTTCCGCTATTGCGTTATACCGATTTAGTAATGCGGTACTAGGTAAAAAGACTTCTACTTGTTCAAGAAAATCTTTCCAACGGTAATTTACGATACTACTTGCGCTTCGTTTATCAAATTCAGCTGTCTTTCCGCTTAGTCGCATGTATTGAAATGTATCATATAAATATTGCGACAATTCTTGATAACGAGCCCTCACCAACTTGCAAAAGCTTGCACACATAACTGCGCCGCCGAAATCGTCAAGAATCGGTTGACGTATTAATGCTGTCCGCGCTACCCCTTCCGTTTTGCTTCCTCCTGAAACCTCAAAGACGATATCTCCATCAAGGAGAATTCTGCCATTTAAATTATTTTTCGCGTGATAACGATAAGGAATATCGAAAGTGTTACCATGCGTCAGCCCGTATAGGTCTGTGCCACGAATAACAAAAGCTGGGTTATCATATTTGTCGGTTGCTTGGTCATTTCCCCAGCCTCCACCGATTTCATAACTAATAATATCACTTAAATGAACTCTTGTCCATCCCTCCGGCACACCATCTACTACTGGGGTGTTTTCGTATCCCGGAAAGTGGAGGTCTACGAACCATTCTTTATATACCCGCTGCGCGGCTTCTTCAAGCAGCTTGATTTGTTTTTGGTTGTTTTCAATCAGGTCATCATAGGCAGAAAGGATATCAATAATTTTAGCTTGAATTGACCTGGGTGGCAATGGTATTTCTATATTTTTCAATGCGGCGATAGTAAGCGCCTTTTGCGACGAACCGATCGTTGTGTTATTTAGGACTCCTTGACCTTCATTTGATATTATCCAATAAAAGAGAAATTTCGAGAGTAAAAAATCGCTAAAGCTACGAAACCAAGTGAGGTTTCCATCTTTAAAGTAGAAATAATCGTCTCTCTTTACAATATACGGTACTCCGATGGTTCCAACTGAAGTAAGTAACAAATCTCCTTTTTGCGGCACGCCGAATTTTCCATTAATCTCATCGTACTTTTCCTGACTTATATACAAAGGTTCACTTATTGGCATTCCCTGACTTTTCTCAATAATTTCTTTTGACCGATAAAATGGGACGCCGCTATCAACATATTCAGAATAGAAAATACGCTTACTAGAAGTGATTTCACAGTATTCACCCAGCTTGACATTTTCCCACTTCATAACCCCATCTCCTTCAAATTCCTCGAGATGGTCTCCATCAGACCGTTGGACTCCGCCTGCAATTCTAGCAGTTCCCGGTGGATCTCCGCCATGCGCTGGGCGAAGTCCACGCCGTCGTCCACCGTCGGCGCAATGCCCACATAGGCGCCCGGGGTCAGGGAACCGCCCTTTTCCTCCAGGATCGTCCGCCGTGTGGCGACAGAGCACAGACCCGGGATGTTCCGATACTCGCCTTCGCCGAACTTCTCATAGAGCCAGACCGCCTCTTTTGCCACGGTCAGCCGTTCTTCCAGCGCGGCGATCTCCTCGTCGAACCGTGCCTGCACCGCCTTTTTCTCTCGGCGCTGGGCCTGCTCCACGGCTTCCTTTGCCTCGGCCTGCTTTGCCTGTATGTCCGCCTGGGCCTGCGCCTGGATCTCCGCAAAGGGCAGGCCGCTCTTTAGCTCTGCCCGGTAGGCGTCCAGCAAGGCGCGGTATTTATCCGTTTCGCCCCTGTACAGCCACACGATGGCGTTCAGGTTCTTGAGCTGCCACTCCGTCCACTCGTTCAGCGTGCGGTCCACCACGGTGTAGTAGTTCCGGGCATCGATGAACAGCACCTTGTCCCGCAGCGCCTCCGGCTTTCCCTTGTCGAAGAACCAGAGGGAGCAGGGGAGGCTCTTGGTGTAGAAGAAGTTGTTGCCGACGCTGACGATCACGTCCACGTGGCCGGTGCGGACCAGGCTCTCCCGGATGTCCTTGTCCTTGCCCTGGCTGTCCGTGGCGGAGGAGGCCATGACGAACCCCGCGCGGCCGTGCTCGTTCAGATAGGCGTAGAAGTAGGAGATCCAGAGATAGTTGGCGTTCCCGACCTCCTTGTTCTTGTTCACGCTGGGCAGGCCGAAGGGCAGCCGCCCCGCCGCGCTGGCGGATTCCGCCTTGACCTTGTCCACATTAAAGGGTGGATTCGCCATCACATAGTCGCAGCAGCCCACCAGGTTGTGGGCGTCGTGGTAGAAGGTGTTGGCCTCGTCGCCGGACTTGATCACGCCCGTCAGCCCGTGGACGGCGATGTTCATCATGCACAGCTTGGCGTTGTACTCCACCTTCTCGTGGCCGTAGAACGTCATGGCGTTGTTGGCGACCATCCCGGCCGCGTTGACGAAGTCGCCGGTCTGGACGAACATACCGCCGCTGCCGCACGCGGGATCTATAAAGACGCTGTCTTTGATACAAACAGAAAAAGCCTTCTCCGGCATTTAAGTGCTGAAAAAGGCTTGAAATAAAGGGCTTTCGAGGTTCCGCTGTGTTTTGCAGCAGAGCTTCGGAAGCCCTTTTTCTGTTTATTCGATTGTCGCTGGCCGATTCTGTGGCTTTTTGAACTTACCCCTCAAAATCGGGTGCTGGAGGAATAATTAAAAAGTGTAGAATAATTAAAAAGTTTAGTTCAAAAAATGATCAGCTACTATAGCATTCAGTTGAGCAGCAATCTCCGAGAAATCCCGGTTCAAATTAAGCGTCTTTACGCTGATCTTGTTACCGCTCATCTGGTAGCTGTTATCTGGCTGGATAGACTCGTCCGTTGCGGCATAAAGGAGCATGCCAGAAACCTTGTGTGGCTGGTCCCCGAACTCCATATCCTTATTCTTGACGTAAGTAAAAATCTGATACAGATTTCCGGAATGGAGCGTATGGACGTCGTACTGAGTCTGCGTGGTATGCGTATAATACTTGGCGTCAATGATAAGCACCTCATTACCTCTGGTGAGCATAATGTCGCTCTGCATAACCGGTAGCATAGTCCCGATACCATCATCCAAGGCCCACGGGATCTGCGAGGCCGT
>CANQPP010000012.1 GCA_947625765.1 uncultured Clostridia bacterium
ACGGTGCATTGGAAGTACGGCGGACAGACCACCGTCGCCCTGCCGATTATCAATACCAAGGACGACCCGATCTATGTAGCGGGCATCATCCGGCAAAGGCAGGAGCGCATGGACGCTGAGAACGCCCTGCTGGAAAAGGCCAGCGATCTCATGGCCAGCAACATGCCGCGTGAAAAGATGGTGGAGGTGATCACACGGGAGGCAAAGCAATTCGCCGCACAGGCGGCAAGATGAAGACGAGAAGCGGGAGGGCTTGCCCGCCCTTCCGCTTTTTCAATGAAGGGAGGGAAACGGCATTATGATTGTACGGCATATCCGCAGCAAGAACTACGGTAAAAAGAAAAAGGTGGCCGCTTACTGCCGCGTCAGCACGGATAAGGCGGAGCAGGAGGAGAGCTTTGAAACGCAGATCGCCACCTATGAGCGGGTGATCCGAAACAATCCCGAATGGGAGTACGCGGGCATCTACGCGGACGAGGGAAAGAGCGCCACCAGCGTCGACCACCGGCCTGAATTCCAACGGATGATCGCAGACGCGCTGGACGAGAAAATCGACGTGATTCTGGTAAAATCCATTTCCCGGTTTTCCCGGAACATCGTGGACTGTCAGACTTATGTGGAAAGGCTGCGGGAGAAAGACGTCTCCGTGCGGTTTGAACGGGAGAACATTGACTCGCTGAACCCCGCCTGCTCGATGATGTTCTCCCTGCTGGCGGCCATTGCCCAGGACGAGAGCCGGTCGATCAGCGAAAACGTCAAGTGGGCCGTAGCCCGACGCTTTGAACGGGGCGAATACAAGATCGGGAACAATCAGGTACTGGGCTACGACGCGGGCGAACATGGCGAGCCTGTTCCCAACGGCGACGCATGGATCGTGCAGATGGTATTCCGGCTGTTCACCGAGGGAAAAACCAGCCGCGAGGTGGCCGAAGCGGTGACGGCGGCGGGAGGGCACGGCCTGAGAAGCGAGGGAACGCTGAGCTACCAGACCGTGCTGTCCATCCTGCAGAACGAGATTTATGTGGGCGACCGCTGCCTGCAGAAACGACCGCCGGTGCATTATCTGACCAAGAAGCCTGACCTGCGCGCGGAGTACAAGAGCTACTACCTGAAGGATGTTCATACGCCGCTCATCGACCGGGAAACGTGGGACAAGGCGCAGGCGAGGCTGCACAAGCGAGAACTGGCCAGGGAGGCGGGCATCGAACGCCAAAGGGCGGATGCGCATTTCCTCTACGGCAAACTCTTCTGCGCCAATTGCGGCGCGCCTTATCGGCGGCGAACGTTCAAAGAGTGCCGAGCGAGAGGTGGGGAAAACTACAAGGCTTGGTGCTGCAAGGAACGTGGGAAAGGTAATGCGGGAAATGGCTGCATGAATCCGATCCTGCGGGAAGAAACGCTGCTCCAACAGATCTGCAATAAGCTGGGCTGGGAATGGAACGATCCGGGACGCTTCGACAAGGATCGCTTTTTGCGGGAGGTGGAACGGGTAGAGGTCATGCCCGACAGTGAGATTGTTATCCAAAAGAACGCGCAAGCGGCGTAGCCCAAAGAGCCGGGTCACTTTCTTTCTTTGTTGGAATGCTGGAGAAGCAAACTGACAAAGGAAGATCGTGACCTGGCTTTTTTTTATTTTTCCCTCTTTAGACATGCGTTATTTGCTTTGCTCTTCGTGTAAACGCGCTTCTCCTGCACGGCGCAGTTTGGCCTTGCGATAGCCGCGCCAATCAAGGTTTTGCCCGCAACGGTCACAGAATGAGGTGTACTCCCGTTCCATGCTGACTTGGCAGCGTGGACAGATAT
Source organism: uncultured Clostridia bacterium (assembly GCA_947625765.1). Lineage (GTDB taxonomy): Bacteria > Bacillota > Clostridia > Christensenellales > UBA1750 > CALWRM01. Next base: position 1,804 of record CANQPP010000012.1, read on the forward strand.
AGTAAACTGTCGGGCCTAAATAAGATGGCACGATGATGCCCTCTATGATTTTCATGGGGACGCGATAACTGGCCCAACGGATTAATTTTTTGCGAGAGAAAACGGAAAGGTCATATTTCTTGGGAACAGGCTGCGGGATGGAATCTTCGGGTGCTGTTGCTTTTGTGTGCGGCTGTGGGGAGACGCTTTGATCCTCTTTCCTTTCAGATTGGACTTCGGGAATACCAGTCAGGGTCGCAGTGCTTTTGTATGTTGGCATGGTGGCGACCTCCTTTCCGCCAAAAGCATACTGGAGATCGCCGAAGATGAAAAAACAAACGATGTTTATTTTTTGTATGGTTCCTCTAATGGGGCCGCATAGCAGCTTTAGTTTATAGGTTAGCCCGTAAGGAGAAACCCCCAGATAGCCTGTAAAGAAAAGTGGCTTTGATACGATATATGCTGCCCAAAATCAGTATATAGGCAAGCTGGGGAACCGCTACCACAAGATACAGTGGTTAGCCCATAAGTAAAAGTGGGAACCTCAAGAACATGCGCAGGCGGACGGACGCACACATCATGGCCGTGCTCAAGAACAACGGCTACGGCCTGGGGCTGTGCGAGTACGCGGGCGTGCTCAGCGCCATGGGCGTGGACCGCTTCGCCGTGGCCAACGCTTCCGAGGCGCTGGCCCTGCGCCGCGCGGGCACGGACGGCGAAATTTTGGTGCTGGCGCCGGTGCTGGACGCGGGGCTTTTGCGGGAGCTGATCGGGCTGAACGTGAGCCTGCAGGTCTCGAGTTTGGAGCAGCTGTTTTCCGTCCGCAGGGCCGTGGCAGGCACGGGCGAAAAGCCGAAGCTGCATTTGAAGATCGACACGGGCTTCGGCCGCTGGGGCTTTTTGCCCGAGGAGCTGGAGGCGGCCCTGCCGGAGCTCAGGAAACAGCCCTTCGCGGGCTGCTACACCCATCTGGCCGCGGCCTACGGGGACGGGAAGATGACGGCCAAGCAGGCGGAACGCTACTTCGCCGCTCTGGAGCTGTTGCAAAGCAGCGGCGTGGAAACGGGCACGCGGCACGTGTGCGCCTCCGGCGGGACGCTCAAAAACCCCGAGCTGCACCTGGATATGGTGCGTCTGGGCTCCGCCCTGGTGGGCGGGGTGCCGAACGCGGCGTCCTGGGGCCTGCTGCCTGCCGCCCGGCTGGAGGCGCGCGTGGCCCACATCAAGACGGTCAGGAAGGGCGAGAGCCTGGGCTATGGCGGCAGAGAGAAGCTGAAAAGCGACCGCAGGGTCGCGGTGGTGGCCGTGGGCCGCTACGAGGGCCTGCGCTCGAACGCCCACAGCGGCCGTCTGGGCAGGCTCATGGACAAGCTGCGCCCGGTAGCGCCGCAGCTGGCGGAACTGGACGGCGGCAGCGCGCCCATCGTCGGCGGGCTGGGCGCCAACCACCTGATGCTGGACGTGAGCGACATTCCCTGCCAGGTGGGCGACGTGGCCTCCTTCGACTTAAACCCCATCTACTGCCCCGCGTCCATCCGGCGCAACTGGCGGGAGCGGGAGACGGACAAGGAGGAAAAGATGGAGATGAAGGCCGCCAGCGACTAAGGAACAGCACAAGAGAAACACAGACGCATAAAAGCCCGGCATCCGGGGAGACTTTTCCTTGAAAATAAGACCCTTTATCAAGAGGGAAGGAAGGTCGAAGGGATGCTGGGCGTTTTGTTTGCGGTGCTGGCCGGGGCGGCCATGAGCGTGCAGGGGGTCATGAACACCCGCCTGGGCGAAAAGATCGGGATGATGGAGTCCAACGCCTTCGTGCAGGGAACGGCCTTCCTGCTGTCCTTGCTGGCGTTGCTGCTGTTCGGAAAGGGGAACTTTAAGGCGCTGATGGACACGCCGAAGGTCTACTGGCTGGGCGGCGCGCTGGGGCTGGCCATCACGCTGACGGTGATGCTGGCCATCCGGGACCTAAGCCCCACCGTGGCCATCTCGATCATACTCATCTCCCAGCTGCTGGTGGCTGCGCTCATCGACGCGTTCGGCCTTTTGGGGGCCGAGCGGGTGGGCTTCCACTTCACCAAGTACATCGGCCTGCTGCTCATGGTAGGCGGCGTGGTGCTGTTCAAGCTCAAGAGCTGATGATGGGGAAAGACGCGGTTCGGGGAAAAACCCATATTTTTTAAGGGAAAAGCCGCTCCTGCCCGGGAAGAAGGGCGGGAACGGCTTTTCGCTGTCTATAAGGGGAAAGAGGACAAGTTTTATCTGCGGAGAGAGAAAGCCGCATACCGCCGCCGGGATTCCGCATAGCATCAAGGGATAGGAAAAAGGGACGGGAAGGAGGAGAAAAGGCATGCGCAGATGGGCGGCGGTGCTGGCCCTCGCGCTGGCGCTGGCACTCTGCGGCGCGGCGGGGCGGGAAAAGGACGTGCTGCTGGTGGTGGACGCGGACGTGCAGACGCTGACGCTGTACGTGGACGGGGAGAAGAAGGACAGCTGGCCCTGCGCCGTGGGCAAGCCGCGGACGCCGTCGCCGCTGGGCGTGTTCACGGTGAACCAAAAGTCCGCGGGCTGGGGCGACGGCTTCGGCACGCGATGGATCGGCTTTTACTGTTCCTACGGGGCCTACGGCATCCACGGGACCAACCAGCCCGCCAGCATCGGCGGCTGGGCCTCCCACGGCTGCATCCGCATGTTGAACCGGGACGTGGAGGCCCTCTACCCGCAGGTGCCCTACGGGGCAAAGGTGCTGATCGAGCGGGAGGCCTACGGCCCCATGGGCGCGGGTCTGCGGACGCTCAAGCCCGGCGCGCGGGGCGCGGACGTGATGCAGGTGCAAATTCGGCTGAAAAACCTGGGGTATTACGGAGGCGCGGCGGACGGCGTGTTCGGCGAGGGCACCAAGGCGGCCCTTCTGCGCTTCAAGAAGGAGAAGGGGCTGGAGGGCGACCAGGTGGACTGGAGCTGCTACCGCGCGCTGGGCATCCAGCTGTTCGAGTAGAGGTTGGCTTCCATAGGACAAGCCCTGCGCGGGGGAAAACCGCCGCCTTTTCCATAGATGGGAGATGGGGAGATCGGAACACCGCAGAGACGCTCCTTCCGTTGACGGAAAACGGGACCGCCGCCGGGCGGCCTTTTCCATTGATGAAAAAGAAAGACTGCCAAGCGGCTTTTCAACAGAAAAACGTGTCCGCTGACGGATGGCGTTTTCTTTTAAATGAGTGCAGACCGCAGGCTTTCCCTTGCGGAAAAGGTGAGCGGCGTTTTCTTTCAAATGAGAGAAGAAACCACGCTTTTCTTTGAAGGAAAAGCGGAAAGCGTCTTGCCTTTCGCAAATACGGCCGAACTTTCCGCCCGGAGGTCGGCAATAGCCGGGTTTGCATCCGGCTGGCGAACGGGCCGCCGAGCCGCCTTTTCCATTGAGGGGGAGATCGGAACGCCGCAGAGCTGCTTCTTCCGTTGACGGAAAACGGGACCTGCCGCCGGGCTGCGTGTTCCATTGAAGAAAAAAGAAAGGCTGCCAAGCGGCTTTTCTGGCTTTTCTATTGAAAAACAAGGCCGCCGCCGGACGGCTTTTTCTTTCAAACGGGAGCTGACCGCGGGCTTTTCCTTGAAGGAAAACCGGGCGGCGTCTTGTCTTTCGCAAAAGCGGCCGAAGTTCCCGCCCGGCGATTGCGCAAACGCCCATTTGGTTGTAAAATAGAGTGGACAGCCAAGGGCGCTACAAAGGGAGGGAAAGCCGGATGAACCTGGAGCAGTTTTTGCAGGCGAAAAGGCGGGACAAGGCGTTTATGGAATGCGTGACCCATTGGGAAACGATCCCCGCGCGGCCCGCACGCTACGCGGACTTCCCGGCCTCCCTGGCGGAGTCCCTGCGCCGCGCGCTGGAAAAGAAGGGCATCTTCCAGCTCTACACCCACCAGAGGCAGGCCGTGGAGGCCGCCTTCCGCGGGGAGGACCTGACCGTGGTCACGCCCACGGCCTCCGGCAAGACGCTCTGCTACACCTTGCCCACCCTGCAAGCCGTGCTGGAGAGCCCCTCCTCCCGGGCTTTGTTCCTCTTTCCCACCAAGGCGCTGGCCGCCGACCAGGTGGCCGAGCTCAACGCCTTCATCTCCCTGATGGGCGAAAGCGGCGAGAAGATCAAGGCCTTCACCTACGACGGTGACACCGCCGTCTCCGCCCGCAGCGCCGTGCGCGCCGCCGGGCACATCGTGGTCACCAACCCGGACATGCTCCACAGCGGCATACTGCCCAACCACACCAAGTGGGTGCGGCTGTTCGAGAACCTCAAGTACATCGTGATCGACGAGGTGCACGTCTACCGCGGCGTGTTCGGCTCCAACATGGCCAACGTGATGCGGCGTTTACTGCGCCTGTGCGAGTTTTACGGCTCCCATCCGCAGTTCATCTGCTGCTCGGCCACCATCGCCAACCCCAAGGAGCTGGCCGAGCGCGTCACCGGCAGGCCCATGTGCCTGGTGGACGACAACGGCGCGCCCATGGGGGAGCGGCACGTGATCTTCTACAACCCGCCCGTGGTCAACAAGCAGCTGGGCATCCGCGCCGGCTCCCTCAACCACGCGCGGAATTTGAGCGCGGAGCTGGTCCAGAACGACATCTACACCATCGTCTTTGCCCGCAGCCGCCTGCAGGTGGAGGTGCTGACCACGTATTTAAAGCGCCTGGTGACGGACGCGCTGGGCAACTCCGACCGCGTGCGCGGCTACCGGGGCGGCTATCTGCCCACGCTGCGGCGGGAGATCGAGCGGGGCCTGCGCGACGGCAGCGTGCAGGCGGTGGTCTCCACCAACGCGCTGGAGCTGGGCATCGACATCGGCCAGCTGGAGGCCTGCGTGCTCTGCGGCTACCCCGGCACGGTGGCCAGCACCTGGCAGCAGGCGGGCCGTGCGGGCAGGCGCAAGACCTGCTCGGCCACGTTCCTGGTGGCCTCGTCCAACGCGCTGGACCAGTACATCGTGAACCACCCGGACTATTTCCTTGAGCAGTCCCCGGAGAACGCCCTTTTGAACCCGGACAACCTCTACGTGCTCATGAACCACATGAAGTGCGCCGCCTTTGAGTTGCCTTTCCGACAGGACGAGCTGTACGCGGGCCTTGAGAGCACGCCGGACATGCTGGCCTATTTGGAGGAGGAGGGCGTCTTGCGCCTTTCCGGCGGCAAGTACCACTGGATGGCCGAGGAGATGCCGTCCACGGAGGTGTCGCTGCGCTCGGCCTTCGACGAGAACTTCCTGATCATCGACATCACCGACCCGGCCCACCACGTGGTGATCGGCGAGATGGACCGCTACACCGTGCCCATGCTGCTGCACGAGCGGGCCATCTACCTGCACAACGCCACGCAGTACCAGGTGGAAAAGCTGGACTTCGACGACAAGCGCGCCTACATCAAGCGCGTGGACGTGGACTACTACACCGACGCGGACTTAAACGTCACCCTGCGCGTGCTGGACGTGCTCAAGGAGAGGGGCGACAAGGCGCTGGGCGAGGTGCTGGTCTCCTCCATCGTCACCATCTTCAAGAAGATGAAGTTCGACACCCACGAGAACTTAGGCTTCGGCTCTGTGGACATCCCGGAGCTGGAGATGCACACCACCGCCGCCTGGCTGGCCCTGCCCGAGAGCGTGTTCGACGGCATCGAGAAGGAGGACGCCCAGAACGCCATGCTGGGCATCGCCCACGCGCTGGGGATCCTGGCGCCATTATACCTCATGTGCGCGCCCCCGGACATCCACGTTTCCTACCACGTCAAGGACCATTTCACCAACCGGCCCACGCTGTTCCTTTCGGACCGCACGCCCGGCGGCATCGGGCTGTCCGACAAGGCCTACGACATGATGGACCTGCTCTTGGAGAAGTCCGGCGAGCTCATCGCCGCCTGCCCGTGCCAGAACGGCTGCCCGTCCTGCATGGGGAGCCCCTTCGGATCAAAGATCAAGGCGCTGGCCGCAGGCATGATCGGGAGGATACTCGATGAGTCTTTTAAGGGATAGGCTGCGGGAGCTGGCCAAGGAGCGGGAGCGCGCCCCCAAGGCGGAGGAGGCCCCGGAAAAAGCGGCCGACTGCGCCCTGCGGACGGCGTCCTTCCCCTTAAAGCCCTTAAGGCTGACGGAAGAGGGCCTTAAACTTCTCACCGGGGACGAGGAGGCGGCGAAAGCCTACCGCTCGCCGGAGGGGCTGGCCTTTTTGGACGTGGAGACCACGGGCCTTTCCCGGGGCGCGGGGACCGTGGCCTTCGAGATCGGCCTGGGCCGCATACGCGGGGGACGGATGGAGGTCTGCCAGCTGTGGATGCGGGACTACGGCGAGGAGGAGGCCATGCTCCGCCGCCTGATGGAACTCATGGACGGCGCGGAGCTGATCGTGAGCTTCAACGGCAAGAACTTCGATGTGCCCATGCTGGAGAACCGCATGATTTTGAACCGCCTGCGGCCCTCCTGTCTGCACCTGCCGCAGATCGACCTTATGTACCCGGCGCGGCGGATGTTCAAGCTGCGGCTCAAGAGCTGCACGCTCACCCATCTGGAGGAGCGGGTGCTGGGGCACGTGAGGAAGGACGACGTGCCGGGCGTGGAGATCCCGGCGCTGTGGTGGCAGTTCTTAAAGGACAAGGACGAAGCGCCGCTGGAGAAGGTGTTCGAGCACAACGCGCAGGACGTGTTCTCCATGGCGCTGCTGCTGCAGGCGCTGCACGACGGGCATTTGAGCCCGCTGGAGATGGCCGAGGCCGCGGACGTGTACTCCGTGGGCCGCGTGCTGGAGCGGGCGGGCAACGTGGAGCTGGCGGAGCGCTGCTACATCCGCGCCAGCGAGGGGACGGTGCGCTCCCTGTCGGGGGTGGCGCTCAACCGCATCTACCGCAGGCAGGGCCGCTGGGACGAACAGCAGGCCGCGCTGGAAAGGATGGCCCACGCGGGCAGCGGCGGCGTGTTCCCCTACGTGGAGCTGGCCAAGCTCTACGAGCACAGGTTCCGCAACATACCGCTGGCCCTGCGCGCGACGGAGTCGGCCATGACCGTCTGCACGACGGAGGAGGAGATGGACGAGCTGCGAAAGCGGCGGGCGCGCTTAAAGGCCAGACTGGAAAGACGGAAATAAGCCGGTCTTACCGGCATAAAAGGCATGAACGGGCGGTATCGCGGTACCGAGGAAAGGAGTCAGATCGAAAATGGGAGCCTTTCGGGCGAATCTGATGGCGCGGCGCGCGGTGGCGCTGCAGGCCACGAGAAATATAGACAGGGCCTTTGATCTGTACGGCAAGGCCTACGACGCGGGCATGACGGACGTGTACGCGCTGGCGGCCTACGGCGTGCTGCTCATGCGGCGCGGCCAGGGGGAAAAGGCCGTGGAGGTGCTGAAAAAGGGCACCAAGCAGCCCAAGATCAAGCCGGAGTACTGGGGGCACCTGTACCAGAACCTGGGGCTTGCCTACTGGATGACCGGGAACCTGGATAGGGCGCTGCGGGTGTACAGCCGTATCTACGAGCGGCTGACCACGGCCTCGGTGCGGGGGAACTACGGCTTTCTGCTGATCGCCAAGGCGGACGAGACCGGCGACTACGAGCAGGCGGTTGCCTTCAACGAGGAGGCGCTGGCCTACGACGACGAGGACCCGGTGATCCTGGACAACGTGGCGCAGCTCTGCTATCGCTTAGGCGACAAGGAACGCGCGGAGGAGCTGTTTGAAAAGGCCTTGAAGGTCAGGCCCACGCAGTTCGACAGCATGGTGTATCTGGCCCGCATCCGCAGGGAGCAGGGCCGGGACGACGAGGCGCGCGCGCTTTTGCAGACGGCGCTGGAGAAGGAGTATTCCGCGTTCAGCACGGTCAAGCGCGAGGCGGCGGTGGAGCTGGCTGAATCCCTGGGGATGCAGGACCCGCAGGAGAAGAAGGCGGAAAGCAGCGAGCAGGGCGGGGAGTAGGCCCGGCGGCTTGCGGCTTCCCTGGAAAGGGGTTTGCGGAAGGCGGTTTCGCCGGAAACATGGGCCCTTCCAAAACGTTCCCGACCGAGAGAAAAACGAGCGGAACGCTCTTTGCGGGATAGGCGTTTGAAGGAAAGAGGCTGTTTCGCCGGAGCCCTGTTTCCTTCCCACGGGGTTTCCGACAGTGTGAAATCGTGCGGAACCGCTGCTTTGTTGGGACAGGCGTTCCCGAAAACGGAGGGGGAAAAGACGCTTTTCATACCGCCCGGCGTCGTAAGGCGGCGAGGGCGGCCGAGGTGCGGTTTTCTCCAATGCGGGGGAATGCGGGCGGCGCGGCGGTCCCGGTGGGAAACGGGACGGATATAAAAAACGCCCGGCCGGGAAAGGCGGGCGTTGGTGGGAATATGGGCGTTCAGACGGCCTGCAGGGCGTCGGCCATGGCGCGCAGCACGGCCTTGGCGCTCTCGCCGTCCAGGCGGCGCAGCAGCTCCGGCAGGCCCTCTAAGGTCAGGGGCCTGTGGGGACGGGCCTGCCTGGGCAGGGAGCGGCCCCGGCGGTAGGGATCCACGCAGGGCAGCCCTGCCGCCTTCAATTCCTCCATGGCGGCGCGGACGCGGTCCTCGTGGCTCTTGAGCAGGGAGCGGTACTTGTTCTGCAGGCGCAGGGCCAGCGTCTTGTCGCCCTCCGCCATCAGCAGGACGCAGGCGCGCACCGACTGGCCGCTGCCCTGGGCCTTTAGCACCTCGCGGATGAGCGCGTCCGTTTCCTCCTCGCTGAAGGGGACGAAGGGCGCGGCCCGGCGCTGGGCCAGGTCCTGCGGCGCTTCCCTGCCCTTGAGGGAAGCGTAATAGTGGTTGCGGATGGAGTTGGCCTTGCGGCCCGTGCGCTGCGCGGTGCTCTCGAAGGCCGCGCGCAGGGGCTTGCCTGCCGTGGCGCAGGCGCGAACCTCCTCCCAGAGGACGCTCTGCTCCTGTTCGTTCCAGCCCAGGCGGCCCCTGGGGCTCTGTGCTTGCTTCATGCTGAATAGTTCCTCCTTTTCCGGCGCGTTTCGCCGTGTGCTGTCTGTATAGAGTATGCGCGCGCGGGGCGGAAACGATACAGCTTTTTGACGTACTTTCAACTTTTTCGTTTGAACGGGGGTGCAGGCCCATGTTTACGCTGCCCGCACAGGTGCAGGCCAGGCTGGAGGAGCTTGTGCAGGGCCGGCCGGAGCTGAACGCGCAGGCCCGCGCCCTCTCCGAGCGCTACCGCAGGGCACAGGCGCGGGGCGGCGACGGCGGCAGCCTGCTCAAAGACGGCGACGCGCTGGCCTACGCCTGCAGCCGCATGCCGGCCACCTACGCGGCGGTGCGGGCGGCCCTGGCGGGCGCGGCGGACTGCCTGCTCGGCGAGGCCCCGCGGACGCTGCTCGACGTAGGCGCGGGCCCCGGCACGGCCACGCTGGCCGCGCTGGATCTCTGGCCCGGCATCCGGGCATGCTTGGTCGAGCGGGACGCGGACATGGCCGGGATCGGCAATCAGCTGCTGGAGGCGGCGGGCGCCCGGGCGGAGTGGCGGCTGGGCGACCTGCGCACGCAGGCGCTGCCCCAAGCCGACCTGGTGATCGCGGCCTACTCCCTGTTGGAGCTGCCGGACGAGCGGCTGGAGGCGGAGGCGCTGCGGCTGTTTGCTCTGGCGGAGAAGGCCTTCCTCATCGTGGAGCCGGGCACGCCGGACGGGCACAAGAGGCTGATGCGCGTACGGCGTGCGCTGCTGGACGCGGGCGCCCGCCTGGCCGCGCCCTGCCCGCATGAGAGCGAGTGCCCATTAGGCCCGGACGACTGGTGCGCCTTCTCGGTGCGGCTGCAAAGGAGCGCGGCCCATAGGGCGCAGAAGGGCGGGACGCTGGGCTTTGAGGACGAGAAGTTCGCCTACCTGTGCACCTGTCGCGGGGAGGTCGACCGCGCCCCGGCGCGCGTTCGCCGCCACCCGCTCATCCGCAAGGGGCTGGTGGAGCTGGAGCTCTGCACCCCACAGGGCGCGGAGCGCAGGCGCTATACGAAGTCCTCGCCGCTGTACAAAAGGGCGCGGGGCGTAGGCGCGGGCGACGCCTTCCCGGCAGAATGAGCGGCCAAAGACAGCCTGAAACAGGGAAAAGGGCACAAAGAAAACGGCCGCGCGCCGCAGGGCGCGGAGCGCAGGCGCTATACGAAGTCCTCGCCGCTGTACAAAAGGGCGCGGGACGTAGGCGCGGGCGACGCCTTCCCGGCAGAATGAGCTGCAAAAGACAGCTAAAAAGGGGAAAAAGGCACAAAGAAAAACTCTGCACCCCGCAGGGCGCGGAGCGCAGGCGCTATACGAAGTCCTCGCCGCTGTACAAAAGGGCGCGGAATGTGAGCGCGGGCGATGCCTTCCCGATGGAATGAGCTGCAAAAGCAGCCTGAAACGGGAAAAAGGGCACAAAGAAAACGGCCGCGCGCCGCACGGCCGTTTTCTTTGCGGTCCTGGTGAGAAGCAAAGGCGTTAGGGGAGATCACTCGTCCTCGTCGTCTTCGTCCTCATCGTCCTCGTCGTCTTCCTCGAAGCGCTGCTGCACGATCTCGATGAGCTTGTCCATGGTGGCCTCGTCCTCGACGGGGATGAACTCCTCCATGTCGTCGTCGATCTGCACGACCTTCATGATGTACAGCTCCTGGTCGCCGCACTCGTCGCACTCCTCGCAGTCGCAGCCGTCCTCGTGCTCGTGGGCGCACTCCTCGCACTCACAGCCGTCATCATCTTCCTCGTCGTCCAGGCCGGACAGCACGGCGTATTCCTCGCCGTTGTAGAAGATATAGTCCAGCACCTCGAGCTCAAGGTCGTTGCCCTCTTCGTCGGTAAAGACCACGATGTCCCTTTCGTCCTCCATGGGTATGGCACCCCTTTCCCAATTGGCATTCCTTGCATATTCTACCCTATCCTTCACAAAAGTGCAATTGATTATCCGCGTCTTTTGCGGTAAAATTTTTAAAAATCTCCCAAAAAGGAGCGATGGACGAGCTATGATCTACGGCAAATGGCTGCGCGGGAGCGACGACTTGAGCCAGGCGATGCAGCTGAGATACGACGTGTTCGTGACGGAACAGGGCTTTTCGGCCGAGAACGAGATGGACGAGATGGACAGGCGCGCCATCCACGCGCTGCTCTACGACGATGACAAAAACGCCGTGGGCTGCCTGCGGCTCTTTATCGACAACGAGGGCTACTGGCGCATCGGCCGCCTCTGCGTGCGCAGGGACCTGCGCGGGCATGAGCTTGGCGACCTGCTGATGCGCATGGCTCTCGACAAGGTCCTGATGGCGGGCGGCAAGCACCTGCGCTTAAGCTCCCAGGCGGACAAGCGGGGCTTTTACGAGAAGTACGGCTTTGAGGTCGTGGGCGAGCCTTATCTGGACGAGGGGATGGAGCACTTCCTCATGGAGGCGGACGACCAGAGCGTTCTGCGCGCGGTGTTCTCCGGCTGCAAGGGGCATAGCGCGGCGCAGGAATAAAGGCTGAAACAGGCTTAAACAGAAGGAGAAACGGCATGGGCGTTACCTACGTGGCGGGCCGCGCGGGCTGCGGGAAAACCGAATACATCCTGAGGGAAGCCGTGCGGGCTGCCCGGGCGGGCGAAAAGGTGCTGGTGGTGACGCCGGAGCTGATGACGCTGGGCATGGAGCAGGCCTTAACGCGCGCGCTGCCCGTGCTCTGGAACGTGGAGGTCTTATCCCCCAGCCGCCTGCAGGCCCGCGTGCGGGAGGAAAAGGGCGGCGAGCAGCCCGTGCTGCTGGACGACGCGGGCCGCGCCATGGCGGTGCGCGCCACCTTAAGCCGGCTGCAGGGCAAGCTCCTCTTCTTTAAGGGTCAGGGCGGCTCCCTGGTCGAGCGGCTGGTGGAGCTTCTGGGCGAGCTTAAGAGCGGGGAGCTGGGCAGCACGGGCCTGCGCCTGGCCGCCGACGGCCTGCCCGAGGGGCTGACGCGGGACAAGCTCTACGACCTGGCCGCGATCCTGGACGGGTACGAGGGCTTCACCGCCGGGAAATACATGGACGGCGAGGACGCAGCCGACCGCTTCTGTAAGGACGCAAAGGACAGCGGGCTTCTGCGCGGGGCGGAGGTGTTCATCGACGGCTTTGACGTGCTGCCCCTAAAGACCTGCCGCATGTTCTTTGCGATGTGTGAGGTCTGCAAGCACGTGACGCTGAGCTTCAAGACGGACAGCGCCTTCGGCAGAGATCAGGCGCTGTTCGACCCGGTGCAGGAGAGCTACGAGTGCCTGCACCGCATGGTGCTGGCTTCCGGCCTTCCCTGGAACAAGGTGGAGCTGCGCAAAGGAGCGCCGCGAAAGGGGGCGCTCCTGCACCTGGAGGCGGAGCTGTTCGCGCGCCCCTTTAGGCCTTATGCGGAGACCCCGCAGGAGATCGGCCTCTGGGCCCTGCGGGACTGCGAGGCCGAGGCGGAGTGGGCCGCGGGCGCGCTGCACGAGCGGATGCGCAAGGCGGGCCTAAAGCCCGGCGAGGCCGCCGTGCTCTGCCAGGAGCCGGAGACCTACGCCGCCGCCCTGCAGCGGGCCTTCGACCGCCGCGGGCTGCCGCTGTTCGTGGACAGCTCCCTCTGCTGCGCCTTCCACCCGGCGGCGCGCTACCTGCTGGACGCCCTGGAGGCGGTGCGGCGCGGCTACCGGCGGGAGGACATGCTCCGCTGCCTAAAGACCGGCTATTCGCCCCTTAACCAGACACAGCAGGACGAGCTGGAGATCTATTGGCTGGAGAACGCCGTGAACGGCCGCGCCTTCCTGCGGCCCATCGAGAACGCCCGTTTGGAGGACGCCCGTCGCGCCTTCCTGCGGCCCTTGGAAAACCTGCGTCAGGGCGGCTTTGCCCGGAAACAGAGCGTGCGCGATTTTTGCCTTATGTGCTTTGACTTCATGGAGCGCAGCGGGCTCAAGACCCGGCTCAACCGGGAGATCCGCCGCTGCGAGAACAAGGGCGAGGCCTTCCGGGCGGAGCGCTGCGCCCAGGTGTGGGAGGAGACGCTGCGCATACTCGATCAGGCCGTGGAGCTGATGGGGCAGGAGAGCATGGACCCCGGCGAGTTCCTGCGCTTTTTGCGCGCGGGGCTGGAAAACGCGCAGATGATGGGCCTGCCCCAGGAAAAGGACGCGGTGTATTTCGGCAGCGTGCGCCGCTTTAAGCCCGGGCAGGGACTGAAGGTCCTCTGCGTATTGGGGCTCAACGACGGCGTTCTGCCCCGCAACGTGGGCGAGGACTCGCTGCTCGATGAAAACGAGCGGCACAGGCTGCGCGCCGTGGCCAAGGAGACGGAAATCTCCATCCGCGACCTCAAGCAGGAGACCGCGCTGGAGCGCTTCCTCATCTACACCGCCTTTGCCGCGCCCAAGGAGGAGCTGCTGCTGAGCTTTGCGCTCTCCTCGCTGGACGGCAAGGCCCTGCGGCCCTCAGCGCTGGTGCAAAGGCTTCAGGCTCTGTTCCCGCGCCTGACCCTGCGGGGCGGGCTGCGTCTGGAGGACGAGCTCTGGCTGGGCAGCGTGGAGAGCGCCCGGCAGCAGATGGAGGAAGGCCTGCGCGGCCTGCTGGCGGGCAATAAGCCCGACGAGGGCCTCCTTCGCCTGTATGCGGGGCTGCGCGACCACGAGCCGGAGGCGCTGGCCGAGGCGGTGGCCGCCGTGGGCGCGCCCAAGGAGGCCGCGCCGCTGCCACCCGCGCTGGCGGGAAGGCTCTATGGGAAGGGGCGCACCAGCGTCTCCCGTTTGGAGAGCTTCGCCGCCTGCCCCTACAAGCACTTCGTGGAGTACGGCCTGCGACCGCATATTTTGCGGGAGGAGCCGCTGGACGGCCGCGACATGGGCACGGCCTACCACGACGCGGTGGAGCGCTTCGTAAAGGCGGTCTCCGCCAGCGGCGTGGGCTTTGGCGCCATCACCGAGCAGCAGACCGACGCCCTCATGGATGACGCGGCCGCGGAGGCCCTGCGGGACTTTCTGGGCCGGGGCGGGCTGGAAGGCGGCCGGGGAAGGCAGAAGCTAGACCAGATGCGCCGCACGCTGCGCCGCTCCGCCCGCACGCTGGTGTTCCAGCTGCGGCACAGCCGCTTCGTGCCCGTGGCGGAGGAAAAGGCCTTCGGGCTGGAAAAGGGCGACCTGACGCTGGACATGGGAAACGGGGAGCAGATCTCCGTCCGGGGCCGCATCGATCGGGTGGACATGTACAAAAAGGACGGCGAGACCTACATCCGCGTGGTGGACTACAAGTCCGGCAGCGCGAAGCTGGATCTGGCCGACGCCTTCTACGGGGTGCGGCTGCAGCTGTTCGTGTATCTGGACGCGGTGCTCAACATGGAGGAGGCCAAGCCCGCGGGCGTGTTCTACTTCAAGATCGGCGACCCGGTGGTGGAGATGGACGGCGGCGGGCCGGAAAAGGCGCTGGAGGCCGTGGAGAAGGCGCTGTCCTTAAAGGGCCTCGTGCTGGAGGATATGGACCTGATCCTGGCCATGGGCGAAAGGGACGAGGTGGGCCGCATACTGCCCGTTTCCATCAACAAGGACAGCAGCCTGTCCAAACAGGGCAGGAGCGGCGTGCTGAGCGAGGAGGACTTCGACCTCCTGCGCCGCTTCGCCCACTGGAAGCTGCGCAGGCTGTACGAGGACGTGCAGAGCGGCCAGATCGCCGCGCGGCCCCTAGCCAAGGACGGCGAGCCCGCGCCCTGCTCCACCTGCCCCTACAAGGGCGTGTGCGGGGCCGAGAGCGCCTGGATACGGACGCGGGAGATGCAGGTGGAAAGATCGGAAGCGCTCGCCGCCATGGCGCGCGCCCTGACGGAGGGAAAAGATGCCCAGGTTTGACGAAAGACAGCGGGAAGCCATCGAGAGCCGGGGGCAAAGCCTGCTGGTGAGCGCGGCGGCGGGCTCCGGCAAGACCACGGTGCTGGTGGAGCGCATTTTGGGCCTTCTGCGCGAGGGCGCGGACCCGGCGGGCCTGCTGGTGGTGACATTCACCCAGGCGGCCGCCGCGGAGATGCGCGACCGCCTGCGCCTGCGCCTGGAGCAGCTGGCCGCCGAGGAGACCGCCCTGCAGGAGGCGCTGGACAGGCTGCCCCTTGCGTCCATCTCCACCATCCACGCCTTCTGCAAGCAGCTGCTGGACCGCTGGTTCGACCGGGCGGGGCTGGAGGCGGGCTTCAAGGTGCTGGACGAGGAGAGCGCCGACCGCCTGCGCCGCAGAGCCATGGACGAGACGCTGGACGAGCTCTATCTGGATGAAACTCTGGAAAAGGGCCTTTCCCGCCTGGGCGACCAGGACAAGCTGCGCCTGGAGATCGAAAAGACGCACGACTTCCTGATGAGCCAGCCCGACCCCTGGGACTGGCTGGAAGAGGCGCTGAAAAAATACCGGGAATGGAGCCGGGATCCCGAGAAGGCCCCCTGGCGGCAGGAGCTGATCGGGGCGACATTGCGCACCCTAAAGCAGGCGCTCGCAAAGGCTGAAAGCGGATGTAAACTGGCGCAGGAGGCGGAAAGCCCCTACCTGCCCGCGCTGCTGGCCGACGTGGAAGCCCTGCGCGAGAGCCTGCGGCCGCCCTACCCGATGCCCGCCTTCGGCCGCCTGCCCGCCGTCAAGAAGCAGGCCAAGCGCGAGGTGGAGGAGAAGCTGCAGGCCCTGCGGGACGGCTGGAAGAAGCAGGCGCGCAAGGGCGTGGAGCTGATGGAAGGCGGCGAACAGGACGGGGAACGCCTGCAGGCCATGCTGCCCGCGCTGGAGGCGCTGGCCGTATCCGTTCAGCGCTACGACGAAAAGTACGCGCTGGAAAAGCGCGAGGCGGGCGGCGTGGACTTCTCCGACCTTGAGCAGGGCGCGCTGCGGCTGCTTGAGGATGCGCAGCTGCGCGCGGAGGTGCAGGCCCGCTACACCCACGTGTTCGTGGACGAATACCAGGATTCCAGCGCCGTGCAGGAGGCGATCTTAAGCCGCGTTTCCCGACCGGACAACCGCTTTCTGGTGGGCGACGTGAAGCAGTCCATCTACCGCTTCCGGCAGGCGGAGCCGTCCATCTTCCTCTCCCGCTGTCAGGAGTACGGGCAGGGGAAGGGCGGCAGGCTCATCGCGCTCAACCGCAACTTCCGCTCGGACGAAAGCGTGCTGGAGGCGGTGAACCTGGTGTTTTCCCAGTGCATGACCGGCGGCGACGCGGAGATCGTCTACGACGAGGAAGCTGCGCTGAAGGCCGGACAGCCGAGGGAAAATGCGAACCCCGTGCGCCTGTCCGTGGTGGAGCGCACCGAGGACGGCGAAAAGTCGGACATCCGCCGCGCCCAGGCCGAGGCGCTCAACGCCGCGCGGCTCATCCGGCAGAGCCTGGGCCTGCCCGTGCGCGACGGCGAGAAAGAGAGGCCCGCCTCCTACCGCGATATGGTGATCCTCCTGCGCTCGCCCCGGAGCCTTGTGCGCGTGTTCCAGGATACGCTTTTGTCCCAGGGCATCCCGGTGTACGCCGAGGCGGGCGGCAGCTACTACGACACCTGGGAGGTCCGCGCCGCGCTTGACTACCTGACAGCGCTGGACAACCCCCGCAAGGACCTGCCGCTGCTGGGCGCGCTGACGGGCCTGGGCGGCTTTACACCCGAGGAGCTGGCGCGCATACGGCTGCTGGCGCGGGAGCTGCGCTGGTACTCGGCCTTAAAGCTCTACGCCCAAAGGGGCGAGGATGAGAGGCTGAAAGTCAAGGTCAAGGCCTTTTTGGACCGACTGTGGGAGCATAGGCGTCTCTCCCGGCAGAGCCGCGTCTCCCAGACGCTGCTCTCCGTGCTGGAGGATACGGGCTTTCTTGTCCGCTGCCTAGGCCTGCCCCAGGGCCGCACGCGCAAGGCGAACCTGCAGGCGCTCTGCCTGCGGGCCGCCGCCTTCGACGGGCCCGGCGACAGCCTGTCGGACTTTCTGGAGCAGAGCCGCCACGCAGCCCGCCGCAGCCGCGACGGCGACACGCCCACGCTCACCGAGAAGGACGACGTGGTGCGCATCCTGAGCGTGCACAAGTCCAAGGGGCTGGAGTTCCCCATCGTCATCGGCTGCGGGCTGTCCCGGCGCTTTAACCTGCGCGCCGACGCGGACGAGGAGACGGGCGTGGTCTCCACGCTGCTGCTCGATCGGGAGCTGGGGCTGGGCCTGGGCTTTTTCGACCCGGAAACGCGGGTGAAGGGCGACACGCCCGCCTGCGCGGCCATCCGCGAAAAGCAGCGCAGGCAGGCCATCGCCGAGGAGATGCGCATACTCTACGTGCTGATGACGCGGCCCAAGGACCGGCTGATCCTCTCCGCCGCGGTGGACGACGCGGACGAGACGGCGGAAAGCTGGGCGCTGGCCGGGGACAGCCCGGCGAGCTGTCCGCTGGACTGGATCGGCCGGGCGGTCATGCGGGCCATGACGGAGGAAGGCGAACAGTTCCGGGAAGCCCGCAGGCTGTGGCAGGTGGAGCGCATCCCCGCCTCCCGCCTGCAGGAGGAGGCCCCGGACGGAACGCCCAAGGGCATGGAGGAGGCGCTTTCTCTGCTGAAGGACGCGCCCTTCATGGAGGAGGACCCCTTCCTCGACCTGGGCTTCCCAAAGACGAGGGAAGCGGCCGCGCCGCAGAAACAATCCGTGTTGCAGAGCATACACTGGGGAGAAAAGGACGTGGACTTCATCCACTCCCGCCCGAAGTTCTTAAAGGCGGACAGGGCGCGGCTCACCCCCGTGGAGCGCGGCAGCGCCGTGCACGAGGCCATGCGAAGGCTGGAGCTTGCCCCCCTGCGCGGTCTGAAAGGGGAAAAACTGCGGGAAGCGGTGGCGGCGCAGCTGGAAGGCATGCGGGCCTCCGGGAGCCTCACCCAGCTGCAATACGAGGCAGTGGAGGCGGAACAGCTCTGTACGTTTCTCATCCACCCCATCGGGCGGCGGCTGCTGGATTCCCCGGAGGTGTGCAGGGAGCGGCCCTTCGTGCGCCGAAGGGCGGACGGCAGCCTCGTGCAGGGCGTGATCGACCTCTGCTTCCGGACGGAGGGCGGCTGGGTGCTGGTGGACTTTAAGACAGACCGCCGCGGCCTGGACGACAAAAGCGTGACGGAGCGCCACGGCCCGCAGGTGCAGAGCTACGCCGCGGCCATGGAGGAAGCGGGCCTGCACGTGCTTGAAAAGGCCGTGTACCTGTTC
This sequence comes from uncultured Clostridia bacterium, assembly GCA_947625765.1. Classification (GTDB taxonomy): domain Bacteria; phylum Bacillota; class Clostridia; order Christensenellales; family UBA1750; genus CALWRM01. The sequence goes on from CANQPP010000012.1 coordinate 19,927, forward strand.
GCCGCCGGGCGGGCGGTCATGTTATAAAAAAGCGCTGCCAAAACGGACAGACGCTGATGAGAAAAGAGAAGGGAAACATAGAAAGATGTGGCTGGTGACGAGGTTCGTGCCCGACCATGAGAACGTGACCAATCAGCGGGTGCGCGATGCCTGCGGCCGCCTGGGCGGCATCGTGGGCATCGTGGTGAACCTGGCTCTGGGCCTGCTGAAGGGCCTGACGGGCTACCTAGCGGGGTCGGTGTCCGTGGTCGCGGACGCGGTCAACAACCTGACGGACGCCTGCTCCTCCGTGATCGCCCTGTTCAGCTTCAAGCTCTCCGGCAAGCCCGCGGACACGCAGCACCCCTTCGGCCACCAGAGGATCGAGTACGTGGCCTCCGTGGCCGTGGCAGTGATCATACTGCTGCTTGGGTTCCAGCTGGGCAAAAGCTCGCTTTTGCGCCTCATCCACGGGGAAAGGAGCGGCTTTGAGCCCTGGGCCTTCGCCGCGCTGCTGTTCTCCGTTTTGGCCAAGCTCTGGCTGTACAGGTTCCATAAAAAGCTGGGCGAGAAGGTGGATTCCTCGGTGCTGCGCGCCTCCGCCGTGGACGCCCTGACCGACGTCTGGGCCACGCTGGCGGTGCTGCTCTCCCAGTGCCTGGGGCCCTTCGTGCGCTTCTCCCTGGACGGCGCGGCGGGCCTTGCGGTGGCCTGCTTCGTGGTGACGGCGGGCGTGCAGGTGCTGCGGGAGTCCATGGATAAGCTGCTGGGCTCCGCGCCCAGCCCGGAGACGCTGCGCCTGATCGAGGAGCACATACTGCGCTGCCCGGACGTTTTAGGTATGCACGACCTGATGCTGCATAGCTACGGCCCCGGCAGGCACTTCGCCACCGCTCACGTGGAGATGGACGCATCCGAGGACATCATGCAGAGCCACGCCCGCATCGACGACCTCGAGCGGGAGCTGGCCGTGGACCACAGCATCCACCTGGTGCTGCACTTGGACCCCGTGCAAAGGGGCGACAAGCGGACGGAGGAAGCGCGGGCGCAGGCCCAGAGCATATTGCAAGGCCTGGGCGAGGGCCTGACGCTGCACGACTTCAGGCTGGTCAAGGGCGAGAAGGACACCAACTGGGTGTTCGACGTGTCCGTGCCCGACGACTTCCCCATGGAGATGGAGGAAATGCAGAAGAAGATCGTGGAGGCGGTGCGCGCCATTGATAAAAATTATTATGCCGTTGTGACGCTGGACAGGGAATACACAGGAACGCCCAGCGACAAGCTGCACTGAACATAGAAATCCATAAGATAAGGCCCTTTTTGTACGGAAAAGGGCCCGTTTTTGATGTAAAGCGGCAAAAGATACGGGGCGGAAGAAGGTTTTAACAAAAACACAACGCCGAGGAAAAAAGAAGGATTTTCGGGTCCTGCGGCGAAAAAAGTATTATATTTATTTTATTCTGCCCGCGCCTGGAGCTTTGGGACCGGTGAGGGTCCTGATCCCGGTGCGGAGCCGTTGGAGAAGGGGAGTCATTCATATGTTATACGGCGCCTGGTTCGCGCTTCTGGGCTATCTTTCCGGAAGCGTCCTTTTCGCGCACGTGTTTTCGCGCCTTTTCCACGCGGGAGATGTGGCGGAAAAAAGCCCCGACAAGAACCCCGGGACCACGAACGCCTTCCGCTATGGCGGGTTCGCCTGCGGCGCGCTGACACTGCTCTGCGACGTGCTCAAGGGCGCGCTGCCCGTGTTCTTCTACCTGTATTTCTGCAGGCGGAACCAGGTATCCAGCTCGCTCCTGCCCCTGGTGATGGCCGCGCCCGTGTTCGGCCACGCCTTCCCGCTGTTCCGCCGCTTTAAGGGCGGCAAGGGCATCGCGGTCACCTTCGGCACGCTGGCGGGCCTGCTGCCCATGTGGCGGCCCCTGGCGACGCTGGCGGCGTTCTTCATCCTGTTTTCCTGCGTCCTGAAGGTAACGCCCCACTACCACCGCACGATCGTCTCCTATCTGTGCACGCTGTTCTGGCTCCTGGCCGTGGTGCGGCAGACCGCCTTCACCCTGGGTTTTCTGCTCATCACCGGCGCGGTGGGCACGCGCATGCTCACCAGCAAGGAAGAAAAGGAAAAGATGAGGGTCAGGCCGCTATGGATGCACTGATCCTCTCCTGCGGCACCGGCGGCGGGCACGATTCCGCCGCGCGGGCGGTCGCGGAGGAGATGGAGCACCGCGGGCACAGAGCCGTGCTCCTCAATCCCTATACGCTCAAAAGCGACCGCCTGGCCAGCACGATCAACAACGTCTACATCGGCATCGTCAAGCGCACGCCGGCCCTGTTCGGGGCCATCTATTCGGTGGGGGAAATGTACCGCCGCCTGCCCTGGCGCTCGCCCGTGTATTTCATCAACGCCGCGATGGCTGAGGTCCTCTGCGAGTACATACGGCAAAACCGTTTCGACGCGGTGCTGACCACCCATTTGTTCCCCGCGGAGACCCTCACACAGATGAAGGCGCGGGGCATGGAAGCGCCGCCCTCGATCTTCATCTCCACCGATTACGCCTGCATCCCCTTCGTGGAGGAGACGGCGCTGGACGCCTACATCACCCCAACGCCGGAGCTGAACGGGGAATACCTCCTGCGCGGCATCCCGCAGGAGAAGCTCTACCCCTTCGGCATCCCCACCTCCCGCGTGTTCGCGCAGGAGCGGGAGCGGGCGGCCCTAAAGCGCGAGCTGGGGCTGGACGAGGATAAGGACTATCTGCTCTTATCCGGCGGCAGCATGGGCGCGGGCAGGATCGAGAGGACCATCTCCATCCTGCAGAGCGAGCTGCCAAAGGACGGCAGCCTGCGCCTGATCGTCGTCTGCGGCAGCCACGCGCGGCTGTATGAGCACCTAAAGGCGAAGTACGGGGAGCAGATGACGATCCTCGGGCACACCGACGAGATGGCGGCCTACATGCGCCTGTGCAGGGGCTGCTTCACCAAGCCCGGCGGGCTCTCCACCACGGAGGCCGCGGTCAGCGGCGCGCCGCTCATCCACATCGCGCCCATCCCCGGGTGCGAGACGAAGAACGCCCGCTACTTCAGCAGCCACGGCATGAGCCTTTCCACCGGCGCGGGGAAGAAGGAGCTGCTGGGGGCGCTGCGCTTTTTGCAGGACGAGGACGCCCTGCGGGCCATGCGGCAGGCCCAGAGAAACGCCATCCACGGCGACGCGGCCGCCAGGATCTGCGCCTTGGCCGAGGACATGGCGAGGCAGCGCCTAAGGCAGGACCCGGAGGGCATGAAGGCGGCGGCGGGAAGATAAAAACGGAGACACAAGGCACAAGACCAGGTAGAAAAACATGAAGGAGAAGCGGGAAGAAATTCGGGCACAGTTCGGCACAAGGCAGCCGACCTCCCATCTGCGCAAGATGTATATTCTGCGGCTCGTTTGCCGCGTTGCGGTGCTGGGGGCGTGTGTTTGGCTCACCTTCGCCCGGCCCCAGGAGCTGGACGTGCTGGAGGGGATGAACTTCTTCCGCCGGCCCTACGTGCTGCAGCTGCTCTGGCTGTTTTGGGTCTGCGACATGGTCTGCCAGCTGGTGCCCATGCGCAGGCGCATCCCGCTGGGCTCCCAGAAGCTGTTCAGGCAAAGGTTCCAGCCCATCCGCGAGAGGATCAACCTGCATTCCCTGCAGGTCTACATCCACTCGGCCACCAGGAAGGCCTACAAGGTGTTCCTGATGTGGCTGGCGCTGCTGGCGGGGCTGGGGACGCTGTTCTACACAAAGCTGATCGACCGGCGCGCGCTGTTCCTCCTGAGCGTCGTCTTCTACGTCTGCGACCTCGTCTGCGTGCTGATCTGGTGCCCCTTCCGGCTGCTGCTGGGCAACCGCTGCTGCACCACCTGCCGCATCTTCAACTGGGACCACTGGATGATGTTAAGCCCCCTTTCCTTCATCCCCGGCTTCTTCACCTGGAGCCTGGTGCTTTTATCCCTGGTGGTGTTCGCCTGCTGGGAGATCTGCGTGGCGCTGTTCCCGGAGCGATTCTGGGAGAACAGCAACGAGGCGCTCAAGTGCGCCAACTGCAAGGATAAGCTCTGCACCCAGTACTGTGGCAGGCGGGCAAGAAACGCTTAAAAAGAAACGCGATACTTTGCGAATCAAAAAACCATCGGCTTTCCCGCGAAAGGGAGCCGGTGGTTTTTATGTTTCTTGGGGTGAATGTCAGCGGTTGCGGTCGTGGAACTGGCGCTCGATGTCGCGCTTTGCGTCGCGCTCGGCCATGGCGTCGCGCTTGTCGTAGAGCTTCTTGCCCTTGCACAGGGCGATCTCCAGCTTGACCAGGCCGTGCTTCAAATAGACCTGCAGGGGGATGACCGAGTAGCCCTGCTGCATCGCCTGCGCGCCGATCTTTAGAATTTCGCGCTTGTGCAGGAGCAGGCGGCGGGGGCGCAAGGGGTCCTTGTTGAATATGTTGCCCTTTTCGTAGGGGGAGATGTGCATCCCCTGCAGGATGGCCTCGCCGGAGCGGACCTCCACGTAGCTGTCCTTCAGGTTCAGCCTGCCCAGGCGGACGGACTTGACCTCCGTGCCCGACAGCTCGATGCCGGCCTCGAATCTTTCCTCCACGAAGTAGTCGTGCCAGGCCTTGCGGTTCTGGGCCAGCTGCTTGACGTGTTCGGGCATGGCGTTCCGTCCTCCTTTCCCTTGGGGTTTTTCTGAACATACAGTGTACCAAAGGAAGCGGCGGCCGTCAATCCCTTTGTCGGATGGCAGGCACATGGAGAAGCCCTCTCCCGAAAGGGCCGGGAGAGGGCTTTTGGCTTCCGATTGCAGGGTTTTACTTGGTCAGGTACTCGTCGAACCAGGCGAAGATCTCCTGCAGGCGGTACTCGCGGTTCTTCGGCTTGCCGGAGCGGGAAAGCTCGTGGTTCTCGCCATGGAACAGGCACAGCTTGGTGGGCACGCCGCCGCGCTTGAGGGCCGAATACATCTGCAAAGCGTCGCTCATCCAGCAGCGGTAGTCCTCGTCGGACTGGATGAACAGCGTGGGCGTGACGGCCTTGTCGGCGGCGGAGAGGGGAGAGGTGGCCCAGAAGGTCTCGAAGTCCTCCCAGGGCGTGGTGCCCAGCTGGGACATGTTGTGGTTGAAGCCGATGTCCGTGGTCAGGGACTTGGTGAAGTAGTTGGAGATGGAGCGCTGGCTGGCGGCCGCGGCGAAGCGGTCGGTGTGGCCGACCATCCAGTTGCACATGAAGCCGCCGTAGCTGCCGCCGCAGATGCCGATGCGCTCGGGGATCAGCTGGGGATAGCGGCGGATGACCTCGTCGGTGAAGTCCATGAAGTCGTTGAAGTCGATCTTGCCCAGGTTGCAGGTGACGTTGGCGAAGTCCTCGCCGCGGCCGTCCGAGCCCCGCGGGTTGGTGTAGAACACGAAGTAACCCTTGGCGGCCAGGCACTGCATCTCGTGGTGGTAGATGGGACCGAAGGCGACCTTGGGGCCGCCGTGCATCTCCAACACGCCGGGATAGCGCTTTTCCGGGTCAAAGCCCAGGGGCTTTAGCACGAAGCCTTCCAGCTCCACGCCGTCGCGGTCGCGGAAGGTGAAGTATTCGGGCTTGACGATGTCGTGAGTCTCGGCGAACTCGGCGTTGAGGGAAGACAAACGCATCTCCTCGCCGGTCTCCAAGTTCAGGGAATAGACCTCGCCCAGCTGCATGTCGCGCATGCCGATGAACACGCAGGTATCGCCTACGATATCCATGCACTCCATGGAGCCCTCGCGGCGGCTGCGCACGGTCAGGCGGCTCTCCCCGCCGTCCAGCTCCAGGCGGTAGAGCTTGGTGGAGCTCCAATCGGTGGCCAGGAAGTAGAGCTTCCCGCCCACGGCCTTCATGGCCGAGCCGCCGCCGTAGGAGGAATCGCCGCCCACGCTGTTGCCGATGGGCGCATCCGGATGGGTGAGGGGCTGCAGGCGATTCTCATTCAGGTGCAGCGCGAAATATTCGGGGTTGCGGCCGGGCCACTCAAAGCCCGTGCGGGTGAAGAACAGCGTGTCCTCGTCCAGGAAGGCCGGCTCGCCGTAGCCCACGCCGCTGAAGGGGAACAGCTCCTTGACCTCCAAGGTGTTAAGGTCACACAGGCTCATCGTGTTACCGCGCGGGGAAACGTCCTCGTAGGTGGAGGCGCAGAAGGCCAGCTTCGCCTTGGAGGGGGAGAGGCTGAAGCCCTGGGCGTTGGTCCAGGGGCCGGTCAGGAAGTGGAGCTCCTGGCTGCCCGCGTCGAACACGGCCAGGCGGTTGCGCTTGCGGCTGACCACGCCGCGGCCGTTGAACCAGAAGGGCAGCTCCTCGAACAGCTCGAAGTCCTTGCCCTGCTCGGCGGCGCGGGGCGCGCCTTCCTCGGGCTGGGCGGGCTCCTCCACCGGGCAGTTGCAGGAGACGAGGTACTTATTTCCGGGCAGGGGCGTGATGGAGCCCACGGCCTGGGAGATGCGGAACAGCTCCACGGCCTCGCCGCCGCGCACGTCGATGGAATAGACGGCGGTGACGGGCTTCCTGCTCTCGGGCTTTGCGTCCTTGGGCGCGCCGGTGTAAAGAAGCGTGGTCTCATTGAGCCACACGGCGTTCCTCTCCTTGCCGCCCATGGTCAGCTGACGGACCCAGTTGCCCTCAAGGCCGCTCACATAGAGGAAGCTCTGGTAGCCGTTCTGCTCCTTGTCCATGCGGGTCACGGTGAAGGCGGCCGTCTTGCCGTCCGGGGAAAGGCGGACGGCGCTGGGGAAATTGAAGGAATAAAAATCCGCGATCTGGATGGGCGAACTCATTTGGTCTCCTCCTCCTTCTTGAGGTATTTGTCATACCAGGCGACGATCTCCTGCATGCGCTTGACGCGGTTCAGGGGCTTGCCGGAACGGGAGAGCTCGTGGGTCTCGCCGTGGAACAGGCACAGCTTGGCCGGGCAGTTATGCAGCTTTAAGGCCGTGAACATGGACAGGCCTTCCACCATCCAGCAGCGGTAATCCCTGTCGGAGTGGATGAACAGCGTGGGCGTGACCGCGTTGGGCGCGTACTTTAGGGGAGAGAGGTCCCACAGCTTGCGCACGTCCTCCCTGGTGGTGGTGCCGTGCTGGCTGGGCGTAAAGAAGAAGCCGATGTCCGTGGTGTGCTCAAAGGCGACCCAGTTGGCGATGGAGCGCTGGCTGACGGCCGCGGCGAAGCGGGAAGTGTGGCCGATGATCCAGTTGGTCATGAAGCCGCCGTAGCTGCCGCCGCCCACGCCGAAGCGGGAGGCGTCCGCGTCCGGGTAGAGGCGCAGCATCTCGTCGGCGAAGTCCATCAGGTCGTCGTAGTCGATGGAGCCGTACTTGCCGCACAGGTCGCCGAAGGCGTTGCCGCGGCCGTCGGAGCCCCGCGGGTTGCAGAAGAAGACGAAGTAGCCGCTGGAGGCCCACATCTGCATCTCGTGGTGGAACACCTCGGAGAACACCGTGCGCGGGCCGCCGTGGATGTGCAGGATGGCGGGGTACTTTTTGCCCGGCTCGTAGCCGTAGGGCTTCATGGCCCAGCCGTCGATCTCAACGCCGCCCTTGGAAACGAAGGTGTGGGGGATGGGCGTGGAGACGGACAGGGTGGAAAGAAGCTCGCCGTTAAAGTCGGTGACCTGCTTTCCGTCCTCGTAGAGCTCGGCCAGCTTGTCGCCGTACATGGCGCAGAGCAGCAGGTGGTCTTCCGTCACGTCGAAGCTGTCGATGGAGCCGTGCTCGCCGCTCTCCAGGCGCACATCGCCGTTCTTGCCGACGGAATAGAGGTAGGTGTCGTTGCGGACGGTGGAGAGGAAGTAGAGCCTATCGCCCAGCACCTTGGAGCCGCGGCCGCCGCCCAGGCGCGCGTCGGAGCCCACGGAGCCGTGGCCGAAGGAGGCGTCGCGCTCGGCGACGATGGAGTAAGCGCCGCCGTTCAAAGGCATAGAGTAAATGTCCGGGTAGCGGTCGTCGCCGTACTCGCGGCCGTCGGTGGCGGTAAAGAGCAGGGTATCCGGCAGGGCGAAGCCCGCGTGCACGTAGAGCGTATCCACGGGGATGAGCTCGCGCAGGGAGCGGGTGGCCAGCTCGTAGCTGTACAGGCCGGACTTGTCGTGGGGGATCCCCTGGTACTCATCGCCCGAGAACACCACATAGCCGTTGGAGCAGCTGGCCATCCCGACGTCGAACCAGGGCGCGGTGACGGGGTCCAGCTGGTCCTGCTTCTCGTCGTAGATGTAGAGCCTGCGCCGCGTGCCGGAGGTGAAGCCGCCGCCGTTCATCCAGAAGGGGACCTCGGTGATCACCTCATAGGGAGGCATCTTGCCGTCCTCGCACTCGGGGCGCTTGGGGTTGTTGTCCTGCAGGGCCAAAACGGCGAAGCGGCCATCCCCAGCGTCCAGCAGGCGCACGCCCTTCAAGGGCAGCTCGAAGCGCTTGCGGGCCTCGCCGAAGCAGGGGTCGATCTCGTAGAAGGCGGTGAACGTCTCGCCCTTTTCGGCGCGGTCGCGGTCGGCCTTCAGGCGGTTGGCCGCAAAGAGCAGCTTGCCGTCCGGCAGCCAGAGGTAGGAGGAAGCGTCGCCGCCGGAGGTGAGCCTGCGGCTCTTACCGTCCTTCAGCAGGTAGAGATCGGAATCGTAGGCGTTGTTCTCGCGGTTGGCCTTCTTCACCACGAAGGCGGCCATGGAACCGTCCGGAGAATAGCTGGGGTCGGACACGAAGGAAAAATCGAACAGGTTTTCCGGCGTGATCCTTTTCAAGGTCGGTCATCCCCTTTTGCAGTATGTTTTGCGGGGCAAAAAAACGCCCGCAGGTGATCCTATTTATTGTTGTCCTTTTTGCCCGGTTTGTCAACCGCTTCATGTAAAGTTTGGGGGAGGATGCGCTGCATAAGCATACCGCGCCTTTTCGCAAAAAGGCCCGCTTGACGGCGGCGGCCATCAGGAATATACTAATTTATGTTATAAAAATCAGAAGGCGCTTGTGCCAAGGAGGCGTTATCGTACTTATGGACATGCAGACTGCGAAGGAGCGCGCGCTGCGCATACGGGAAGAACAGGCCTACATCCGCCACGCGATGGGCCTGATGGGCTGGGACCTGTGGGGCGCCCTGCCCCCGGAAGGGAGGCCCTTCCGCGCCAAGGCCAGCGCGTATTTGGCTTCCATCAACCACGAGAAGATCACGGGCCGCGAGGCGCTGGAGCTGCGCGACTACCTAAAACCCCGCCTGGATGAGGACGTTTTTGAAAACGAATACGAGCGCGCCGCCATCCGCGAGTTCGTCAAGACCGTGGACGAGCAGACGATCCTGCCCTTCGAGCTGCAGAACGAGCTGCGCGAGGTGACCCAGACCGGCCAGATGGTCTGGCGCGAGGCCTTAAAGGCCAAGGACTTCCAGATGCAGCTGCCCTATATGCAGAAGCTGTTCGAGCTGGAAAAGAAGGTGGCCGAGTGCAAAAAGCCCGACCAGCCCGTGTTCAACACGCTCTGCGAGGGCGTGGACGAGGGCATGGACGTGGAGCAGATCGAGCGGCTGTTCACCGAACTGCGCGAAGGGCTTGTGCCCCTGCTCCAAAGGGCCGCCGAGCGGGACCGCGACGTGGACGAGAGCGTTCTGCACTTTGAGGCGAGCAAGCCGCAGATGCAGGAGTTCGGCCGCTTCGTGGTGGAGACCGTGGGCTTTGACTTCAACAAGGGCTCCATGGGCGAGGTGCTGCACCCCATGTGCTACGGCATCGGCCCCAAGGACGTGCGCATCACCACCAACTACTCCCGCGGCGCCATCGACGCCACCATGTCGCTGATGCACGAGGGCGGCCACGGCATGTACAACTATTCCTCCAACGAGCAGGCGCTGAAGTATGGCCTCTGGGGCGGCATCAGCGGCTCCATGCACGAGAGCCAGTCCCGCTACATGGAGAACATCGTGGGCCGCAGCAGGGAGTTCTGGAGCTTCTTCTACCCGGAGGCGCAGAAGCGCTTTGATGCCCTCAAGAACGTGCCCTTTGAGACGTTCTACCGCGCCTTCACCCGCGTCAAGATCGGCGTCAAGCGCCTGGATGCGGACGAGCTGAGCTACAGCCTGCACCCCATCCTGCGCTTCGAGATCGAAAAGGCCTACTTCGACGGCAAGATCCAGGTCAAGGACTTTGAGGAGATCTGGAACGAGAAGCACCGCGAGTTCTTCGGCATGGTCCCCAAGGACGCCGCCGAGGGTATTTTGCAGGACATCCACTGGACCTCCGGCCATATCGGCTACTTCCAGAGCTACACTTTGGGCAACCTCATCGGCGGCCAGGTGCTGGAAAAGCAGCTGGAGGAAAACCCGCAGATGTACGAGCAGATCGCGCGGGGCGAGTTCGCACCCACGCTCGAGTTCCTGCGGGAGAACATCTGGCAGTACGGCCGGCTGTACACCACGGGCGAGATGGTCGAAAAGGTGAGCGGCAAGCCCCTTTCCGCCGCGCCCTTCCTTAAGTACCTGCAGAAGAAGTTCGGCTGAAAGGCCGCATAAACGCTTACGCCAAGGAGGTCAGGACCTTATGCTCTATCGCTTCCCGCAGGGGTTCAAGATCGGCGCCACGGGCGCGGGCTGGCAGATGGAGGGGGAGTTCGGCAAGAAAGAAGGCCACGAGCATTTTCCCCACCTGATGCACGAGATGGACGGGGCCAACTGGTTCCAGGGCGTGGGGCCGGAAGTGGCCTCCGACCACTACCGCAGGTTCCGCGAGGACATCCCCCTGTTCCGGCAGGCGGGCATCCTGCAGTACCGCTTCAACCTGGACTGGACCCGCTTCATCGACGACTTCGAGAAGGCCACCGTCAACGAGGAGGAGGCCCGGCACTACGACGAGTACATAGACTGCCTGATCGAAAACGGCATAGAGCCTGTGCTCTGCCTGGAGCACTGGGAGCTGCCCGCCGAGCTGTTCAAGAAGTACGACGGCTACGCCTCCCGGCACGTGGTGGACCTGTACGTGGAGTACGCCAAGCAGGCCTTCCGCCGCTACGGGAACAAGGTCAAGACCTGGTTCTGCTTCAACGAACCCATCGTGATCCCCCAGCTCTGCCTGTTGGACGGCAGCTGGTGGCCCAAGCTGCACGAGCCCAAGCGCGCCTTCTTATGGATGCACCACAAGGTGATGGCCACGGCGCTGGCCATCCGCGCCTTCAGGGAGCTGCACATGGACGGCAGGATCGGCACCATCCTGAACCCCTCCTACGTGGTGCCCCGCGACCCGGACGACCCCGGCGATGCACGTGCGGCGCAGGTGGCGGACGCCTTCTACTGGGGCAGCTTCGTGGACCCGGCCGTGAAGGGCGAATACCCGGCCGTTTACCTCGACATACTCGAAAAGGAGGGCTGCCTGTTCGACCTGACCGAGGAGGACAGGGCCATCTTAAAGGAGAACACCGTGGACGTGCTGGGCATCAACTACTACCAGCCCATGCGCGTCAAGGTGAAGGAAACGCCCGTGGACCGCAGCGGCCCCTTCCACCCCAGCTGGTACTTCGACAACTACGACATGCCAGGCAAGCGTATGAACCCCTTCCGCGGCTGGGAGATCTACCCCAGATCCCTGTACGACATCGGTATGCGCATCAAGAACGAGTACGGCAACATCGACTGGATCGTGTCCGAATCCGGCATGGGCGTGCAGAACGAGCAGAAGTACAAGGACGAAAACGGCCGCATACAGGACGATTACCGCATCGAGTTCATCGCCGAGCACCTGGCCTGGCTTTCCAAGGCGGTGGAGGATGGCAGCAACTGCCACGGCTACTGGCTCTTTGCCTCCATCGACAACTGCTCCCCCTACAACGCCTTCAAGAACCGCTACGGCCTGGTGGAGGTGGACAGGGAGCAGGGGCTCAAGCGCAGGCTCAAGAAGTCCGCGGACTGGTACAGGAGCGTCGCGGAGACCAACAGCTTTACATTCAAAGAGGTAGACGACAAATGAAGCGGTATTTGGGCGTGGACGTGGGCGGCTCCTCCATCAAGACGGGCATCGTGGACGAAAACGGCACGCTGCTGGCGCGCGGCAGGCTGGAGATCCCCGGCAGCTACGAGGCCTTCCAGCAGGCGCTGCTGGACCTGATCGAGAGGGCGAGGGAGGAACACGGCGTTTTGGGCGTGGGCATCTCCTCTTGCGGAGGGATAAACCCTTATACGGGCGAGGTGTTCGCCAAGATCGCGCCGTCGCTGCAATACTTGATCGGCCGCAACTACTACGCGCTGCGCGAAAAGACGTGCTTGCCACTGTACGTGGAGAAGGACGGCAACTGCGCCGCCCTGGGCGAGATGTGGACGGGCAGCGCGCAGGACCTTCAAAACTTCGTGACGCTGGTTTTGGGCTCCGGCCTGGGCGGGTCGGTGGCCATCGGCGGGCGCATCTACGAGGGCGCGAACTTCCTGGCCGGGGACGTGGGTTACGCCTTCCCCCTGAAGGATTCGCCGGCCTATTCGCCTTTGGTCGCGCCGGTTGCCATCGAGAACGCCTACAAGGCCGAGACGGGCCGCTTCCTCACCATCCCGCAGATGAAGGAACAGGCCCCGCACGATCCGGCCGCCGCCAAGTATTACGACCGCTTCATGTACGAGCTGGGCAACGTGCTTTTGACCATGCAGTACGTCATCGACCCGGCGATGTTCCTGCTGGGCGGCGGCATCAGCGCCTGGGAGGAGCTGGTGCCGGAGCTCGACCGCCACATACTGGAGCTGGTCCGGCAGCGCGACTGCGGCCCGCTGATCCCCAGGCTGCGCGCCTGCACCCACCAGAACGACGCCAACATCTTAGGCGCGGTCTACAACCTGCTGCTGCGCACGAGGCAGGTAAAGAGATAGCCAAACGAAAGGCGGCCCTTCCGAACGAACGGAAGGGCCGCCTTTTAAGTGTATGGGTCAGCGCAGGGCCTTCTGCATGAGCTGGGTGCGGCCATCCCGCAGGACGGGGACGAAGCCGGCCTTTTCGTAGAGGTGAAGGGGGCCGGTAAAGTCCAGGGGCTCGCGGCTGTCGCGCAGGAGGGGATAGGCCTCCACCACGTCGTAGCCGTCCCTTTCGGCATCCTCGCAGACGCGGGCCAGCAGGGCGGAGGCGATGCCCTGCCCGCGGCGGTCCGGCGCGATCTCGAAGCAGACGACGGAGAGGATCGACTGCTCCCCGCCCGCGGAGGGGATGGGCTGGGCGTCCCTGGAGGGGTCGAACTCGCCCACGCGGACGTAGGCGCGCTTGTCGTTGGCGTTGCACCAGCCGACGGCGTTTTCCCCGTCGAAGGCCAGATAGCCCTTGAGGATGCCCTCCTTCACCATGCGCTCGGCGCAGGCGCGCAGGGCCAGGCGGAAGCCCTCCTGACCGCCGCCGAAGGAATCCGCGCGGTCGAACACCTCCGCGCTCAGCTGCTGCGGCGTCAGCTGGAAGGCGTTGCAGTAGCAGGGGTAGTAGGGGGAGTTGTCGGAAAAGGCGCGGTTGTCGAAGAAGTCGAAAAAGGCCTCCGCCAGGTCGGGCGTGAGCCTGCGGATGGTGAGCGGCATGGGCCGTTAGCCTCCCTTTTCCCCGCGGGGCGGGGTTTTTAAGTGGGTATAGGATACCATGAAAGGCGAGGGAAAGTAAAGCCCCGCGCTTCTGGATGCGGGGGTTTTCTGCGTTGCGAGGGAGCGATTATGGAAAAACGCGGCGGTGGAGAGGTTTCCCATGATGCGAAGGCATTTTTACAGGGATGCGCGGCGCGGCCTCTCTGCATTTATAAAAAAAGCCGCGCGGCGGTTCCCGGAAGGGGAGAGGCGGCGCGGGCAAAAAAGAGAAAAAGAGAAGAGAAGGGATCGTGCCCGGGGCGGCTCCCTGATGGAAAGCGCCTCGGGCGGGCCTGTCCGCGCGCGCGGACGGCAGCCACGGTTAAATTAGACTAACCAATCTCCCGAAAGAATGGTTAGCATAAACTAACCATTCCAAGGATACCATATCGTCCCCCGCGCGTCAAGCCTTTTTTTGAAAAGCGCGGGTCTCTTTTCTAAGCGTTCTCCTTTTCCAGCATGTGCTTGCGGATGCACTGGAAGCTCTCCTCGGAGATCACATGCTCGATGCGGCAGGCATCCTCCAGCGCCACGTTCTCGCGGACGCCCAGAGCCATGAGCATGCGGGAGAGGACGCGGTGGCGCTCGTAGATGCGCGCGGCGACGGCGTGGCCGCTCTCCGTTAAGTGGATGAGGCCGTTGGGCTCCATCTGGATGAAGGCGTTTTCGCGCAGCTTCTTCATGGCGAAGCTGACGGAGGGCTTGGTGAATCCCAGCTCCGAGGCGATGTCGATGGAGCGGACCTGGCCGTTGCGTTCCTGCAGGATCAGGATGGTCTCCAGGTAGTTTTCGGCGGATTCGTGCAGTTTCACGATGCGGCGCCTCCTTTCGTAAGTTTCAAGCCTGTGTTTTTGTCCCTAAACACATATTAACAATTCTTGAGCGGAATTACAAGTTTTTTTCATTTTGGGGGATTGACAGGGCGAGTTAGACATGGTAAACTCATCTGCGTAAGGGTTAGCCGAAGCTAACCCAAATCCTTGACGCAAAGGTTAGCTTTCGCTAACCGAAGGAGGGACCGATGATGCCGCTTTCCATGGCGAGGACGGGCGAGACGAACTACATCAAGAAGATCACCGGCCGGGACGACGTGCGCCAGCACCTGGCGGAGCTGGGCTTCGTGGTGGGCGAGCCCGTGACCGTGGTCTCGGAGATGGCGGGGAACCTGATCTTGAGCGTGAAGGACGCCCGCATCGCGTTGAGCCGGGAAATGGCCAACCGGGTGATGGTCTGACCAACTTAAAAAAAGGAGGGCTGAAGAAGTGAAGACGCTGAGGGAAGCCAAGGTAGGCTCCACCGTGCGCGTGGTGAAGCTGCACGGGGAGGGCGCCGTCAAGCGGCGCATCATGGACATGGGGATCACCAAGGGCGTGGAGGTCTACGTCCGCAAGGTGGCCCCGCTGGGAGACCCGATGGAGGTCAACATCCGGGGCTATGAGCTGTCCGTCCGCAAGGCGGACTGCGAGATGATCGAGGTCGAGTAGGGCCGGAAGGAAGCGCGCATTTGACGTAGGCAGAGCGCGCGTTTTTCAGGGCCGATGGTTAGTTTTGATTAACTTATTTGACCCCTATGGGGAGAAAGGGCGTGAAAACGCATGGCTATCAGAATCGCGCTGGCAGGCAACCCCAACTGCGGCAAGACCACCATGTTCAACGACCTGACGGGCAGCAACCAATACGTTGGCAACTGGCCGGGCGTCACGGTGGAGAAGAAGGAAGGCAGGGTCAAGGGCGACAAGGAGATCCTGATCCAGGACCTGCCGGGCATCTATTCGCTGTCCCCCTACACGCTGGAGGAAGTGGTCTCCAGGAATTATCTCATCAATGAAAAGCCCGACGTGATCCTAAACATCGTGGACGCCACGAACCTGGAACGCAATTTGTACCTGACCACCCAGCTGATGGAGCTGGGGCTGCCCATGGTCATCGCCCTCAACATGATGGACGTGGTGCGCAAAAACGGCGACAACATCGACACCGCCAAGCTCTCCGCGGAGCTGGGCTGCCCGGTGGTGGAGACCGCGGCCCTCAAGGGCCAGGGCACCAAGGAGGCCGTGCAGGCCGCCGTCCAGGCCGCGCGGCAGGGCCAGGCCCAGGAGCATCCCCACGTGTTCGGCGGCACCGTGGAGCACGCCATCGCCCACATCGAGGAATCCCTGGAGGGCAAGGTGGACGAAAAGCAGCAGCGCTGGTACGCCGTCAAGCTGTTTGAGCGGGACGAAAAGGTGGCCGAGCAGCTGCACCCGGACGCCGAGCTGCAGGCCCACATCGAGAACCACATCCGCGAGTGCGAGCAGGAGATGGACGACGACGCCGAGAGCATCATCACCAACGAGCGCTACGCCTACATCAGCCGCCTGATGCACGTCTGCATCCGCAAGGCGCGCAAGATCGGCAGCCTGTCCGTTTCCGACAAGATCGACCGCATCGTCACCAACCGCTGGCTGGCGCTGCCCATCTTCGCGGTCGTGATGACGCTGGTGTACTACATCGCGGTGACCTCCGTGGGCACCATCGTGACCGACTTTACCAACGACACGCTGGTGGGCGAGTGGATACAGGGGCCTTTGGGCGAGTGGCTTGCCTCCATCGGCACGGCGGACTGGCTCTGCGGCCTGGTCGTGGACGGCATCGTGGGCGGCGTCGGCGCGGTGATCGGCTTCGTGCCCCAGATGATCGTGCTGTTCCTGATGCTGGCCGTGCTTGAGGACGTCGGCTACATGGCCCGCGTCGCCTTCATCATGGACCGCATCTTCCGCAAGTTCGGCCTTTCGGGCAAGAGCTTCATCCCCATGCTCATCTCCTCCGGCTGCGGCGTGCCGGGCGTCATGGCCTCGCGCACCATCGAGAACGACCGCGACCGCAGGATGACCGTCATGACCACCACCTTCGTGCCCTGCGGCGCGAAGATGCCCATCGTGGCCCTGATCGCGGGCGCGCTGTTCGGCAACGCCTGGTGGGTCGCGCCCTCGGCGTACTTCCTGGGCGTGGCGGCGATCATCGTGTCCGGCATCATCTTAAAGAAGTTCAAGGCCTTCGCGGGCGAGCCCGCCCCCTTCGTCATGGAGCTGCCCGCCTACCACGTGCCCTCCGTGGGCAACGTGCTGCGCAGCACCTGGGAGCGCGGCTGGAGCTTCATCAAGCGCGCGGGCACCATCATACTGGCCTCCAGCGTGCTGATCTGGTTCCTTTCCTCCTTCGGCGTGGTGGAGGGCAGCTTCCAGATGGTGGAGGACATGGACCTCTCCATTCTGGCGGCCCTCGGCAGCGTGGTGACCCCGCTGTTCGCGCCTCTGGGCTTTGGCACCTGGCAGTCCTGCGTGGCGACCATCATGGGCCTTGTGGCCAAGGAGGAGGTCGTGGGCGTGTTCGGCGTGCTCTACGGCGTGGCCGGGGACGCGCTGGAGCTGGTGGAGGAGGCGGACTTCACGGGCCTTGCGCCCATCGCGGCCCACTTCACCTGCCTGTCGGCCTACTGCTTCCTGATCTTTAACCTGCTCTGCGCGCCCTGCTTTGCGGCCATCGGCGCGATCCGGCGCGAGATGAACTCCGCCAAGTGGACCTGGGCCGCCATCGGCTACCAGTGCGGCTTCGCCTACGTGATCGCCCTGATCGTGAACCAGCTGGGCCGCTTCGTGACCGGCAACGGCTTCACCGTGGGCACGTTCGTGGCCATCGCGCTGCTGGCGGGGCTTTTGTACCTGCTGTTCAAGCCCTACAAGGAGTCCACGCACCTGGAGGTCCGCGTGCGGGCGTAAGAAGCAACTAAGAACGGCCTATTCTGAAATTCAAGGAGGCGCTGCCGATCATGTGGACGTTCATACGCGGGAATCTGGCCTCGATCCTGGTGCTGCTGGCCGTGGCGCTGCTCGTGGGCGGCTCGGTCTGGAGCCTGATCCGGGAGAAGAACAGGGGCGGCGCCTGCGGGGGCGGCTGCGCGGGCTGCCCCCACGCGGGAAAATGCAAGGGGCATTGAGTAAGGACATGCCCCTCACCCAGGGGCACTGGCGCTACCTCATGGTCCTGCGCGCCCTGTGCGGCGAGGACGGGGGCGCGCGCATCACGGATGTAAGCGCCGCGCTGCACGTCTCCAAGCCCTCCGCCCACCGGATGGTGCTGCGCCTTACCCAGATGGAGCTGGCCGAGGCCGCGCCCCGGGGCCGCGTGTACTTAACGGCCCGGGGAAGAAAGCTGGCGGACCTCTGCCAGAGCCGTCTGGGCGGCGTGCGGGAGCTGCTCCAAAACGAACTCAAGATGGGCGAGGAGGAGGCGGGCCGGGCCGCCCTGGCCCTGCTGGAATACCTGCCCGAAGGCACGGGAACATCGCCGTGAACGACTCTCCCTTCCATACCGGGAGCGGCCGCCGGAGAAGAAGCTCCGGCGGCCGCTTTCGCGCGTTTCGCAGGCGATTTTGGGGAATTATGTTTCACATCAAGAAACGGGAGGGGGATTTAACGTGATCCATGCAGGAAAAGGCGGGCGCGTGTGTGGTATACTGCATGGTGAAAATGAAAGGTAAAGAGATATAAGGAGGAAAAAAGAAGAACGAAGCCATGATACGCAGATTCATCGCCTTCTACAAGCCCCACCGCAAGCTGTTCTTCCAGGACATGCTCTGCGCCTTCCTCGTGGCCGTGGCGGACCTGTTCTACCCCATGATCACCAGGAACATCATCAACGACTATGTGCCTGACCAGAACCTGCGGCTGTTCCTGTTCTGGGCCTGCATGCTCCTGTTCATCTACGTGGCCAAGGCGGGCCTTAACTACTTCATCCAGTACCAGGGCCACGTGATGGGTGTGCGCATGCAGGGCGATATGCGCCAGAAGGTGTTCCGCCGCCTGCAGAGGCTGCCCTTCTCCTACTTCGACGAGCACAGGACCGGCGCCATCATGTCCCGCATCATCAACGACCTGCAGGACATCTCGGAGCTTGCCCACCACGGCCCGGAGGACCTGTTCCTCTCGCTCGTGTTGCTCGTAAGCACCTTCATCATACTCTGCACCATCAACGTGCCCCTGACGCTCATCGTCTTTGCCACGCTGCCGCTGGTCATCTTCTTTGCGGTCAAGCTCCGCGTGCGCATGAACGCAACGTCCCTGGCCACGCGCGTGGAGATCGCGGAGGTCAACTCCACATTGGAAAACTCCATCGCGGGGGTGCGCGTCACCAAGTCCTACACCTGCGACGAGCACGAGGCCGCCAAGTTCGACCGCAGCAACGAGCGCTACAAGAAGGCCCAGGCCAAGCGGTACAAGGTGCTGGGCGAGTTCAACTCCGGCATGACGCTCTTTACCGACCTTATCTATCTGGTGGTGCTGGTGGCGGGCGGCTGGTTTTATTTTGACAGCGCTATTGACGTGGGCGAGTTTACCATGTATCTTTTGTATATCAACACCTTCCTGAACCCGATCCGCAAGCTCATCAGCTTCTTTGAGCAGTACCAGAACGGCATGACCGGCTTCCAGCGCTACGAGGAGATCATGGCCGAGCACGAGGAGCCGGAGGACGAGAACGCGCTGGAAATGGACCGCATGGAGGGCGTGATCGACTTTGAGCACGTCACCTTCGGCTACGAGACGGAGAAGGACGGCGGGGCCAGGAACGTGATCGACGACCTTTCCCTGCACATCGACAAGGGCAGGACCGTGGCGCTGGTCGGCCCCTCCGGCGGCGGCAAGACCACGCTCTGCCACCTGATCCCCCGCTTCTACGAGGTGAGCAGCGGCCGCATACTGATCGACGGGCACGACATCACCACGCTCAGCCGCATGAGCCTGCGCAAAAACATAGGCCTTGTGCAGCAGGACGTGTTCCTCTTTACCGGCACCATCCGGGAGAACATCGCCTACGGTGATCTGGACGCCTCCGAGGAGGAGATCGAGGAGGCCGCCAGGAAGGCCAACATACACGAGTACATACTCTCCCTGCCCGACGGGTACGATACCTACATCGGCGAGCGGGGCGTCAAGCTCTCCGGCGGGCAGAAGCAGCGCATCTCCATCGCGCGCATCTTCCTGAAGGACCCTGCGATCCTGATTTTGGACGAGGCGACCTCCGCGCTGGACAACGCCACGGAGATGCTCATACAGGAGTCGCTGGAGAAGCTCTCCAAAGGCCGCACCTGCCTGGTGGTGGCGCACAGGCTCTCCACCATCAAGCACGCCGACGAGATCATCGTGCTCTCCGACGAGGGCATTTTGGAGCGCGGCACCCACGAGGAGCTGCTGGCAAAGGGCGGCGAGTACGCCAAGCTCTACCAGTACCAGTTCCGCGAATAAAAGAAAGATAAAGGCAAGGACGCCTTTATGAGATGCAGGACCCTTTTTATGTCCATTATCCTACAAGGAGGAGAAGCAAGCATGACCAAGGTGGACGAGCGCTTTGAAAAGCTGTACCAGATGGCCCTGGACGAGGTGGAGAACAACATCCTGCCCTTCTGGATCGAGAAGACCCAGGACAAGGAGTTCGGCGGCTTCTACGGGGCCTGCGTGGACGACGGCACCCCGGTGGAGAACGCCTCCAAGTGCCTGATCCTCTGCGCGCGCCTGATCTGGAGCTTCGCCAGCGCCTACCGCGTGCTGGGCAAGCCGGAGTACAAGGAGATGGCCAAGCGCGCCTACGACTTCTTCCGCGAGACGTTCATCGACAAGGAGAACGGCGGCGTGTACTACATGGTGGACTATAAGGGCCAGCCCGAGGACACCAAGAAGATGGTCTACGGCGAGGCCTTCGCCATCTACGCCTTCAGCGAGTACTGCCGCGCCACCGGCGACATGCAGGCGCTGGAGGAGGCGCTCAAGATCTTCGAGCTGCTGGAAAAGCACGCCTACGACAAGCAGAACAAGGGCTATTGGGAGCTGTACACCGCCGACTGGCAGACCGTAGACAGCCGCCTTTCCCGCGTGAGCGAGGGCGAGAAGACCACCAAGACCATGAACACCCACCTGCACCTGATCGAGGCCTACACCTGCCTGCTGCGCGTGTGGAAGAACGACAGGATGCAGGATAAGGTCCGCGAGCACCTGGACGTGATGCTGGACAAGATCGTCAACCAGGAGATCGGCCACTACATCATGTTCCTGGACGACGAGTGGAACTCCACCTCCAACGACGTTTCCCCGGGACACGACATCGAGGGCACCTGGCTGATGATGGAGACCGCCGAGGTGCTGGGCGAGGAGGCCATGATCGAAAAGGCCAAGCCCATCTGCTTAAAGATGGCCGCCGCCTGCCTGGAGCAGGACATCTTCCCCGACGGCTCCATGCTCTATGAGATCATGACCGACAAGAACAAGGTCAACAACCTGCGTTCCTGGTGGGTGCAGGCCGAGACCGTGGTGGGCTTCCTGAGCGCCTGGGAGCTGTCCGGCGAGGACAGGTTCCTGGACGCTTCTCTGAAGGCCTTCAACTTCATCCGGGAGCACGTGGTGGACCATAAGTACGGCGAGTGGTTCCCCATGCTGGGCGAGGACCTAAAGCCCGTGCCGTCCAACGAGCTCAAGGTGAGCGGCTGGAAGGCGCCCTACCACAACTCCCGCATGTGCCTGGAGATCATCGAGCGCTACCGCAGGCACACGGCAGGCTGAAGCGCTGGGGGCCAAAATACCGCATGGCAAAACTTCTTTTCGCATCGTGAAAAGGTATTGCAAAGCGGGCCTCAAGCGTGTAAGATAGGACTGGACAAGGAAACGCGCCCGTTTTTCCGGCAGAACGAGCGGGAAAACAAAGAAAGCGCGTGGCTCATCAACTAAGGGAGGGACATCAATTGACCAAGGAGAACTACGAAAGCACGTTGGCGTACACGAACACAAACTCCAAGCCGACCGATCTTAAGATCACGGACATGCGCTTTGTGGATATCGCCGGCGCGCCCATGCATTGCACCCTGCTGCGTCTGGAAACGAACCAGGGCATCACCGGCTACGGCGAGGTCCGCGACGGTGCTTCCAAGCTGTATGCGCAGATGCTCAAGCGCTTCCTGATCGGCGAGAACCCCTGCAACGTCGACAAGATCTTCCGCCGCATCAAGCAGTACGGCGGCCAGTCCCGCCAGGCCGGCGGCGTTTGCGCCGTGGAGATCGCCTGCTGGGATATCGCCGGCAAGGCCTATGGCATCCCCGTTTACCAGATGCTGGGCGGCAAGTTCCGCGACAAGATCCGCATGTACTGCGACACCGACGTGGACGGCAAGGACACGGGCCTGAACATGGGCCACGCCCTGAAGAAGCGCATCGAGAAGCATGGCTACACCATGCTCAAGATGGACCTTGGCATCGGCCAGCTCAACGGCGTGGAAGGCGCCCTGAGCGCGCCCATCGGCTTCCTGGAGGAAGGCCGCGAGCTGTGGAAGAAGGCCCGTGAGGCCAGGGAAGCGGGCGACACCGCCGCTGCCCGCTACTGGAGCAACCGCGCCTACGATTACCAGAACATCGCCCATCCCTTCACCGGCATCCACATCACCGAGAAGGGCTTCGATTACCTGGAGAACTACGTGGAAGAGGTCCGCAGCGTCATCGGCTACGAGATCCCGCTGTCCATCGACCACTTCGGCCACATCGGCATCGACGACTGCATCAAGCTGGCCCACCGCATCGAGCGCTTCAACCTCTGCTGGCTGGAGGACCTCATCCCCTGGCAGCTCACCGACCAGTATGTGCGCCTGAACCAGTCCACCACCTGCCCCATCGCCACCGGTGAGGACATCTACCTCAAGGAGAACTTCAAGCCCCTGCTGGAGAGCGGCGGCGTGAGCGTGATCCATCCCGACATCCTGTCCTCCGGCGGCATCCTGGAGAACAAGAAGATCGGCGACATGGCCATGGAGTACGGCGTGCAGATGGCCGAGCACATGGCGGAGACCCCCGTGGCCTGCCTGGCCGCGATCCACTCCGTGGCGGCGACCGAGAACTTCCTGGCCCTGGAGTTCCACTCCAACGACTGCGAGTGGTGGTCCGACATGGTCAAGGACGAGGAGAAGCCCAGGATCGTGGACGGCTTTATGACCGTTCCCGACAAGCCCGGCCTCGGCATCGACGAGCTGGACGACGAAGTGCTGGCGGCGCACGTGCATCCGGAGATCCCCGGCGTGTGGGAGCCCACCACCGAATGGGACAACTGGATCAGCCACGACCGTCTGTGGTCCTAATACAAAGAAGGGCCCAAAAAAGAACCGTAAAATAACCTGAAGGGGAAGCCGGCTCCGCACAGGCGGGACCGGCTTTTCCAAAGTACATGGCTTAGATCTTTTAAGTGCATGGGGGAAAACAGTTATGCGTTTTTCTGGAAAGACCGTTTACATTACCGAGGCGGGCAGCGCCGTTGGCGAGGCCCTGGCACGCCGCTTTGCGGACGAGGGCGCCGGCCTGGTGCTGGGCGACGCCTGCCCCTGCCTGGTGAAGGAGCTGGAGGAGAAGGGCGTCAAGGTGCTGAACGTGCACGGTTCGCCCGTCCACTACGAGGAGGCCGAGGCGCGGCTTCAAGAGATCTTAAAGGCCTTTGACCGTGTGGACGCCCTTGTGTTCAACAACAACAAGGCAATAAAGACCAGCATCGAGGACCTGGACCGCGCCGTGTTCGACGAGCAGATGAACTATAACCTAAAGTCCGCCTTCGTCCTGACCCGGACCATCGGCGGCCACATGGCCACGTTCGGCAACGGCAAGCTGGTCTTCGTCAGCTCCATCCACGACGACAAGCCCACCGGCTCCACCCCGTTCTATTCCGTGGCCAAGGGCGGCATCACCATGCTCAACAAGGAGGCGGCCCTGTTCTATGGACGCAAGGGCCTGCAGTCCAATGTGATCGAGATGGGCGCCCTGGAGGGCGACGACGAGACCTTCAAGAGCGAATTTGCCGGTCAGTACGTCTACATGAACTACCGCATCCCCAGGAAAGAGCCCGGTAAGCCCGAGGAGATCGCCGGGATCGCCGCGTTCCTCGCCAGCGAGGACGCCAACTTCGTCAACGGCGCTTCCATTCGCGCGGACGGCGGGTTCATGCTCCATTACAGATTCCGCTGATAGGGGGAGGGCAAAACAATGTTTGATTTGACTGGCAAGATCGCCATCGTTACCGGCAGCGGCAAGGGCATCGGCAAGGGCATCGCCCGCTGCCTCATCAAGGCGGGCGCCAAGGTCTGCTTGAACTGCGTGTCCAACCGGGCCATCGCCGAGGAGACCTTAAAGGAGATGCACGCCCTGGGCGGCGAGGACTGCGCCATCCTGGTGCAGGCGGACGTGTCCGACTACGCGCAGGCCGAGAACATGGTCAAGACGACCGTGGAAAAGTGGGGCAAGCTGGATATTCTGGTCAACAACGCGGCCCTGCAGAAGAACATGGACTTCGACGAGTTCCCCGAGGAGTTCTACGATCTGCTGATCAACACCAACCTGGGCGGCTACACCAACATGATGCGCGCCTGCCTGCCGTATTTGAAGGAGACGAAGGGTTCCATCACCATGATCTCCTCCGTGCACGGCAAGCGCCCCACGGACTTCGACCCCGTTTACGCCATCACCAAGGGCGGCATGCACATGCTGATGCGCGAGGCCGCCATCGAGTTCGCCAACTACGGCGTGCGCGTGAACATGATCCTGCCCGCGGGCGTCAAGATCGAGTTCAAGTCCGGCAACCCGGCCAGCTTCAAGGGCCCCGAGAAGGACCTGGGCATCGACCACAAGCTGCTGTTCACCAAGTACCACACCTATCCTCTGGGCCGCACCGGCCTGCCGGACGATTCCGGCTACCTGTGCGTGTACCTGGCCAGCCAGGAGGCCGAGCACATCACCGGCGCGGCCATCCGCGCGGACGGCGGTTCCATGCTGAAGTAAGGGAAACACTTAAAAATGCCAAAGGGACGGCGGGAGCGAAAGCTCCCGCCGTCCTTGCCTGTCAAAAGGGGAAAAGCGCAGAAAATGTAAAGGGAGCTTGACAAGACGCGGGCGGCGTGCTAGTATGGACATGTAAAGGAAACTTGACAAAGGAGGAGGGGAGGGCCCTTGGAGAACCGGGTGGAGCAGCTGCGAAAGGAGCGGGGGCTCAGCCAGGAGGAGTTCGCCAAAAAGCTCCGCGTTTCCCGGCAGACCGTCAGCTCCATCGAGACGGGGAAGTACAACCCGTCGCTGGAACTGGCCTTCGCCATCGCGGGCTTTTTCGGCCAGCGCATCGAGGAGATATTCCTATACGAAGGAGGAGAGACCAATGAAAAAGGGTGAGCTTGTGAACGGGATCGTGTATATGCTGGCGGGCCTTTTGGCACTGTGCCTTGCGTTGGTCACGGAGACCCGGATGGAAGGGCTTTTCTGGGGGCTGACCGGCGCGGCCTTGTCCGTGGGCGCGGGGATCGTTGCCCGCTATCTTTACTGGAGCACGCCCAAGCGCCGCGAAAAGTACAGGGAAAAGCTGGAAAACGAGCAGATCGAAAGGGAGGACGAGCGGAACGTCATGCTCCGCGACCGGGCGGGAAGATACGCTTACGCCTTGGGTCTGGTGGTCAACGGCCTCTCTCTGCTTGTGCTGTGCATTTTGAGCGCCGTCGGCATCCTGACGAACGTGCGAGGGATCGTGCTCATGCTGGCCGCGTACCTGCTGTTCCAGGTCCTGTCCTTCATCCTGATCTTATCCCGGCTGCAAAAGGCGGACTAAAGGGGAAAAAGGCAGAAGGTCCGGCGCTTTTTTGTCGAGGGGAAAGCAGGGTTGCGCAGGCGGCGCGGCGAATTAGAAGAAATAAGACATTTCCCGAATCAACGGCCCTTCCCGGCGCGGGAAGGCGCCTTAGGAGGCAGAGAGTTTTATGAAATACTGCGTAGGCATCGACTTTGGCTCCCTTTCCGCCAGGGCCCTGCTGGTGGAGGTGGGCACCGGAAAAGAGCTGTCCACCGCCGTGTTCGACTATCCCCACGCCGTGATGGACGAACGCCTGCCCGACGGCACGCCGCTCATGCCCGACTGGGCCCTGCAGCACCCGCAGGACTATCTGGACTCCATCGCCGCCACCGTGCCAGAGGTGATCCGCCAGGCGGGCATCGACAAAAACGACGTGGTGGGCGTGGGCATCGACTTTACCGCCTGCACCATGCTGCCCGTCTACGCGGACGGCACGCCCCTCTGCTTCGACCCGGCGCTGGCGGGGGATCCCCACGCCTACGTGAAGCTGTGGAAGCACCACGCCGCCCAGCCCTACGCCAACCGGCTCAACGAGATCGCGCGGCAGCGGGGCGAGAAGTTCCTGGCCCGCTACGGCGGCAAGATCTCCTCGGAGTGGATGATCCCCAAGATCTGGCAGATACTGGACGAGGACCCCGCCCTGTATGAGAAGGCCGACCGCTTCATCGAGGCGGCGGACTGGGTCATCTGGCAGCTGTGCGGCAAGGAGATGCGCTCCTCCTGCACGGCGGGCTATAAGGCCATCTGGCACAAGCGCGAGGGCTATCCCTCCAACGAGTTCTTTAAGGCTTTGGACCCGCGCCTTGAGCACGTGGTGGACGAGAAGCTCTCCCGCCAGATCCACTCCATCGGCGAAAAGGCGGGCGAGATCACCGAGAAGGCGGCCGCCCTCTCCGGCCTGCCCGTGGGCTGCGCCGTGGCCGTGGCCAACGTGGACGCCCACGTGTCCGTGCCCGCGCTGGGCATCTGCCAGAGCGGCAACATGCTGATGATCATGGGCACCTCCACCTGCCACATCCATTTGGGCGACGAGGAGAAGATCGTGCCCGGCATGTGCGGCGTGGTGGAGGACGGCGTTCTGCCCGGCTTCATGGGCTACGAGGCGGGCCAGAGCTGCGTGGGCGACCACTTCAACTGGTTCGTGGAGAACCTATCGAACGCCGAATACGAAAGGGAAGCCAGGGAAAAGGGCGTGAGCCTGCACGAGCTGCTGAGCGAAAAGGCCTCCAAGCTGGCCGTGGGCGAGAGCGGCCTGCTGGCACTGGACTGGTGGAACGGCAACCGCTCCGTTTTGGTGGATGTGGACCTGACCGGCATGATGCTGGGCATGACGCTGCTCACCAAGCCCGAGGACATCTACCGCGCTTTGGTGGAAAGCACTGCCTACGGCACCCGCAAGATCATCGAGACCTTCGAGGCCAGCGGCGTGCCCATCACCGGCCTGTACGCCTGCGGCGGCATCGCGGAGAAGAATCCCTTCGTCATGCAGATCTACGCCGACGTGTGCAACAAGGAGATCAAGGTGGCCCGCTCCGCGCAGTCTCCCGCGCTGGGCAGCGCCATGTTCGGCGCGGTGGCAGGCGGCAAGGCCAGGGGCGGCTACGACTCCATCTTCGACGCGGCCCGGGAAATGGGCGGTGTCAAGGAGCGCAGCTTTAAGCCCATCAAGGAGAACGCGGAGGTGTACGACCGGCTGTACGCCGAGTATTCCACCCTGCACGACTACTTCGGCCGGGGCGAAAACGACGTGATGAAGCGCCTGAAGGATATCAAGGCGCAGCAGATCGCAAAGAACCTATAAATAGGGAGCTTTGCGGATACATCCAGACACAGGAGGGGAAAAGCGATATGAGCGACTTAAGACAGGCGCGCGCGGAACGCACCGTGCAGTTCCGCAAGGACAGGTTCGGCATGTTCATCCACTGGGGCATCTACTCCATCCCTGCGCGGGGCGAGTGGGTGCGCTCCCAGGAGCGCATCTCCAACGAGGAGTACCAGCCCTTCTTCGAGGAATTTGACCCCTACGAGTACGACCCCAAGGCCTGGGCCAGGCTGGCCAGGGAAGCGGGCATGAAGTACGCCGTGCTGACCACCAAGCACCACGACGGCTTCTGCCTGTTCGACTCAAAGCTCACCGACTACAAGGCCACCAACACCCCCGCGGGCCGCGACCTGGTGCGCGAGTATGTGGACGCCTTCCGCGCCGAGGGGCTGAAGATCGGCTTCTATTACTCCCTGCTGGATTGGCACCATCCTGATTACCCCGCCTTCGCGGACAGGCACCATCCCATGCGCGGCAACGAGAGCGTGCGCGAGCAGGAGAAGGACAAGGACTTCTCCCGCTACCTTGCCTACCTGCACGGACAGGTGCGCGAGCTTCTGACCAACTACGGCAAGATCGACATCATCTGGTTCGACTTCTCCTACGACGAGATGAAGGGCGAAAAGTGGGAGGCCACCAAGCTGGTCAAGATGGTGCGCGAGCTGCAGCCGGGCATCATCATCGACAACCGCCTGGAGGGCAGCGGCGACGCGGTGGGCTCCATCAAGACCGCGAACCCCGCCTTCTACGCCGGCGACTTCGACGGGCCGGAGCAGATCATCCCGCCCGAGGGCGTGGTGGACGTTTTAGGCGACCCCGTTCCCTGGGAGGCGTGCCTGACGCTCAACGACAACTGGGGCTACACCGCCAAGGACCACAACTACAAGACGGCCGAGCAGGTGGTGCGCGGCATCGTGGAGTGCGTGAGCAAGAACGGAAACATCCTTTTGAACGTGGGGCCCGACGCCCGCGGCAACATCCCGGAGGAGTCCGTCGCCATCCTTAAGCAGGTGGGCAAGTGGATGCAGAAGAACGGCAGGTCCATCTACGGCTGCAGCCGCTGCGAGCTGGAAAAGCCCGAATGGGGCCGCTATACCCAGAACGGCAAGTACATCTACGCGCACATCTACGAGCGCGGCATCGGCCCCACCGCCTTCAAGGGCCTTGCGGGCAAGATCAAGAAGGCGCGGCTCTTGAGCGACAACAGCGAGATCAAGGTGGAAAAGCCCTGGAACGCCGGGGAATACAGCGACTACGCCTTCATCAACTTCGGTTCCACGACGCTGCCCGACCCCATTGACACGGTGGTGGAGCTTGAACTAAAATAAGCGGGGCGGGAAAACGGGCCCGTCCGCTTCCATAGGGACTTTACGCAGGGGATGCGCATATCCACATCCCCTGCCTTTTGTCATGCTTTGGGCTTTGTATAGCATTCCGATTTGGCAGGTGAAAAGAGAAGATGTTTCTGATCGTGGGACTTGGGAACCCTGGCAAGGAGTTTGCGCACACGCGGCACAACGCGGGCTTCGACACCGTGGGGCTGCTGGCGGATAAGCACAGCATACGATTAAATAAGAGCCGCTGCCGCGCGCTGACGGGCGAGGGGAGCATTTTGGGGCAGAAGGTGCTGCTTGCCCTGCCGCAGACCTACATGAACCTCTCCGGCGAGTCCGTGCGGGACCTGGTGGCCTTCTATAAGCTGCCCCTGTCCCAGCTGATCGTGGTCTACGACGACATCGACCTGCCCATGGGCCGTCTGCGCGTGCGCCCAAGCGGCAGCGCGGGCACCCACAACGGGATGCGCTCCATCCTCTACCAGCTGGGGCAGGAGGGCTTTCCCCGCGTGCGCGTGGGCATCGGCCGCCCGCCGCACCCGCAGATGGACCTCAAAGACTTCGTGGTGGGCCACTACCCCAAGGAGGACTGGAAGACGATGTTCGACTGCTACCTGCGCGCCGGGGAGGCCGTGGAGGCGGTGCTGAGCGAGGGCGTGGAGAAGGCCATGACGAAGTTCAACGGCGCGTGAAAAACGCCCTTATTGGCAGCGGGAAACAAAGGCAGAATGGATCTAAATAGGAGCGAAAGCATGACGTCGATCCTCGATCTGATGAGAGAGGCCTTCCGAAAGAGCGATGCGTTCGCGGAGCTCAGCGCGGCGCTGGAGGCGGGCAAAAGCCCCCTTTGCGCCTCCGGGCTCTGCCAAGGCGCAAGGACGATGAGCGCCGCCCTGCTGGCGGAGGGAAAGCGCGCCCTTTTGGTCACCTACAGCGACCAGAGGGCCCAGGAGACGGCCCAGGACCTGCGGGAGCTGGGCCTTAAAGCCGCGCACTTTCCCGCGCGGGAGCACAGCTTTTACCAGGTGACCGCCGAGAGCCGGGAGCTTGTGCACAGGCGGCTGACCGTGCTGGGCGACTGCCTGATGGGGAAAACGGACGTGGTCTGCGCGCCCGTGGAGGCCCTGCAGCAGGCGACGCTTTCCCGACAGGACTTCGAGGCCTGCCGGGTCCAGCTGCGCCCGGGCGACGTGTTCCCGCCGGAAGAGCTGACGCAGCGGCTGGTGCGCGGCGGCTACCGCCGGGAGGAGATCGTGGAGGGCAAGGGGCAGTTCGCCCTGCGCGGCGGCATACTGGACGTCTACCCCGTGCAGAGCCTGACCGCCTACCGCGTGGAGTTCTTCGACGACGAGGTGGACACCATCCGCGAGATGGACGTGCTGACGCAGCGCTCCGTGGGAAACGTGCAGGAGCTGTGCGTGTACCCGGCCACCGAGGCCGCCGTGGAGGCGGAGGCGCTGGAGAAGGCGGGCTTTTGCATGCAGAAGGAGCTGAACGCCAGGCAGCGCGGGGAGAAGAAGGCGCAAAGCTCCATGCCCTGGCTGGAGAAGGAGGACCTGGAGGAGGACGAAAAGCAGGCCCCGGGCGCCGTCCTGCCCGGACAGAGGCTCGAGCGGACGCTGCGGCTTTTGCTGGAGGGGCAGGCCGCGGAGGACATGGAGGGCTTCCTGCCGCTGTTCTACGAAAAGAGGCAGAGGATCGAGAACTATCTGGAGCCGGAACTCATCCTCATCGAGGAGCCGGGCCGCGTCCGCGAGCGGGCGAAGGAGGCCCACGAGGGGTATCTGCGGGAGCTGGAGGCCGCCGTGGAGCGCGGGGACGGCCTGAAGGCCCAGCAGGGCGGCATGGCGGCCCCGGAGGAGCTGGAAGAGGATTGGAAAGGGCGTTCTCGCGTGCTTCTCTGCGACCTGGAAACGGGCCTGCAGGGGCTGCGCCTGCGCGGCCTGTTCCGCTTTTCCACCCTGCAGGCGCCCGACCTGCACGGCCAGCAGCGGCTGCTGACGGAGGAGCTCACGAGCCTCAAAACGCTTGGGGGGGATGTGTTCCTCTTTTCCGGCGGCCGTTCCAGGGGGGAGAGGCTGCTTTCCTCTCTGCGTGAAAAGGGCTTCGACGTGCGCTTCCCGGAGGACGGCAAAACGCACATGCGGATGCTGGAGAGCGGCTTTTCCCGGGGCTTTCAGTTAAAGGACGCGGGGCTGTACGTGCTGGGCGACGCCGACCTGTTCGGCTCCTCCAAGCAGAAGGCCGCGCCCAGGCGGCGCAAGGCGGGCCAGAAGCTGGCGGCCTTCACGGACCTAAAGCCCGGCGACTACGTGGTGCACGAGAACCACGGCGTGGGCGTGTACACGGGCACGGTGCGCCTGACCATACAGGGCCACAGCCGGGACTATCTGCACATACAGTACCAGGGCACGGACGCGCTGTACGTGCCCACGGACCAGTTGGACCGGGTGCAGAAGTACATCGGCGTCAAGGACGCCCCGCCCCGGCTCAACAAGCTGGGCGGCGCGGAATGGGACAGGGCCAAGCAGCGGGTGCGCGCCTCCCTGGAGGACATGGCCAAGGAGCTCATCCAGCTCTACGCCCAGCGGCAGGCGGTCAAGGGCTTCGCCTTCGACAAGGACACCCCCTGGCAGAGGGAGTTCGAGGACGCCTTCCCCTATGAGGAGACCCCCGACCAGCTGCAGTGCGTCCGCGAGATCAAGCAGGACATGGAAAAGCCCGTGGTCATGGACCGCCTGCTCTGCGGGGACGTGGGCTACGGCAAGACCGAGGTGGCCATGCGCGCCGCCTTCAAGGCCGTGATGGACGGAAAGCAGGTGGCCGTCCTGGTGCCCACGACCATTTTAGCCCAGCAGCACCTGGAATCCATGAGGCGGCGGCTGGCGGGCTTCCCCGTGCGCGTGGAGATGCTCTCGCGCTTCCGCACGCCCCAGGAGCAGAAGGTCATTCTGGAAAAGACCGAGAAGGGCGACATCGACATACTCATCGGCACCCACAGGCTTTTGGGCCGCGACCTGCGCTTTAAGGACTTAGGGCTGCTGGTGGTTGACGAGGAGCAGCGCTTTGGCGTTCGGCACAAGGAGAAGCTCAAGCAGCTCAAGCAGAGCGTGGACGTTTTGACCCTCTCGGCCACGCCCATCCCGCGCACGCTGCACATGTCCATGGTGGGCATACGCGATATGTCCCTGCTGGAGACCCCGCCGGAGGAAAGGTACCCGGTGCAGACCTACGTTTTGGAATACTCCGACGCGCTGCTTCGGGACGCCATCCAGAGGGAGCTGGCTCGAAAGGGGCAGGTCTACATACTTTACAACCGCGTGCGCTCCATCGAGCGCTTCTTTGCGCACGTGCAGCAGCTGGTGCCCGAGGCGCGCGTGGCCGTGGGCCACGGCCAGATGAAGGAGAGCATGCTGGAGGATGTGATGCTGGACTTCTACGAGGGCAGGACGGACGTGCTGGTCTGCTCCACGATCATCGAGTCCGGCCTGGACGTGCAGAACGCCAACACCATGATCGTCATCGACGCGGACCGCTTCGGCCTGTCCCAGCTCTACCAGCTCAGGGGCCGCGTGGGCCGCAGCAACCGGCTGGCCTACTGCTACCTGACGGTGCGGCCGGACAAGGTGATCACCGAGCAGGCGGAAAAGCGGCTGCGCGCCATCCGCGAGTTCACGGAGTTCGGCTCGGGCTTCAAAATCGCCATGCGCGATCTGGAGATCCGCGGCGCGGGGAACCTGCTGGGCGCACAGCAGCACGGCCACATGTCCGAGGTGGGGTACGACCTGTACTTAAAGATCATGGAGCAGACCGTGCGGGAGTTAAAGGGCGAGCAGACGGAGAACGAGTCGGTCGAGACCAAGGTGGAGCTGCAGCTGGACGCCTACCTGCCCATGGAGTTCGTGCAGGGCGACCTGCAGCGCATGGACGTTTACAAGCGCATCGCCGCCATCGAGACCCGGCAGGACTGGGAGGAAACGCTGGAGGAGCTGATCGACCGCTTCGGCGACGTGCCGCCGGAGGCGGAGAACCTGCTGTGGATCTCCTTTCTGAAGGCGCAGGCCCAGAAGCTGGGCGTGGACCTTGTGTTCCTGCGCGCGGGGCTGCTCACCATGCGCTTTTCGCCCAGCAGCAGCGTGGACCCGAATAAGCTGCTCAAGGGCCTGAACGCTTTGGGCGGGCAGATCACGCTGTCCAACACGCAGCCGCCCTGCATGGTGCTGCGCGGTGGTGGGGAGCCGGAAGCCCAGGCGGAGAGGGCCTGCGCGGCGCTGGAGACGATGCTGCGGGTGATGGCGGAGAGGGAGCCTTCCTAAAAAGGGCTGCGCGGCTGCGCGGGGAGGCGTGTGCGCCACGGAACGACGGCGCCGCGTTTCCCCGAACGGCGGACATAGATTCAAAAAAATCGGAAAAAAGTGTTGACAAGCGCGGCAGAATGATGTATATTATTATGCGTCGCCCGGATAACGGGCATGGCGAGATTGGCTCCGGGGTGTAGCGCAGCTTGGTAGCGCACGTGCTTTGGGAGCATGGGGCCGGGGGTTCAAATCCCTTCACCCCGACCATAAGTGGCCCCGTGGTCAAGCGGTCAAGACATCGCCCTTTCACGGCGGTAACAGGGGTTCGATTCCCCTCGGGGTCACCAACCTCGTTTCAAACTTCGGATGTGGGCCTTTAGCTCAGTTGGTCAGAGCGGTCGGCTCATAACCGATTGGTCCGGGGTTCAAGTCCCTGAAGGCCCACCAATCCTTGTTCTTGGCCCGGTATTCAGCCGGTTAGAATGCCAGCACGTCGCGCTGGAGGTCGAGGGTTCGTCTTCCCCTTCCGGGTCGCCAACTTTCCCTTCAGAAAACACGCTGGTGTAGCTCAATCGGTAGAGCATCTGATTTGTAATCAGAAGGTTGCGGGTTCGAGTCCCATCGCCAGCTCCAAACTTGCAGTTCCATTTTTATGGAGGGGTTCCCGAGTGGCCAAAGGGAGCAGACTGTAAATCTGCCGTCGCAGACTTCGGTGGTTCGAATCCACCCCCCTCCACCAACAAACCCCTTTCGTTTTCTCCCTGATATGCGGGAATGGCGGAATTGGCAGACGCGCTAGATTCAGGTTCTAGTGGGCAATACGTCCATGCAGGTTCAAGTCCTGTTTCCCGCACCACGTCGTCGCGGACTTATGTAACGTCCGCGACGACGTTTCTTTTTAAGGATCCATCGAAGGAGGATTTTAGGGTGCCCAGAGAACTTGTGGAGGCGATCCGGCTCAACACCGAGGTCCTGTTCATAAACGCCGAGATCATGCTCAAGACCTGCGACCTTAACTACGTGCTGTGCGATATGCCCATTGATAAGCACGTCTATCACGCTTTCCATTCCTGCGACCAGTGGTACATAAACCCCACGCAGTACACCGAGCCGGACTTCCACGTTCCGAACTTAAATTCGCTGGATATACCCAGCGAAAAGAGACTGTCCAAAGAAGAGCTGGCGGCGTATCTCGCGGGCGTCCGTCAAAAGATCTTGGGGTATTTGGACAGCCTCACGGACGAGATGCTGTACGAGGTGCCGGAGGGTTGTTCCGACAACCGTCTGTGCCTCATCCTTTCGCAGTTCCGCCATTTCTACGCCCATCTGGGGAACATAAACGCCACGACCATCATCGAGACGAACGAGTGGCCGCGCGTGATCGGGATAAGCGGCAAGAGCGGCCAGTCGGCCGAGGGGCTGTTTGAGTAAGCGCGCAGAATAAAGGCCCGCATTTCTCTGCGCCGACTTTTAACTGTTTTAAGGGCCATTTTTCTGCCTTTTTCGGAAACTTATGCCTATACATGCCGGGCGATCTGTGGCATACTATTGTGTTGTAGGACGTTTGCGGCGGCCGCGGGGAAGCGGCGCAAGAAATCAATAAAAAAGCGAGAATCAGAGATATATGTTTTGTCAGCATTGTGGAAAGCAGATCCCGGACGGAGACCTCTTTTGCAGCTTCTGCGGCGCGCGGCAGGGCGCGGAAACAAGAGAGATCAGGGAGACGACGGAGGCGCGGCGGCCCGCTGCGCCTGCTCAAAAGCAAAAGCCCAAGCGCGGCGTCGGGAAGGGCTTCCTGACCCTCCTGTGCGTTTTGATTGCCTTTGCGGCGGCCTACGGGATCGCCCGCTTCGCCCTCCCGAAGCAGCAGCCGCCGGAGCCGAGCCCGACCCCCGCGCCCACCGAGGAGCCGCAGACGGACATCGCCGTGCCGGAGGGCGTGCCCATCATCGTCAACGCCAACACCGTGGACGATCCCGACACCTACGACGGGACGGAATACAAGCGGCGCGAGCTGGCCTTCGCGGCGGAGGTGGACGAGGC